>JAEWEK010000400.1 GCA_023389425.1 Pseudomonadota bacterium | reverse complement strand
ACGGCAAGCTGCTGCGCCAGAACCGCAAGCTCGAATACATCGTCACCGCGCAGGAGCCGAAAGCGGCCACCTTCGAAGGCCTGGCCGAGGTCTACGTGCAGAAGCAGGAGCGCGACCGCGAGGCGCTCGACCAGATGGTGGGCTATGCGGTGAGCGGCTTCTGCCGCTGGAAGCTACTGCTCGATTACTTCAAGGACGAGGTGCCCGGCTTCGAGAAGTGCTGCCGCTGCGACAACTGCCTCAATCCGCCGTCGCAGGCGCTGACCGAAGACATCGAGATCCGCGACGACGAATTCGACACCGTGCCGGACGAGCATGCGCCGCCGCCGCCGGCTTTCGAAGTCGGCGCCCGCGTCAAGGTGGCGAAATACGGCGAGGGCGTGGTGATCGCCGTGGCCGGCGGCCAGGTGACGATAGAATTCCCCGGCGACGAGGAAAAGCGCAGCTTCGTCGCCGACTACGTGGAGCCGGCCTAGCACGGGAAAGGATCGCATGGGGGACATGGTCGTCGTTCGCAAGGAGGGCTTGTACTGCGTGCCCGGCGACTTCTACATCGACCCCTGGCGGCCGGTGGAACGGGCCGTTATCACCCATGCGCACGGCGATCACGCCCGCTACGGCAGCAAGCGCTACCTGACTGCGGCGCCCGGCGTGGGCGTGCTGCGCACCCGGCTGGGCGACGATGCCGTCATCGACGGCCTCGCATACGGCGAGAAGGTGGTGCAGAACGGCGTGACCGTGTCGCTGCATCCGGCCGGCCACGTGCTCGGATCGAGCCAGGTGCGCATGGAATGCGGCGGCGAAGTCTGGGTCGCCTCGGGCGACTACAAGGTCGAGGCGGACAAGACCTGCACGCCCTTCGAGCCGGTGCGCTGCCATACCTTCATCACCGAATCCACCTTCGGCCTGCCGATCTATCGATGGGAGCCGGAGCAGGACATCTTCGACGACATCAACCGCTGGTGGCGCAAGAATGCCGAGCAGGGGCGCTGCAGCGTCGTTTTCGCCTACGCCTTCGGCAAGGCGCAGCGCATCCTGTCGGGTATCGATCCTGCCATCGGGCCGGTGGTCTGCCACGGCGCGGTCGAACCGCTCAGCAGGGCCTATCGCGCGGAGGGCGTGCCGCTGCCGCCGACCGTGATGGTCACCGATATCGCGAAGGCGGCATTGCGGCGCGCGCTGGTGATCGCGCCGCCGTCGGCCGCCGGCTCGACATGGATGCGGCGCTTCGGCGATTACAGCGATGCCTTTGCAAGCGGCTGGATGCTGCTGCGCGGTGCACGCCGGCGGCGCAGCGTGGACCGCGGCTTCGTGCTGTCCGACCACGCGGACTGGCTGGGCCTGATGACCGCGATCCGCGCCACCGAAGCGCAGCGCATCATCGTCACGCATGGATCGATTCCGGTGATGGTGCGCTGGCTGTGCGAGCAGGGCCTGGACGCGGCCGGCTTCGAGACCGAATACGGCGACGACGACGAGGCGATCGCACCGGCGGAGGCCAGCGATGCGTGAGTTCGCGCGCCTCTACACCGACCTGGACGAAACCACGGCCACCAGGCGCAAGCTGGAAGTGCTGCAGAACTACTTTTCCAGTGCCGCGCCCGAGAACGCGGCTTGGGCCGTGTATTTCCTCGCCGGCGGCAAGCCGCGCCAGGCTGTGCCGAGCCGCCTGCTGTGGCAGTATGCGATCGAGTATTCGGGCCTGGATGAATGGCTGTTCGACGAGTGCTACCAGGCCGTTGGCGACATGGCCGAGACCATCGCCCACATCCTGCCGCCGCCGCAGCGCCGCAGCGACGTCGGCCTGGCCGAATGGATGGAGCAGCGCATCGGTCCCTTGCGCGGCGCCGATCCGGGCACGATCCGCGAGGCCTTGTTCAGCTACTGGAACGAACTCGATTGGCGCGAGCGCTTCCTGCTGGTGAAGCTGATCGGCGGCGGATTCCGCGTCGGCGTATCGAAGCTGCTGGTGACGCGCGCGCTGGCGAACATCGCGGCGGTGGACAGCAAGCTGATTGCCCAGCGCCTGATGGGCTGGACCGATGGCACGGTGCGCCCGACCGCCGCCGGCTTCCTGAAGCTGATCTCGCCGCAGTCGGACGAAGAACACACGCTGCGCGGCGGCCAGCCGTATCCGTTTTTCCTGGCGCACCAGCTGCAGGGCGAACCGTCGGCGCTGGGCGACGTAAGCGACTGGCTGGTCGAGTGGAAGTATGACGGCATCCGTTCGCAGCTGGTGCGGCGCGGCGGCCAGAACTACCTGTGGTCGCGCGGCGAAGACCTCATCACCGAGCGCTTTCCCGAGCTGGCCGCGATCCGGCTGCCGGACGGCACGGTGATCGACGGCGAAGTCCTGGTATGGAACGAGACGCTGGATGCGCCGGCGCCGTTCGCCGACCTGCAAAAGCGGATCGGCCGCAAGAACCTCTCGAGCAGGCTGCTGGCCGAACTGCCGGCCGTGCTGGTGGCCTACGACCTGCTGGAACTGGACGGCGTCGACACGCGCGCGCTGCCCCAGCACGAGCGGCGCGCGCTGCTGGAAACCCAGGTCGCGCAGGCGGTCCAGCCGATGCTGAAGCTCTCGCCGCTGGTGCGGGCCGCCGGCTGGGACGAGCTGGCCGCACTGCGCGAGGCGTCGCGCGAGCGCTGCGTGGAAGGGATGATGCTCAAGGCGCGCGGCGCCCGGTACGGCGTCGGCCGCACCAAGGACGTGGGCACGTGGTGGAAGTGGAAGATCGATCCCTACTCGGTGGACGCGGTGCTGATCTACGCGCAGCCGGGCAGCGGGCGGCGCGCCTCGCTCTACACCGACTACACCTTTGGGGTGTGGGACGAGGCCGGCGGCGAGCGCAAGCTGGTGCCGTTCGCGAAAGCGTATTCGGGCCTGACCGATGCCGAGATCGCCCAGGTCGATGCGACGATCCGCCGCACCACGGTCGAGAAGTTCGGCCCGGTGCGTGTGGTGCGGCCGACGATGGTGTTCGAGATCGGCTTCGAGGGCATCCAGAAATCGACGCGCCACAAGGCTGGCGTCGCGGTGCGCTTTCCCCGCATCCTGCGGCGGCGCGAGGACAAGCCGGTCGAGGACGCGGACACGCTCGATGCGCTCAGGGGCTTGCTGGCGGCAGCCGCGCCATGAGCGAGATCGAGCGCAAGGTCGACGCGTGGTTCGATGCGCGCGGCTGGACCGTGTTTCCGTTCCAGCGCGCGGTCTGGCATGCGGCGCTGGCCGGGCAGTCCGGCCTGCTGCATGCGAACACGGGCGCCGGCAAGACCTTCGCCGTGTGGTTTGCGGCGCTGCTGCGGGCGCAGGGCGGCAGGCGCCGTGCCGGCGGGCTGCGCGTGCTGTGGCTGACGCCGATGCGGGCGCTGGCGGCGGACACGCAGCGCGCCCTCGAACAATCGGCGGCGGACCTCGCGCCCGGCTGGACCATCGGCGCGCGCACCGGCGACACCAGCTCGGCCGAACGCGCGCGCCAGTCGCGTTCCCTGCCATCGTGCCTGATCACGACGCCGGAAAGCCTTTCGCTGCTGCTCAGCCATCCGAACGCGGCGGACCAGTTCAAGCAGCTGGAGATGGTGATCGTCGACGAGTGGCATGAACTCATGGGGAACAAGCGCGGGGTGCAGGTGCAGCTGGCGCTGGCGCGCTTGCGGCGCTGGCGCCCCGGGCTGCTGGTCTGGGGCCTGTCGGCGACCATGGGCAACCTGGCGCTGGCGCGCGAGGTGCTGCTGGGCGAGGGCGATGGCGTGCTGGTCGAGGGCGACCAGCGCAAGCAGATCCTGGTCGATACGCTGATTCCCGAGAACGTGGCGCGCTTTCCCTGGGGCGGTCACCTCGGCATCCAGATGCTGCCGGCGGTGGTCGACGAGATCGACAGGCACGAGGCGACGCTGGTGTTCACCAACACCCGTTCGCAATCGGAGCTCTGGTACCAGAACATCATCGCCGCGCGGCCCGACTGGGCGGGACTGGTGGCATTGCACCATGGTTCGCTCGACCGCGAAGTGCGCGAATGGGTGGAGCTGGGCCTGAAGAAGGGCGAGCTGAAGGCCGTGGTCTGCACCGCGAGCCTCGACCTCGGCGTGGATTTCCTGCCGGTCGAGCGTGTGCTCCAGGTGGGCAGCGCCAAGGGCATCGCGCGGCTGCTGCAGCGTGCGGGCCGCAGCGGGCATGCGCCGGGACGCGTGTCGCGCGTGACGCTGGTGCCGACCAACAGCCTCGAACTGCTGGAAGCCGCGGGCGCCAGGCGCGCCGTGGCGGCGCGGCGCATCGAGCCGCGGCAGGTGCCGAACAAACCCTTCGACGTGCTGGTGCAGCACCTGGTGACGGTGGCGCTGGGCGGCGGTTTTCGTGCGGACGAACTGCTGGCCGAGGTGCGCACGGCGTGGTCGTATCGCACGCTGACGGACGAGGAATGGCAATGGGCGCTCGATTTCGTGGCGCGCGGCGGCCAGAGCCTGACGGTGTATCCGGAGTATCGGCGCGTGCTGCCGGACGAGGAGGGCGTGTACCGCGTCCCGGATGCGGCGGTCGGCCGGCGTCATCGCATGGGCATCGGCACCATCGTCTCGGATGCGTCGATCCAGGTGAAGTACATGAGCGGCGCGCGCATCGGCAGCGTCGAAGAGTCGTTCGTGTCGCGCCTGAAGCCGGGCGATCACTTCCTGTTCGGGGGGCGCATCCTGGAATTCGTGCGCGTGCACGAGATGACGGCTTACGTGAAGCGCGCCACGGGGCGGCAGGGCGCCGTCACGCGCTGGCAGGGCGCCAGGATGCCGCTCTCCTCGGAGCTCGCGCATGCGGCGCTGGAGGAGCTGCGCTTCGCCGCGCAGGGGCTGTTCGAAGGGCCGGAGATGCAGGCGCTGCGCCCGCTGCTCGAGATCCAGCAGCGCTGGTCGGCGCTGCCCGACAGCGACACGCTGGTGGTCGAGAGCATGAAGAGCCGCGAAGGCTGGCACCTCTTCGTCTATCCCTTCGCGGGCCGTTCCGTGCACATGGGCCTGGCCTCGCTGCTGGCCTATCGAGTCGGGCGCATCCAGCCGATCACCTTTTCCATTGCCATCAATGACTACGGCTTCGAGCTGCTGGCGCCGGAACCGGTGGATTGGGCGCTGCTGTTCGCCGGCCCGAGCGGCGCACAGGTGGGCCTGTTCGATACCGGCGCGCTGCTCGAGGATGTGCTGGGCAGCCTGAATGCGGGCCAGTTGTCGCGCCAGCGTTTTCGCGAAGTCGCGCGCATCGCGGGACTGGTGTTCCAGGGTTATCCGGGCCAGCCGAAATCGACGCGCCAGCTGCAGGCGTCGAGCTCGCTGTTCTTCGAGGTCTTCAGCAAGCACGACGCCGGCAACCTGCTGTTGACGCAGGCGCAGCGCGAAGTGCTCGAGCAGGAACTGGAACTGACGCGCTTGCGCGACACCCTGGCCGAGCTGCACGAGCGTCGCGTCGCGTATCGCGAGCTGCGGCGCGCGACGCCCTTCGCCTTCCCGCTGATGGTCGAACGCTTTCGCGAAAAGGTCAGCACCGAGAAGCTGTCGGACCGCGTGGCGCGCATGGTGCGCGAACTGGAAAAGGCGGCAGCGGCATGAACGAGCTGGCGATCGAACTGGCGGGCGAGCGCGTGCTGATGCTCGCGCAGAAGGCGCTGTACTGGCCGCGCGAAGGCATGCTGGTGGTGGCCGATATCCACTTCGGCAAGGCGGCCGCGTTCCGGTCACTGGGCGTGCCGGTGCCGGGCGGGACCACCCGCGAGAACCTGGCGCGGCTCGATGCACTCATCGCGCGTTACGGCGTGCGGCAGCTTGTCTTCCTCGGCGACTTCCTGCATGCGCGGGCCGCACATGCCCAGGCGACCCAGGCGGCGCTGCACGAGTGGCGCACGCGTCACGCCGGCCTCGGCTTGATCCTCGTGCGCGGCAATCACGACCGCCACGCGGGCGATCCGGGCGCCGCGCTGGCGATCACCCTGGTGGATGAGCCCTTCATGCTCGGGCCGTTCGCGTGCTGCCACCATCCCGACCTCGAGGCGCCGGGCTATGTGCTGGCGGGGCACGTGCATCCGGTATATGTGCTGGCCACGCGCTTCGATGCGCTGCGGCTGCCGTGTTTCCTCGTCGGGCGTCGGCGCATGATCCTGCCGTCCTTCGGCGCATTTACTGGCGGATACGTCATCACGCCATCGCCGGAGGAGCGGGTCTTCGTCAGCTCGGGCGACACCATTCATAGCGTACGCTAACTAACCGACCCCTTGCATGCTCTGGCGTACAGTCCGTTCAGACCGACACGACAGTCGGAATGCAGCCCCATTTTCGAGGAGAACATGATGAACGCAAGAAAGACACTCTTTGCGGCCCTGGTCGCCCTCGTGCCGCTCGGCTCGATGACCCTTGCGGCAGCTCCGGCAGCGGCACAACAGTACGATCGCGCCTACGTCGGCCCGGTCATCCGCGGTTTTAACGTGAACGAAGTGCATCGGTTGACGCCGGGCACGGACTTGACCTTCGACGTCTACGGTACGCCGGGCGGCCGGGCCGACCTGCGCATCGATGGCGCCACCCGGGGCTTGCGCCTGACCGAGGTGCAGCCGGGCGTGTACGAAGGCACCTATCGCATCGGCGAACACGACCGTATCCGGCCGGGCAGCTCGGTGACGGCCAACCTGCGGGTCGGCGACCGGGTGGCGAGCAATATCCTGACTGAATCGCTGGTCGGCGACGCGATGCGCGACCGCGATCGTCCGCGTCCCGGCGACCTGGCCAACGCACCGCGTATCGAGCGCTTCAGCGTGCGCAACAATGATGATATCCGGCCGGGCAGCGCGCTCACCTTCACCGTGCGCGGCACACCGGGTTCCCGCGTGAATATCGCGATCGCCGGCACCCAGGGTGTCTTCTTCCTGCCGGAAGTGCGGCCGGGCGAGTACAGCGGCGTGTACACCGTGCGCCGAAGCGACAATCTCGACCCGAACAGCCAGGTGACCGCGACGATTCGCTCGCAAGGCCGCTACACCACGGCGGTGCTGGGCGAGCCGCTGCTGGCCGGCGGTGGCCGCTGGGCGCCTCCGCCGCAACCGGGCGCACGCGATGAGCGCTACTGCCCGGGCTGCGCAACCGTCGAGGCCGTCAATGTGGTCGAGCTGGACAATAACGGCAACGCGCTGGGCACGGTAGGCGGGGCGGTGGTTGGCGGCCTGCTGGGCAGCGCGGTGGGCAGCGGCAGCGGCCGCACGGCAGCCGAGCTGGCGGGCGCCGTCGGTGGGGCAGTGGTGGGCAACAATATCGCGCGCAATTCGACCCGCAACCGCGTGCGCTATGACGTGGTGGTGCGTTACCCCAACGGCGCGACCCAGACCGTCAGCTACGGCGACGATCCCGGCGTGCGGGCCGGCGACCGTGTCCGCGTCGACAACGGCCGCATCATTCGCCAGTAAGCATGCTGGCGTCGCGCGCCGGCGGCCAGCCGCCGCGCGCGACAAGGAACAAAGCCGGCACCCGCGGAGGGGACGCCGGCTTTGTTTTCTTGCGGAGCTGTTACGCGGTGGCCAGCACCTGGTCGTCGCCGGACTGGTCGGCTTCGGCCTTTTGCTGCTTGGTGGTCTGCTTGGCGCGGGAGCGCGAGGGCGGCAGCCGGCGCAGCGTCTTGAGCGCCTCGGCGTCCTTGATGCCGATGGTGCGCTGGTCGACCGTGATGAGGCCGATTTCGTTGAAGGCGGACAGGGTGCGGCTGACGGTTTCGAGTGTGAGCCCGAGGTAGCTGCCGATTTCGTGGCGCGTCATGCGCAGGTTGAACAGCTTGCTGGAATAACCCATCGCGGCGAAGCGGTCCGCCAGCGAGACCAGGAAGCGGGCCACGCGCGCTTCGGCCGACAGGGCGCCCAGCATGCCGATCATGGCTTGCTCGCGCACCAGCTCCCGGCTCATGACGCCGTACATGACGTTTTCGAGCTCGCTGTGCACGCGGCCCAGCGCGGTGAGTTTCTTGAACGGCAGGAGGATGAGGTCGCAATCGGACAGCGCCACCGCCTCCGAGGCGTAGTGGCGGGTGTGGATGCCGTCCACGCCGAGCATGTCACCCTTCATGGGGAAGCTCAGCACCTGCTCGTTGCCGAACTCGTCGATGAGCACGGTTTTGAGGAAGCCCGAGTTGACGATGTACAGCGTATCGAAAGCCTGGCCGATGGTGTGCACGCGCTGCCCGGTCTTGAACTGCACGTGCTGGAACAGCAGCTCTTCGTTGTTGACGGAGATGGCGGCCGGGATGTGCAGCAGGTCGCAGACTTCCTTCAGGTTGGACCAGAGCCGGCCCTGGCGTTGGCGCCCGGCTTCCATCGGCGAGGAATGCATGGTCGACGGGCTGGCGTTGCGTTGTTCTGACGTTGGCTGGGACTGCATGCTCATCTCCAATGGTAGGAATGAAGGCTTCAGCAAGGGGCGCGGGCCGGTGGGAAGACTTGGCGCCCTTCGCCGGTTGACCGCAAGCAAGGCAAACCGCTGAATTTAGTATGCCAACACGAGTTCGGCATTGATATCAGCAAGGGCTGAATATGTCGGTAGGAGGGCGCACAGGGGAGTAGGATTTGTCTTACGCAAGATGCCGGCTCCAGAGGGAGAACGGCAAGCGCGTATTGCGCAAAAGCGCGTCGCCGCAGCCGTGTGGCAAGGCGCTGGACGACAGGAATGGGACAAAAAAGCGTGGTGTGGCCGGCGCCCGCCCTGATACGGCGAACGGTCAGGCCTTCATCGGCGACAGCAGGCGGTGGGCCACCGCGTACTGCACCATTTCGGACAGGGACGTCATGCCCATTTTTTGCATGATGCGGGTTTTGTGGGTGCTGACTGTTTTTACCGACAGGTGCAGGTTGTTGGCGATCTCGGTGATCGACTTGCCGCCCACCAGTAGCGAAAACACCTCGAATTCGCGGTCCGACAGCTGCTTGTGCAGCAACTGCTCGTTGGGTGCCATGATGTTGAGCGCCAGCTGTTCGGCGACCTCGGTGCTGATGTAAGGCCGGCCCGACGCGACCTTGCGGATCGCGCCCACCAGCTGGGTGCCGGCGCTTTCCTTGGTCAGGTAGCCCTGGGCGCCGGCGCGGATGGCCCGCACCGCGTATTGTTCTTCCTCGTGCATGGTGAGGATGAGGATGGCCAGTTTGGGCGATTCCGCGCGCACCTGGCGGATCAGGTCGACGCCGCTGCGCCCCGGCATCGACAGGTCGAGCAAGAGCATGTCGAAACCGCCCTGGCGCACATGCGAGAGCACCTCGAAGCCATTGATGGCCTCGCCGACGATTTCGATGTCGAGCGCGCCGTCGAGGATGCGCTTGAGGCCCTCGCGCATGATGGTGTGGTCATCCGCAATGACAATTCTGATCATGTTGATATCCCCTGGCTGGACTGGAAACGACGTGGCGCCCTGATGGAGTGGTATCAATGCAATATCATTTTATCAAAAAGTCATGCAATTATTGCCACATTTTGTGCGGCATGTTGCTAACTTGCCTCGTCTCAGGTGCCCGGCTCGCGGATCAGGCGGTGCACCAGCACCGGCTTGCTGGTGTGGGACAGCACCTTGTTGGTTACTGAACCGAGCAGCAACTGGCCCCAGCCGCTGCGGCCGTGCGAGCCCATGAAGATCAGGTCGCAGCCTTGTTGCTCGGCCACGTCGACGATCTTGAGCGCGGCGGCGTCGGAAAACGCGGTCATGCAGCTGTGCTGCAGCCCGGCCTTGTCGCAGGCGCGCATGATCGAGCCCATGTATTCCTCGCCCATGCGGCGCATCTGGGCCAGGTATTCCTCTTCGCTGGGGTAGGCCGGCGGGACGATTTCGACATACACGGGATATTGGTAGCTGGGCGCCACGAACAGCGCCAGCACCTCGGCCTGCATCTGCTGCGCGAATTTGACGCCGGCGCAGGCGGTGTGCTGCGATACGGCCGATCCGTCAGTGGTGATCAGAATTTTCCGGTACATGGTCAGTCCTCCCACAGACAAGCTACGTTGGAATTGTAGTGCGCTTCCCGGCCGGGGACGGGAGGCGATCCGTTGACCTCGCTCAAACCAGCGTCCGCTCAGCCTGGAAAGTCATTGCATAGCGGCAACATGTATTGGCGACGGCGCATCAAAATACAACACTCGCTGCGCGAAAAAAGGCCACAACAGCACAAATGCATTGTCTCGGAATTAAGTTTCCTTGTCCAATGCGCGCAGCTGCCGGAACGGAGATTTACCTACGGCAACGCCGCTGCTACACTCGTGTAAAAACTGGTCCATGCTTGCAAAGCATGTGCCGCAGCCCGACACCGCATTGCAACAAGCGATACTGAACATGGAGAAGCAGGGATTATGAGCGACGCCGCAGAGGATTTCGACGCACTGTTCGAGGAGGTCGCGGCACAGCGCGCCAGCACCCAGGCCGAAGCGGCGGCCGCGCCGGCCCCGGCGGCGGCACCGGAAGCCGCGCGCGAGGTGGACGAGCTGGAAGCCCTGTTCGATCAGGTCGCCTCCGGCCGCGGCGCCGAGACCCCCGCCGATACCCCGGCCGACCTGGCGCCCGAGGCTGCCAATGAAGCCGAAGACGAATCCGGCAAGCCGATGTTCGAACGCCTGGGCGGCATCGTGCGCCTGCTGCACGACTCGCTGCGCGAGCTGGGCTACGACCGTGCGCTGTCCGAGGCTTCGGTCCAGATCGTCGATGCCCAGGACCGCCTGGAATACGTCGCCAGCCTGACCGAACAGGCCGCCAACAAGGTGCTCAACACCCTGGACGAAGGCATGCCGGAACAGGATGACCTGTCGCGCCAGGCCAAGGCCATGGAAGACCGCTGGGACGCGCTGTTCGCGGGCCGCATGAGCATCGAGGAATTCAAGGAACTGGCGGGCGATTCGCGCGCTTTCGCGCAGCTGGTGTCCTCCGCCACCGAGAAGGAAAAGGCGCGCCTGCTCGACATCATGATGGCGCAGGATTTTCAGGACATCACTGGCCAGCTCATCAAGAAGGTGGTCACCATCACCAAGACCGTCGAGACCGGGCTGGCGCAGATCCTGCGCGACAACGCCCCGGCCGAGATGAAGGAAAAGCTGGCGCAGAAGCAGCACACGCCGCCGCAACTGATGCAGGGACCGTCCGTGCCCGACGCGGCGCTGGACCAGGACAATGTCGACGATCTCTTAGCCGAGCTGGGATTCTAATGGACGATATGCTCAAGGAGTTCGTCGTCGAGGCGATGGACCTGGCTGTCAATGTCGAAGAACATCTGCTGCGCCTCGAACGCGATCCGGACAACAAGGAAACGCTGAACGCGGTGTTCCGCTCCTTCCACACGATCAAGGGCGGCGCCGGCTTCATGGGCCTGCCGGCCCTGGTCACCGCCTGCCACCTGACCGAGAACCTGTTCGACGCGCTGCGCACCGGCGCCGCGCCGGTCACGCCGTCGGCGATCGAGGCCTCGCTACAGGCTTCCGGCTTCGTGGCCGACCAGCTCACCGCGCTGAACGGCGGCACCCCGCCCGAGCAGCTGGCGCCGATGCCGCCGGAACTGGAACGCATCCTGCGCGACGCGATCGACGGCAAGAGCGCCGGGCCCGCGGCCGCGGCGGCCGCGCCGCCCGCCGCAGCGCTGGAAGTCGTCGCGCCGCTGGCCGCCGACAGCAGCGCGAGCGACGACGGCATCGACTGGGCCGCCTATTACAACGCGGTGGTGCCGGAAGACAGCGCGGTCGATGCCGCCGCCGCGCCGGCCGCCACCGCCGCGCCGGCCCAGGCCGAGGGCGCCGCCAAGCCGAACTGGGACGGCGTCGACCGCCGCCAGGCGCACCAGGCCGCGGCCGGCGGCAATGCCAAGGACGAAAGCATCCGCATCGACGCGGTCAAGCTGGACGCGCTGCTGGAAGTGGCGGGCGAATCGGTGCAGGCCGCCAACCAGGCCGCCGTGCTGCTCGAGCGCCTGCAGCAGTTCAAGTTCGAAGGCCAGGCCGCGACCCTGATGGCGACGCTGACCGAGACCCTGGAGCGCGCCTCGCGCTACTCGGCCGAACTGCAGCGCGCCACGCTGGCCACCCGCATGCAGCCGGTCGGCCGCCTGTTCCAGAAATTCCCGCGCCTGGTGCGCGAGCTGGCCAAGGACCTGGGCAAGGACGTCGAGCTGAACATCGAAGGCGCCGAGACCGAAGTCGACCGCGTCGTGGTGGACAGCTTGTACGACCCGCTGGTGCACATGCTGCGCAATGCGCTCGACCACGGCGTCGAGTCGCCGGAAGACCGTGGCGCGATCGGCAAGCCGGTCAAGGCCACCATCTCGCTCAAGGCCTGGCAGGAAGCCAACAGCGTGATGATCGTGCTGTCGGACGATGGCCGCGGCATGGATCCGGCAAGGCTGAAAAAGAAGGCCGCCGAAAAAGGACTGATCTCCGAAACCGCCGTGATGTCGGACGACGAAGCCTACCAGCTGGTGTTCCTGCCGGGCTTCTCGACCAAGGAAGTGGCGTCTTCGGTGTCCGGCCGCGGCGTCGGCATGGACGTGGTGAAGACGGCGGTGGAGAAGAACCGCGGTGTGGTGCGCATCGAGTCCGCGCTGGGCAAGGGCACCAAGTTCGCGATCCGCCTGCCGATCGAGCTGTCGATCGTGCCGACCATGCTGGTCTCGACCTCGGGCGCGCTGCTGGCGCTGCCGATGGCCGCGGTGCAGCGCGTGGTCGAGCTGCCGGAAACCTTCATGTCGGTCGGCAGCGCCCCGGTGCTGAAGGACCAGGGCGTGCCGCTGCCGGTGCGTTCGCTCGCCAGTTTGCTGTGCTACGACAGCTGCTCGGAACGCGTCGGCATCGTGGTCAACTCGCCCCAGCCCTACATTCTCGCGGTGGAAGCGGTGGACGGCACGGCCGACCTGGTCATCAAGCCGATGACGGCGCTGAACGTCGAAGGCATCACCGGCACGGCGCGGTCGGCCGAGGGCGAGCTGGTGCTGGTGGTGGGACTGTCCTTCCTGATGGATGGCTGCCGCAGCAGCGTGCGCCTGGCGGCCTGATCCCGGCCTGCGCCGGGATGATGATTTTTAGTGAGAAAGCCTGCGATTTCCAAGCGCAGGCTTTTTTTATTTGAAAAATTCCATGCATAAGAAAATCTAATTCACCGTAGCTGCGTTCGATTGGAATAATCGTGCAAAAGCATCTCCCTACTGCAATGCACAAATATGGCATAATCGAACGAGCCTGCCTGCGCAGGCCGCCGAAGCAAACGAGAAAGCCATGTTAAAGACGCTCTACGACAAACTCTGGGATTCGCACCTTGTCCGCGCCGACGCGGACGGCACCACGCTGCTGTACATCGACCGCCACCTGGTCCACGAAGTGACCAGCCCCCAGGCCTTCGAAGGCCTGCGCGAGGCCCGTCGGCCGCTATGGCGCACCTCCGCCAACCTGGCCGTGGCCGACCACAACGTGCCCACCACCAGCCGCGCCGAAGGCATCGCCGACCCGACCTCGCGCCTGCAGGTCGAGACGCTCGATTCCAACGCGAAGAGCTTCGGCCTGACCTATTTCGACATGAACGACAAGCGCCAGGGCATCGTGCACGTGATCGGGCCGGAGCAGGGTGCCACGCTGCCCGGCATGACCGTGGTCTGCGGCGACTCGCACACCTCGACCCACGGCGCGTTCGGCGCCCTCGCGCACGGCATCGGCACCTCCGAGGTCGAGCATGTGCTGGCCACCCAGACCCTGCTGGCCAAGAAATCCAAATCGATGCTGGTGCAGGTCGACGGCGCGCTGCCGGCCGGCGTGACCGCCAAGGACATCGTGCTGGCCGTGATCGGCAAGATCGGCACCGCCGGCGGCACCGGCTACGCGATCGAATTCGCCGGCTCGACCATCCGTTCGCTGTCGATGGAAGGCCGCATGACCGTCTGCAATATGGCGATCGAGGCGGGCGCGCGCGCCGGCATGGTCGGCGTCGACGAGACCACCATCGACTACATCAAGGGCCGCCCCTTCGCGCCGAAGGCCGGACAGTGGGAACAGGCCGTGGCCTACTGGCGCACGCTGCACACCGACCCCGGCGCCAAATTCGACCTGGTGGTCACGCTCAACGCCGCCGAGATCCGCCCGCAAGTCACCTGGGGCACCTCGCCCGAAATGGTGACCACCATCGACGGCCGCGTGCCCGATCCGGAAACCGAAAAGGACCCGGTGCGCCGCGACGCCATGGAAAAGGCGCTGGTCTACATGAACCTCACGCCCAACACCCGCATCGAGGACATCAAGATCGACAAGGTGTTCATCGGCTCCTGCACCAACTCGCGCATCGAAGACCTGCGCGCCGCCGCGCAAGTGGTACGCGGCCGCCAGCGCGCCGCCAACGTCAAGCTGGCGATGGTGGTGCCGGGCTCCGGCCTGGTGAAGGAACAGGCCGAACGCGAAGGCCTGGACCAGATCTTCAAGACCGCCGGCTTCGAATGGCGCGAGCCGGGCTGCTCGATGTGCCTGGCGATGAACGCCGACCGGCTGGAGCCGGGCGAGCGCTGCGCCTCGACCTCGAACCGCAACTTCGAAGGCCGCCAGGGCCAGGGCGGCCGCACCCACCTGGTGTCGCCGGCCATGGCCGCGGCGGCAGGCATCGCCGGCCACTTCGTCGACGTCCGCGGTTTGTAATCAAACGAAAGCAAGGACCTGCATCCGTTTGATCTTGTTGTAAGCTAAAAAGGCCGGCACAAGCGGCCGGCTTAACTGATAAACAAAACATAGGGATAAAACATGAAAAAGCTGTTCGCATTCGCGCTCGTGGCAATCGCACTCGCAGGCTGCAACACCATTTCCGGCGTCGGCAAGGACGTCCAGCGTGCAGGCCAGGTGATCACCGGCGCCGGCGGCAAATAATTGAAGGAGAGCCCCCAGGGAGGGGCGGCAACATGGATAAATTCACGGTACACGAAGGCCTGGTGGCGCCGCTCGATCGCGCCAACGTCGACACCGACGCCATCATCCCCAAGCAGTTCCTGAAGTCGATCCGGCGCACCGGTTTCGGCCCCAACCTGTTCGACGAGTGGCGCTACCTGGACCACGGCGAACCCGGCATGGACAACAGCCGCCGTCCGCTGAACCCGGACTTCGTGCTGAACCAGCCGCGCTACCAGGGCGCCTCGGTCCTGCTGGCCCGTAAAAACTTCGGCTGCGGCTCCTCGCGCGAACACGCGCCGTGGGCGCTCCAGCAGTACGGCTTCCGCGCGGTGATCGCACCCAGCTTCGCCGACATCTTCTTCAACAACTGCTTCAAGATCGGCCTGCTCCCGATCGTGCTGCCGGAAAGCGCGATCGACAAGCTGTTCGACCAGGTCAAGGCCTTCCCCGGCTTCAAGCTCGTGATCGACCTGCCGCAGCAGACCGTGTCAACGGGCAGCGGCGGTGAAGCGTTCAAGTTTGATATCGACGAATTCCGCAAGTACTGCCTGCTGAACGGCCTCGACGACATCGGCCTGACCCTGCGCCACGCCGACGCGATCCGCGCATTCGAAGAGCGCCACCTGGCCAGCCAGCCGTGGCTCGCCAACGTCATCTGAAAGAATCCATGAAGATCGCAATCCTGCCGGGCGATGGCATCGGCCCGGAAATCACGGCGCAAGCCGTCAAGGTGCTGGACGCGCTCGGCGAAAAATTCGAGACCGAAACCGCGGACGTCGGCGGCGCCGGCTATGCCGCGCACGGCCATCCGCTGCCGCCGCACACGCTGGCGCTGGCCAAGGAGGCTGACGCGGTGCTGTTCGGCGCCGTCGGCGACTACAAGTACGACAATCTCGAGCGCGCGCTGCGCCCGGAACAGGCCATCCTCGGCCTGCGCAAGGAACTGGGCCTGTTCGCCAACCTGCGTCCGGCGATCCTGTATCCGGAACTGGCCGGCGCCTCGACGCTCAAACCGGAGGTGGTGTCGGGCCTGGACATCCTCATCGTGCGCGAGCTCACCGGCGACATCTACTTCGGCAAGCCGCGCGGCGTGCGCGAATGCCCGGACGGCCCGTTCAAGGGCCAGCGCGAAGGCTTCGACACCATGCGCTACGCGGAAGGCGAAATCCGCCGCATCGCCCACGTCGCCTTCCAGGCGGCGCGCAAGCGCGGCAAGCGCGTGACCAGCGTCGACAAGGCCAATGTGCTGGAGACCTTCCAGTTCTGGCGCGACGTGATGATCGACGTGCACAAGGAATACCCGGACATCGAGCTGGACCACATGTACGTCGACAACGCCGCGATGCAGCTGGTGCGCGCGCCCAAGAAGTTCGACGTCGTCGTCACCGGCAACATGTTCGGCGATATCCTGTCGGATGCGGCGGCAATGCTCACCGGCTCGATCGGCATGCTGCCTTCCGCCTCGCTCGACGCAGACAACAAGGGCTTGTACGAGCCTTCGCACGGTTCGGCGCCGGACATCGCGGGGCAGGGCATCGCCAATCCGCTGGCGACCATCCTGTCCGCGGCGATGATGCTGCGCTTCTCGCTCGACCGCGCCGAACAGGCCGGCCGCATCGAGAACGCCGTCAAGCGCGTGCTGGCCCAGGGCCTGCGCACGCCGGACATCTACGAGCCGGGCACCACCCGTGTCGGCACAGAGCAAATGGGCGACGCGGTGGTCAGGGCGCTCGCATAAACACTCACACACATACTGAAAGAAGATGATGAAATTAGTAGGCCTGGTTGGTTGGCGTGGCATGGTTGGCTCGGTCCTGATGAAGCGCATGCAGGACGAGGGCGATTTCGACCATATCGAGCCGGTGTTCTTCACGACGTCGAACCCGGGCGGTGATGCGCCGAAGATGGCGAAGAACGAGACCAGGCTGAAAAGCGCTACCGACATCGCCGAGCTGTCCAAGTGCGAGATCATCATTTCGTGCCAGGGCGGCGACTACACCACCGAAGTCTTCCCGAAGCTGCGCGCGGCCGGCTGGAACGGCTACTGGATCGACGCCGCCTCCACCTTGCGCATGAGCGACGACGCCGTGATCGTGCTCGATCCGGTCAACCTGGACGTCATCAAGAACGCGATGACCCGGGGCGTCAAGAACTACATCGGCGGCAACTGCACCGTGTCCTGCATGCTGATGGGCCTGGGCGGCCTGTTCCAGCACGACCTGGTCGACTGGATGAGCTCCATGACCTACCAGGCCGCATCGGGCGGCGGTGCGCAGCACATGCGCGAGCTGCTCACGCAGTTCGGCACCATCAACAGCGCGGTGCGCAATCTGCTGGACGATCCGGCATCGGCCATCCTTGAAATCGACCGCGGCGTGCTGGCCACCCAGCGCGGCCTGTCGGCCGATGAAACCAGGCAGTTCGGCGTGCCGCTGGCCGGCAACCTGATCCCCTGGATCGACAAGGACCTGGGCAACGGCCAGTCGAAGGAAGAGTGGAAGGCCGGCGCCGAGACCAACAAGATCCTCGGCCGCGGCGAAGCCTTCGGCACGGCGGCGACGCCGGTCGACGGCCTGTGCGTGCGCATCGGCGCGATGCGCTGCCACTCGCAGGCGCTGACCATCAAGCTGAAGAAGGATGTGCCGCTGGACGAGATCAACGACATCATCGCCTCGCACAACCAGTGGGTGAAGCTTGTGCCGAACACGCGCGAAGCGTCGATGCACGAGCTGACTCCGGCCGCCGTCACCGGCAGCCTGACCATCCCGGTCGGCCGCCTGCGCAAGATGTCGATGGGCCCGGAATACCTGTCCGCCTTCACCGTCGGCGACCAGCTGCTGTGGGGCGCGGCCGAGCCGCTGCGCCGCATGCTGCGCATCGTGCTCGATACGTAATATTGCTTTAGCTTTAAGCACGCAAAATGGGGTTCCCGCGCAAGCGGGGAACCCCATTTGCTTTTGGGATTTATCTACAGTGAATGCAATTTAGCCAATCAAGATGGCGAAGTGATATGAAGTAACGCGCATCCTACCGCGAACGCGTCAACAAAGCGCTGCAATCCCCTCTGTTAGTAGACCAGAAAACTTGCATGCTCCAGAGCATGATGTTATGTTCTGAGGGCCTGTATGGGAAACATTTGTCCCTACTAAACCAACCTGTCTCTACTATGCAATTCACCCGCCGTCCCCCGCTTATGTCGTCCGCGCTGAAAACGCTCACCGCAGCGGTGGCCAGTGCCGTGCTCATGGCATCCAGCGCCCAGGCAGCCGGTCTCGGCAAGCTGACGGTACTGTCCGCGCTCGGCCAGCCGCTGCGCGCCGAGATCGAACTGACCGCGGTGGCGGAAGATGAGGCGTCCGGCCTGTCCGCCAAGCTGGCCTCGCCGGAAGCCTTCCGGGTGGCGAACGTCGATTTCAACCCGGCCCTGCTGTCGCTCCGTTTCAACGTCGAGCAGCGCAATGGCCGCCAGTTCATCCGCATCAGCTCGACCCAGCCGCTGAACGAGCCCTTCGTCGACATGCTGCTCGAGCTGTCGTGGAACAACGGCAAGCTGGTGCGCGAATACACCTTCCTGCTCGACCCGGCCGAGCTGCGCTCGACCCAGTCGGCCCAGGTGGCTCCGACCGAAGTGCCGACCCGCGCGCGCCCCGCGC
>JAEWEK010000354.1 GCA_023389425.1 Pseudomonadota bacterium | reverse complement strand
TGCCAAGTGCGCTGAACAGGTACCAGGCCGACATCGTACCAAGATCGTCGTTGCCGGTGACGCCGCCCGGGCCGTTGCCGAACAGGGTTTCGGCGGCGCGCAGCACGGTGGTGGTCTTCCATGGCTGGCCCATCAGGGTGTAGACCCACGGCGCGTGCAGGTCCGGCTCGTTGTTCGGGTTGTAGCGGAACTGGCTGTAGTAGCTGTACGGGCCAACCACCCACGACTTGCGCACCGCTTGCGGATCGGCCACCAGCGCATCGTAATCGAAGAACAGGTCGAGGCGGTGCAGCGCCTGTGCCGGGCCGCCCATCGCCGCGGCGAGGCCCGGGATGTCCTGGCGCACCAGCCACTGGTACTGCCATGCTGTGCCCTCGTGGAAGCCGCGTTCGCCGCGCGGATCGTAGCTGCCGTTCAGGTCGGAGAACCAGCTGCCGTCCAGCAGGCGCGGACGCGGGAAGCCGTGCAGGCCGCTCGGCGCGTCGACCACGCTGGCGTCCCACAGTTTGCGCCAGTTGAGCGCGCGCTGGTCCAGCAGTTTCGCGTCCGCGGCATGGCCGAGCGCCTTCGCCATCACGGCCAGTGCGCTGTCGGCCAGCGAATACTCCAGCGTCGCGGAAGCGCCGTGGTGGGGGTCGGTGTCCATTCCCTTCGAAACGAAGGCGCGGTCGTATTGCACGAAGCCCTGGCGCAGGTAGCTCGGATTGCCCGAACGGCCTTGCGCACGGATCTGCTCCGGCGGCACGCCGAATGCATTTTCACGCAGCGCGGTCCAGGCCTCGGCTTCGCGGCCCTTCAGCGCGCCGTAGCGCCACAGGTCGACCAGGAAAGGCGTGACCGGATCGCCGGTCATGACATTGGTCTCGAAGTTGGCGTAGCCCCAGCGCGGCAGCCAGCCGCCCTGCTCGCGGATCTTCAGGATCGTGTAGGCGATGTCGCGTGCACGCGCCGGCCGCAGCAGGGCCAGCAGCTGGTTCTGCGCGCGGTAGACGTCCCACAGCGAGAAGTACTCGTAATAGGTCCAGCCCTTGGCGCTGTGGATGGCATTGTCGTAGCCGCGGTAGCGGCCGTCGGCGTCGTTGCCGGTCATCGGTTGCAGCAGCGCGTGGTACAGCGCGGTGTAGAACACGGTGCGGTCATCGATGCTGCCGCCGTCGATGCGCACGCTGGCCAGTTCACGCTGCCATTGCGCCTGCGCCTTGGCGCGCATGGCGTCGAAGGTGACGAGCTGGCCGGCGGCCATGCCGTCCGCATTCAGGTTGGTGCGCGCGCCTTCCTGGTCCACGTGCGAGATCGCGCTCACCGCCGTCACCGCGGTGCCGCGCTTCAGGTCGAAGGTGAGCCAGACGCCGTGCGGGCGGCTGTCGCCCTGCTGGCTCGGTCCGCTGGCGCCGGGGAAGCCGCCGCGGTCGTCCCAGATGCCGTGGGCGACGAAAGGCTGGTCGAACACGATGCGGAACCAGGTGCTGTACTGGGCGCCGCCGCAGAAGCTCTTGGTGGTGATCTTGCCTTCCACGGTCCGGTCGTCCACCACCTGCACTTCGCTGCCGACCACCGAGTGGCGCTCGTTGGCCTGGCCGAGGTTGAGCAGCACGTTGCCGCTGGCGGTGCCGGGCGCGAAGGTGTAGCGCTCGGCCGCGGCGCGGGTCAGCGCCGTGGTCTCGGCCGTAATGCCGCCGTAGCTGGTGAGCTTGACCTTGTAGTAGCCGGCCTGTCCCACCTCGCCGTCATGGCTGTAGGCGGCGGCGTAGCGCTTGTAGTCGAAGCTCTCGGCCTTGGCGGTGTCGAAATCGCCGCCGGGCCCGATGCGGCCCGTCACCGGCAGCACCTGCAACTGGCCGCCCTGTTCCCAGCAACCGGCGCCGGAAACATAGGAGTGGCCGAAGCCGCGGATGCGCGGATCGCTGTAGCGCCAGCCGGCGTAATGCTCGCCGGTCGGGCCGACCTGGATCATGCCGAACGGCGCCGACGCGCCGGGGAAGGTGTTGCCTTCGTCCTGGGTGCCGATGAAGGTATTGACGGGCATGTCGCCCGGCGCCGCCGCCGACACCGGCAGCACGATCGCCGCCAGCAGCGTGCACAGGATGCGCGAGGTGGAGAACGCGGTCATGTCGATCCTCTCAGTGTGCCTTCGGCGTCGGCAGGCGCAGCGGATGCGCCTCGGTGTTGAAGGTGACCGCGTTGAAGTCCAGCGCCGACTTCGGCGCGAACAGCAGGTAGTAGTACTTGAAGGTCTCGGCGAACACGAAGCTCTCCATCGAGTCTTCCTGCTCCTTGGTGCGCACGTCCTTCAGCGCCGCGTAGCCGGCCCCGGTGCGGCAGTAGCGCACGAAGTCCTCGAAGAATTCGCGGCCCATGGCGCGGTAGCGCGGATTACCGGTGTAGTGGTTCAGGTAGTAGGCCGACTCGATGATCTCGGGGCGCAGCGCATAGCCCGGCGACAGCACCTTCATCCCGGCGTAGTCCAGCGCCTCCGGTTCCATATGGTTCAGGCGCCACATCTTCAGGCCCGATTCCTGCAGGGCTTGCGCGCGCTTGACGTCGCCGCCGAGCGCCAGCAGCGCCGGCATGAAGGCGTCCAGCGCGCCGTACTCGGTCTTGATGCGGCGGCCGGTGTTCATGTCCGAATGGCCGTACCACAGTTCGCCCTTGCGCTGGTCGGCCAGGACCTTGTTGATGCCGGCGATGCTCGTGTCCCACATCGCCTTGCAGTCCTTGTCGCCGAACAGGCGATAGCACTTGTACAGGTATTCGTAATAGGAGTCGATGCCGCCGCCGATGTGGGCTTCGGTGTTTTCCCACTTGCCGGTTTCCACGTTGATCGCCGAGCCGACCAGGCCGAGCTTCGACGACCGCTTGAAGGTCTCGACCAGCGCGCGCTTGGACTTGTCGAAGTAGACCGGCTTGCCGGTCAGTTTGCTCAGCATGCCGAATTCGAGCAGCAGCGTGCCGGTTTCGGCCGGGTTGCTGACATTGCCGCGCACCTTCCCGGTGTGCAGGTTGACGTGCGTGTAGGGCAGGCCGGTGGGCGAATCGAATACCGGCATCAGCCGGTCGGCCAGGTCCTGCGCCTTGTCCAGCAGGCGCTTGTCGCCGGTGAGTTCATAGCTGGAGATCAGGCCGCCGAGCAGGCGGATGGTGATCTCGAAGTTTTGCACGTACATGTCCTGGTCGAAGTTCAGCTTCGCCGCGATCAATTCGCGCGCCTCGTCGGCTTCGTCCTTCAGGCCCATGATGACCAGCGTGTCGAGCGCGTCGACGGGCGTCATCAGCAGCGAGTGCTCGTACCAGTCGCGCGGCTTCTTGCTCAGCGGGCTGAGGGCGTCGTGGCCCCAGGCGTACTGCTTGTAGCCCTGCCAGGAATGGCGCATCTCCTCCTTCACGCGCTGCGCCAGCGCGGCCGATTCGGCCTCCGTCACCGGCTTCAGGACAGGCTCGGCCGACTGCGCCAGCGCCGGCAGCAGCGCCAGCATCGCAATACACAGGGCCCGCTGGATCGGGGCAAAACGGGTAGTCATCATGCGTCTCCTTGAAGCTGTTCGAATAGTTGTTGCATGGCCGCGGGCTGCGGCGGGGTGGCGCCCGACTGCTGGCAGGCGGCGGAACCGGCGGCCAGGGCCGCGTGCAGGTGGGCCTGGAGCGCTCGCGCGGGTTGGCTGGAAAGGCTGTGCAGCAGGCCGGCCACGGCGGCGTCGCCGGCGCCCACCGTGTCCACCACGGTCACCATCGGGGCGCGGGCATCGGCGCGGTCCCCGCCGTGGAACAGGCTGGACGTGCCGTGGCCGCCGCGCGTCAGCAGGCAATACGCGGAAGGATTGGCGGCGCGGATGCGCTGCAGCGCGTCCTCCAGCGCAACGCCGGGAAACAGGCCGCGCAGGTCGTCGTCGGACACCTTGAGGACGTCGGCGATCGCCGCCATGCGCCGCAGGACCGGCGCGTAGCCGGCGCCCATCACGTTGCGGAAGTTGGGGTCGTAGCTGATCGACACGCCCTGCGCCTTGAGCTGCTCGGCCAGCGCCACCAGCTTCGACGCCAGCGGCTCGCGCGCCAGGCTGATGCCGCCGAAGTGCGCCCAGCGCAGCGCCGAGGACCAGCCGGCCGGCAGCGCCGCCGGATCGAAATGCAGGTCGGCGCTGTCGTCGCCGATGAAGAAGTAGCGCGGCGGTTCGCCCTGCTCCACCACGGCCAGCAGGGGCGAGCGCTCGACGCGCTGCAGCAGGCGCAGGTCCAGGCCTACCTTGCCGCTCGCCGTCCACAGCGCATCGCCGAAGCGGTCGCGGCTGATGGCGCCGGCGAAGGCGGTGCGTTCGCCCAGCACGGCCAGCGCACGCGCCACGTTCCACACCGAGCCGCCGGCGCGGCTCACCCAGTGCTCGTCGCCCTGGTGGATCATGTCGGTCAGCGCCTCGCCGGCGCACAGCATCAGCGGCGCGTCATCCATGGCTGCCCTGCCCCAGTACACCCACGATGTCGTAGCATGCGCCCATCGTGTGATAGTCGACCTTGCCGGCCGGGCTCTTTTCGTCGCTCAGCTTGCGGTTCTCGCGGTCGAGGATGCGGAACCAGGCGCCGTGCTTGTGATCGACCAGGTTGGTCCAGCTGTAAGCCCACAGGCGCTGGTACCAGTCCCAGTATTCCTGCTTGCCGGTGCGCTGCGCCAGCATCGCGGCCGCCGCCGCGCTTTCGGCCTGCACCCAGAAATACTTGTGCGGGTCGCACACGGACAGGTTCGGCGCCAGCGAGTAGCACAGGCCGCCGTTTTGCTGGTCCCAGCCCTTGTCCACCGCGACCTGGAACAGCTTCTCGGCCGTCGGCAGCAGCCAGCCCATGTCCTTCTGCAGGATGGCGCCGCGCGCTTCCAGCTGCAGCAGCAGCTTGGCCCATTCGGTGAAGTGGCCGGGCTGGTAGCCCCATGGGCGGAACAGGTTTTCCGGATCGTCGATGTTGAACTTCCAGTCCGGCTGCCATTGGGTGTCGTAGTGTTCCCAGACCAGGCCACCGCATCGCTCCGCCTGGCGCTGCGTGATGTTCTGCGCGATGGTGTAGGCGCGTTCGAGATAGCGGCGCTCGCCGGTGGCCTGGAAGGCGGCCTGCAGCGCTTCGCAAGCGTGCATGTTGGCGTTCTGGCCGCGGTAGCTCGTCAGCGTCCAGTCCGGGCTCGCTTCGTCGGCATACAGGCCGTTGTCCGCATCCCAGAAACGCCCTTCCATCAGCTCGAAGGTCTCGGCGATCCAGGGACGCGCCTCCTCCAGCCCGGCCATCGTGGCGTGCGCATAGGCCAGCAGCACGAAGGACAAGCCGTAGGCGTGGTGGGCGCCGTCTTCTACCTCGCGTCCGTCCAGCATCCACGCGTAGCCGCCGGTGGCCGGGTCGCGGTGCGCCTCGCGCAGGAAGGCCAGCGCGTGCTTCAGGCCGTCGAGGTAGGCCTGGTCGTGGAACTGGCGGTACGCCATCGCATACGTGAACACGAAGCGCGTGCTGCTGACCAGGTGGCGGTGGCGCGTGTCGTACACCGTGCCGTCGTCCTTGAAGTAGTGGTACAGGCCGCCCGCGGGATCGATCGCGCGTGGGTGGTAGAAACGCATGGTGTGCCGCGCATGGTCGAGCAGGACGGCCGGGTCGCGAAAATTCGGAAGATTGGACATTGTTCGATTCAAGGTTGGAGGGCGCTAGTCGTCGCAGCTGCTTTCGCGCACGATCATTTCGACTGGCATGGTGATCTGGGCAAGGGCTTCCTCGGCCGCCTGCTGCAGCAGCAGCTCGACGCCGGCGCGGCCGAGGGCTTCCTTGTCCACGCGGATGGTGCTGAGCGGCGGGATGGCCGCGGCGGCGGCGCCGATGTCGTCGAAGCCGACGACGGCGATGTCATGCGGGATCTTCAGGCCTTCGTTCAGGCAGAACTTCATCGCGGCCAGCGCGGTGCTGTCGTTGTAGCAGAACACCGCATCGGCGCGCTTGGGCAGGGACAGCAGGCTGCGCATGGCTTCCGCCACGCCTTCGTCGCCCTCGCCCGCCGGAACGATGACTTCGAGGTCAGGGTCGGCATGCACCTTGTTGTCGAACAGCGCCTGGCGGAAGCCGCGGTTGCGCTGCTGGATGCTGTAGTGGGCCAGGGAGCCGGACAGCATGGCGATGCGCTTGCGGCCGCAGCGCAGCAGGTGCTGGGTGGCCAGGTAGCCGCCGCGCATATTGTCCGGATTGACCGAGGTGAAGCCGCGCCGCTGCATGTCGACCAGCACGATCGGCTTGCCGACGGTCTGCAGCGCGGCCAGCACCTCCGGCTCGAAGAATCCGGCGCACACGATGGCGTCGGGCTGGTGCAGGCGGATCTGCCCCAGCACCGGCTCGGCCGGGCCGACCGCGATGAAGGACAAGGCCACGCCCTCGCGCCGGCAGGCTTCTTCGGCGCCATGCAGCACCGGCGAGAAGAAGGGGCTGGAGGCCAGGGTGTTGTGCTGGCTGTGCAGCAGGAAGGCGATGCGGCGGATGCGTCCTTTCTTCAGCTGCGCGAAGTCGTAGCCGAGGCCGAGCGCCGCGTCGCGCACCTTGCGCCGCGTCTGCTCGGTCATCCCGGCCTGGTTCTTCAGCGCGCGCGACACCGTGCCGATCGACAGCCCGGTGGCTTCGGCGATGTCGCGGAGCGTGACGTTGCTCACGGCTGCACCCTCCGGCGACGCGGTGTTGAGAAAAGCATGAGGAGTCTCCAATATGCGATTTTTATTAAACGCTTATGCTTGCGTTTTCGCGTGCTGCGCGAGGTGCATTTCCTCGCGTTCACTTATGGCTAAGTTTTATCCCAGCAGATATTGAGGGTCAATCGAAACTACTAAAACAGCCCTGTTTTTAGCGTTTTTTAGTAAACGTCGAGCTGTTCACTGAACGCAGCTGCAGGGATTTTCGCAAGGTTTCAAGCCCGGCCTTGGATGCGACGCGGAGGTAAACGGTTTCTCCCGGCAGCAGGGTCAGCCCATTGTCCGAGACGTCCGCGTCCGCCTCGCCGAAATCGACCCAGACAGCGCGCGCCAGCGTCGCCGCATGCAGCGCGAGCACATAGGCGCCGCCATCGTTGCGCAGTTGCGCGCGCAGGCCGGGGTCGGCCCAGCTCATGTCCTTGGCGGCCTTGAAATAGACCACGCTGCGCGCGGCCGGCTCGCCATCGGCCCGCAGGTCGAATACGGCGACGGTGGACGCGGGATCGGCGCCGCCGAGCAAGTCGGCGTCCGGGTAAGCGGCCACCTGCGTCGCTGACAGCGGCGCGAGTTCGACCGCCTTGCGCTCCTCGCGCAGGACC
>JAEWEK010000361.1 GCA_023389425.1 Pseudomonadota bacterium | reverse complement strand
ATGTCGCGCGTGGTCGGGTCCTTGTCGCCGATGGCGCCGATCATCTGGCGGTAGGACTCGATCGCCACCCGCTCGGCGATCAGGTCGGCGCGCACCATGGCCTGCGCGTCCTCGGATTCGTCGTACTCGGCGTGGCTGCGCGCGGTCAGCGTGGCCGGGTTGAAGTTGGGCGATCCGTTCAGCTGCACGATGCGCTCGGCGATGCGGTCGGCGTGCTCCTGTTCCTGCTGGGCGTGCTCGAGGAACTCGTTGCGCATTTCGGTGCTGTTGGGCCCGGATACGGTGTAGTAGTGGCGCTTGTAGCGCAGCACGCACAGCAGCTCGGTGGCCAGCGCGTCGTTGAGCATCGCGACCACCGCCTCGCGGTCGGCCTGGTAGCCTTCGGTGACGGCGCCATCATCGAGATTGGCGGCGGCGCGGCGGATCGCCGCCACGTCGAAGCCGTGGGACAGCGCGCTTTTCTTGTCTTCCATGATGAGTCGATTCCTTATCGGTTAAGGGGTAAAACGGGTCAGCGCTGCGATACCCTGGGCGGGATCGGCGTGCCCTCGTTCGACAGCACGATCTCGACCCGGCGGTTGCGCTGGCGGTCGCCGGCGTTGTCGTTGGGCGCGACCGGGAACGCCTCGCCATAGGCACGGGTCGCCACGCGTTCGCGCGGCACGCCCATGCCGGTCAGCGCCATCGCCACCGAATTGGCGCGGCGTTGCGACAAGTCCTGGTTGTGCGAGGCGCGTCCGGTGCTGTCGGTGAAACCTTCGACAAGGACAGTCCGGTCCGGGTTCTGCGTCATGACCTCGGCCAGTTTGCGCACGGTGGACATTCCCTCGGGTTTCAGGCTGGCCTTGTCGGTATCGAACAGGATGTCGCCGATCGTGACCACGTAGCCGCGCTCGGTCTTGACGGCGTGCAGCTCGACCAGGATGGCTTCCAGCCGCGCCGCGTGTTCGGCCAGCACCTGGGTCTGGGCCTGCGCCTGCTGCGCCTGCATGCGGGCGGCATCGGCATCGGCCTGCGCGTTCTGGGCTTGCGCCTGGGCCTGCTGGGCCTGGGCCTGGGCGGCGGCGGCATCGGCGCGGGCGCGGTCGGCTTCGGCGGTGCGGGCCTGCAGCTGCACTTCGGTGCGCTCCTGGCGCGCGGCCACGATATTGGCTTCGGCGGCCTTGGTGCTGGCCACCTCCTCGGCGGTCAGGATCTTTTGCTTGGCGAGGTAGGCGAAATGGTCGATCTTGTCGAGCGGCTCGTTCTTGGCGGCGGAGGCATTGGCGCGGTCCAGCGCCTCGGTCGCCTGGCGGAACTCGAGCGGCGCGTATTGCGCCACCTGCGGATTGTTGCTGGCCTTGACGAATTCGGCCCGGGCCTGGTCGAGCGTCGGGGTGGTGGTGGGGGTCGTGCCGCAGGCCGACAGCAGCATGGCGCTGGCGAGCACGGCGGATCCAAATAATTGCCTGGTCATATTGTTCTCCTGGGCGCCGCAGGGGCGCGTGCTGCTTGTCGTAGGGCGTCGATGCCAGGCGTCCTGCCCGGCAACATGGGACGCCCGCGGCTTACTGCTGGTTGGCGCGGTCCACTTCCTGGCGCAGCGCGCGCAGGTCGGCGTCCAGCGCCGCCGAAGCGGCATTGGCTTTCTCGGAATTGGCCTTGCTCTGGGCCAGCTTGGCGTCCGCCTCGGCCTGGGTCGCCAGTTCGCGCGCCAGCTTGTAATCCTTGGCTGCCAGCGCCTGGTTTGCCTTGAGCATTTTCTCGCGCGCCATCGTGATCTCGTCCGGCGCCAGCGTGCCGGCGCCTGCCTGCACCGCGTTCTCGACCGCGTTGCGCGACACCGCCACCTCGGCCGTGGCCGGTGCTTTCTGCGGGCTGGAACATGCTGCCAGGCCGAGCAGCACGGCGCAGCCAGCGATCAGTTGGATGGGAACATTCCGATTCATCGGCCTCTCCTGAAATCAATGGATGTAGTGTCAACTTTGTACGCCGATTGCCCGGTTGGCTCAGTTCGGTGCCGCACATTCCCCCTGCTAACGGCATCCGCGCACGGTGCGTTCGCGCACATCGACGCCCCGCTCTTTCCGCTAATCTCGGGCTCACACATCCACCAGTGGAAGGATTTCCCATGCCCGACACGATCGAGAAGCCGCAGGCCACGCACCCGCCGCCACGGCACCGCACGCGCACCATCGTGCTGTCGCTTATCGGCGTGCTGGTCGCCATCCCGTTGCTCGCGATCCTGATCCTGCTCACCTTCGACTGGAACCGCGCCAAGCCCTGGCTCAACGACAAGGTGAGCAATGCGATCGAGCGGCCCTTCGCCATCCGCGGCAACCTGGCCGTGCACTGGGAACAGCCGGCGCGCACGATGGCCCCCCAGGCCCGCACCTGGCGCGACTGGGTGCCCTGGCCGCACCTGTACGCCGACGACGTCCACATCGCCAATCCCGGCGAGATGGCGGCGGGCGACACGGCCAGCGTCAGGCAGTTTTCGTTTTCACTGAATCCCTTTGCGCTGCTGGCGCACGAGATTTCGGTGCCGGTACTGCGCTTCGACGGCCCGCAAGTGTCCCTGCTGCGCACCGACGAAACGCACAACAACTGGACCTTCCGGCGCGAGCAGAAGCCGAGCAAGTGGCACCTCGACCTGCAGCGCATCGTGCTGTCCAAGGGCGTGCTGATGGTCGACGATGCCGTCAGCAAGACCAGGGTCACGGCCAATATCGACACCCTCGACAACAACCCGACCTACGGCATCGCCTGGACCGTCACCGGCAGCTACAACGGCGCGCCGGTGGGCGGCGGCGGCAAGGCCGGCGCCGTGCTGTCGCTGCAAAACCAGGACGCGCCCTTTCCGCTCCAGGCCGACATGCATTCCGGCCCCAACCGCATCGCGCTGGAGGGCACCATCACCCGCCCGGCCCAGCTCGAAGGCCTCGACTTTCGCCTGAAGCTGGCCGGCGCCAGCATGGCCCGCCTGTATGCCTTCACCCACGTGCTGCTGCCGGAGACGCCGCCGTTCAGCACCGAAGGCCATCTCGTCGGCAAAATGGAAAAGGGCAACAGCCACTGGACCTACAGCAAATTCAAGGGCAAGGTCGGTTCCTCCGACATCAGCGGCGACCTCACCTTCCGGACCGGCAAGCCCCGTCCCCTTCTGACCGCCACTGTGGTCTCGCACGAGCTGCTGTTCTCCGATCTCGGCCCCGCCATCGGCGCCGACTCGAATGCCAGCAAGGAAAAACGCGGCGTCGCGCCGGTGCAGCCGGCTGGCAAGAAACTGCCGGTGGAGCGCTTCCATATCGAACGCTGGAAGGCGCTCGATGCCGACGTCCACTTCCGCGGCGACCGCATCATCCGCAACAAGAACCTGCCAATCAACAAGCTGTCCACCCACCTCGTAATGAAGGATGGCGTGCTGACCCTCGCGCCGCTGGACTTCGGCTTCGCCGGCGGCCTGCTGCGCAACACCGTCAAGCTCGACGGCAGCAACGGCAAGACCATCAAGGTCACCGCCGACGTGCAGGCGCGCCACCTGCAGATCAAGCAGATGTTCCCGGCCGTGCAAAACATCCGCCAGGCCACCATCGGCGAGCTGAACGGCGACGCCAAGCTCACCGCAGTCGGCGACTCGGTCGCGGAGATGCTGGCCCACTCCAACGGCGAACTCAAGACGCTGGTGGAACAAGGGACGGTGAGCAAATTGCTGATGGAAGAGATGGGCTTGAACATCGGCAGCATCATCGTGACCAAGCTGTTCGGCGACAAGACGGTGCAGCTCAATTGCATGGCCACCGATTTCGACATCAGCGACGGCATCCTCAAGACCCAGACCTTCGTCGCCGACACCGACGAGGCGCGGGTCGAGGCCAAGGGCACGATCAACCTGCAGACCGAGCAGATGGACATGACGCTGGATCCGCGCACCAAGGGCCTGCGCCTGTTCTCGCTGCGCTCGCCCCTGTATCTGCGCGGCACCTTCGCCAAGCCCGACGTCGGCATCGACAAGAAGGTGCTGGCACTCAAGGCCGGCAGCGCGCTGGCGCTGGGCGCGATCGCGGCGCCGGCCGCGCTGATTCCCTTGATTAACACCGGTCCGGGCAAGGACAGCAATTGCGCCAGGCTGCTGACCCTGGCCAGCACGCCGCCCAAGGCGCCGCCACCGGGTGTGACAAAAAAACACTAAGGCCGCCACAGGGTGTGTTAGCGAACAGATGCGAAGGATCCCGACATTTACTCTGGAGTCAATGGCGCGAACGTGCCATCACACAATTCAGTGACTGGGCCGAATGCCGGCGGAACCGGCAGGCCCGATGTGATTACCCACCGAAAAGGAGAGCATCATGAAAACGATTAAACAAGTGGTAGTGTGCGCGTCGCTGGCAACCGTGGCGCTGGGCCTGACCGGCTGCGCCGGCATGTCCGAGCAGGACCGTAACACCGCGATCGGCGCCGGCGCCGGTGCCGTGGTCGGCGGTGCGCTGACCGGCGGCAGCGCGGCAGGTACCGTGGGTGGTGCCGCCGTGGGCGGCGTGATCGGCAACCAGGTCAAGTCCACCCACTGATCGCCGCACGGATCAGCCGAGCGCCCCGCGAGCCGGGGCGCTTTTTTTATTCCGGCATCCGGCGCAAGGCCTTCCCCTTGTGCAGCGCGACGTGCTCCGTCTTGTCGCTCTTGATCTCGTACTGCGGCTCCTGCCGGCTGGCGTGGTGCGTGTGGCCCTTGTAATCGACATCGCTGGTATGCACGCGCACGATGTGTCCAGTGACCCGCCCCGCTTCGGAATTCCAGCTCACGTGGTCACCCACCTTGAACCTGTCGCGCATCGCGTCCACCTCCGCCATCACACCAGCAGGGCCGCCGCCAGCGGCGACTCGCCCGCTTCCTTGACGATCTCGTAGCAGGTGCAAGCGGCGGCCGCCAGCCGGTGCGGATCGAGGATCTCGATATTGCCGCGGCTATAGTTGATCAGCCCTGCCTGCTGCAGCGCGCTGGCCGCCTTGGTCACCCCGACCCGCCGCACGCCCAGCGCATGCGCCAGGAATTCATGCGTCAGGTGGAACTTGTCCGATTGCAGGCGGTCGCGCGTCACCAGCAGCGAGCGCGCCAGCCGCGCCTCCAGTACGTGGAAGCGGCTGCACACCGCGATCTGGATCGCCTGCGCCAGCAGCGTGTCGGTATAGCGCGCCAGCACCCGCTGCAGCGGCGGACTGTGCGCGAACGCGGCGCGCAAGGCATCGCTGTCCATGCGGCTGACGGTGCCGGCACGCTGGACCACGGCGCGGGTCTGGGTGCTGTCGTGCCCCAGCGCCACGGTCGCGCCCAGCATGCCTTCGCGTCCGACCAGGCCGACCTCGAGCGTCATGCGCCCCTCGGCCACGGCCAGCAGCGAGATCAGGCAGTCGTGCGGAAAATACACATGGCGGATGACATCGCCGGGCTCGCACAACACGTCGCCGACCTCGACCCGGACCGGATCGAGGCGCGCCAGGATACGGGACAGTTCCGCTGCCGGCAAGGCCGCCAGCAGCAGGTTCGCATTGTGCTCGGCGATACGGGCGGTGCCGCGTGCGGACGCTGGGGTGGAGTGGATCGGACGTTCGCGCTTGGACTGCATCGGTTGAGGCCTTTGATGGACACGCGGCAAACCGGCCGCTTACATTTGCAAACAATTTAGGCAATCCTAAGGCCCGCTGAGACCGGGGTATGTACGGTGACGCACGGACGCTGATGACGTGCCTCACGACAATGGACACGTGAATCAGGCTTCGGCCTGCCTGCGCCTCCCGGCGCCCATATCAAGAAAGGACTTCGCATGGACACCCATCAGACTCCGCCGGCGCGCCACGCCGGCCACCATCCCCTGATGATCCTGGCCGCGATCGCCGTGGTATTGTTCTGCGCGGTCGGCACCGCTGCCGTGCTGGGCTGGCTGCCGTCGTCGATCGGCGGCACCGCCAACCGCCAGTTGAGCGACGCCGACCGCATGGCCCTGGCGGCCGGCATGCAGGAGCAAGGCCAGCCGGGCGCGCCCGCCGCGCCGGCGCTGGCGATGGCCGCCCCGGCCCCGGCGGCACCGGCCCCGGAAGCACATCCGCTAGCCCAGCAGTACACCCCGGCCGCCGCCTACGCGCCCCAGCCGGCCCCCCAGGCGGCGCCGCTGCCGGCGCCTGTTCCCTATGCACAGCCGGGCACGGCGCGCCCGCTGCAGGTGGCTGCCGCCGACCGTCCCGCCAACTGGTGCGGCAACTGCGGCAACATCGAATCGATCCGCACCATCACCTCGCGCGGCCGTGGTAGCGGCGTCGGCGCGGTCGGCGGCGCCGTGCTGGGCGGCATCCTCGGCCACCAGGTCGGCAGCGGCAACGGCCGCAGCCTGGCCACCGCCGCCGGTGCGGTCGGCGGTGCCGTGCTGGGCAACCAGGTCGAAGGCAATATGCACCAGGTGCGCAGCTATGAGATCCGGGTGCGCCTGGACGACGGCACCCTGCGCACCTTCCACCAGAGCGCCGCTCCCTCCTGGCACACCGGCGAGCGGGTGCGCATCGTCAAGGGCCACCTGCGCCGCTATTGATTTCCCTCGCCCCCCGGCAGCCGGGACCGGCCAATGTGGCGGTCCCGGTTTTCTTTTAGGCAATGTGCGCTAGCGCACGGAAGCCTCCCGAGGCCGGAGCGAGAATCGATCCACGCAGCAGCCCATGAGCTTCACCTATCCAAGGAGTGCTTCATGAATACCGTCACGTGGTTCGGCATCATCGTGTGGGGCTTGATCATCACCGGCTTCGGCCTGGCGTCCGCCGGCACCCCGGCCATCGAACCGGACCTGCAGGCGCATGACGTGGTGTTCCTCGTGACCGGCGGCTTGCTTACCATGATGATCGGGATCACCGGCATGCTGGGCGTCATGGGCTGGATTCCCGGGCTGCGTAAAGATCAGAAATCGATCTTCTAACGTACGTCAGCGAACGGAGTGCCCGATCCGAGGTCTTCATACTTGGAACCAAGCCGCCTCAGCGGTCTCATCCAAGGAGGACCTATCATGCTCTATACCATTGCCGTCATACTGATCATCCTGTGGCTGCTCGGTGTGGTGACCTCTTACACTGTGGGGGGTTTCATTCACATCCTGTTGGTCGTCGCCATCATCATCATCCTGGTGCGCCTGATCAGCGGACGCGGCATATAAGCGCTCCACTTCGCCGGACTGGTCCGTTTCGCGGCTGCGCCTGGTTTGGGCGTGGCGGCGAAACGGATCGCTTTTCTATGGCGTTTTCCCATGCACGACGACCGCAATCCCTGCAAAGCACCTGTGAATTCCTAAGCGGGATCAAGGACGGATCCTGTTCAGTGAGCAATAGTATTTCTTCGTCCCGGGAAGACACCGTCATGCAAAGCTCATCCGACACCAGCGCGCTCAGCCACAATGCCAGCCATGGCGCGGCCCTGTGGAACCCGACCGTCGCGGCATGCTGGAGCGTGGTGTTCACGCCCGCCTTCGGCGCCTGGCTGCTGATGCGCAACTGGGAAGTGCTGGGCGACAAGCGCCATGCCGCGCAGGCGCGCAAATGGTTTGCGTTCAGCGTCGGCCTGCTGGCCGTGCGGCTCGTTTCCGGCGCGCTCAACGCCCGCCTGAACAAGCTGTCCGACCTGCTGATGTGGTTCAGCTGGGGCTACCTGGCCGTGTGGTGGATGGCCGCCGCCGCGCCGCAAGCCCGGCTGGTGCGCAGCCGCTTCGGCGCCGACTTCCCGCGCCACGGCTGGGACTACGCGCTGCTGCTGGCGCTCGCGGGCGGCATTGCCTACCAACTCCTGTCGGCGATCCTGGGCTGGCTGGTGCGCGCCCTGACCTGATCCGGGTTGGCATGCCGGCGCAAAACCGCCGACAATGGCGCCTTTCGACACTCGCGGAGTCAGCCAATGTCCCGTCTTGTTTTCGCCGTCCTGTGCGCCGCCCTTGCCTTGCCCGCCGCCGCCCAGACCATCAAGCCCGGCGTCTGGGAGGTGAGCAACAATATCGGCGACCCCAGCGGCGCCGCGGCGGCGCTGCAGCGCCAGTTTGCCAATATGCCGCCCGACCAGCGCCAGATGATCCAGCAAATGATGGCGCAACGCGGGGTGCAGCTGAACCCGACCGATGGCGGGCTTCTTGCCAAAGTCTGCGTCACGCCGGAGATGGCGAAAAACAGCGACCTGCCGGTGAGCCAGGACGCCAACTGCAGCCAGAGCCACAGTCCGATGCAGGGTGGCAGGATGAGCTTTACCTTCACCTGCCCGGCGACCCAGACCAGCGGCAGCGGCGAGGTGCGCTACGTCAGCGACAGCAGCTATACGATGACGGCCAAGGTCATGCGCGGCGGCAGTCCCGCACCGATCACCGTAGCGTCGAGCGCGCGCTGGCTCGGTGCGGACTGTGGGGCGCTGGCGCCGTCGAAGTAAGCCGCCTTCAGCACCCTTCCACGAACCCGAGGTACAAGGCGCGCGCCTGGCGCGCCACCGGCCCCGCCTCCAGCGTGCGGCCTTCATAGCGCACGCACGGCGTGACCTTGCCGTAATTGCCGGTGCTAAAAATCTCGCGCGCCGTCTCCAGCTCCGCCGGCTTGACGCTGCGCTGCTCGACCGCGATGCCGGCCTCGCCCAGCAGCGCGATCACCCGCGCCCGTGTGATGCCCGCGAGGAAAGTGCCGTTGTCCACCGGCGTCACCACCTTGCCCTCGTCCGTGACGAGGAACAGGTTCGACGAGGCGAACTCCGCCACATTGCCCTGCGCATCCAGCATGATCGCCTGGTCGAAGCCGCGCGCCTTCGCTTCGCGCATCGCCTTGGTCGAGTTCGCATACAGCGCGGACGCCTTGGCATCGGTCGGCGCCATGTCCGGCTCCGGCCGGCGCAGCGCCGACAGGCAGGCCGAGAACCCGGTGAAGGCCGGCAGCGGCGCATCGAACAGCGTCAGCGCGAAGCCGCTCTTCTCCGGTTCCGGAATCAGGAAGCCGCTCGAGGCGAACACCAGCGGCCGGATGTACAACTCGGCATCGGAGGGGAATTTCGCCACGCCTTCGCGCACCAGCGCTTCCATTTCCTCCACCGACAGCGGGCAACGCAGGCCCAGCTTTTCGGCCGAGCGCACCACGCGCTCCAGGTGCGGACGCAGGTCCGGCAGCTTGCCGCCCATCGCCCGCGCGCCGTCGAACACCGACGAGCCCAGCCACACGCTGTGATCCATCGCCCCGTACAGCGGGACGTTCCCTTCATGCCATTCGCCGTTGAAATAAGTCAGGTACATACGTTTCCCCAATTGCTCGATGCAAAAGTGTACCGCAGATGGCGGCAACTTTCCGGGCGGCCATGGCCTAGTGTTCGTTGCCGTACAAAGTGAAAACGCTGCCGCGCGTACACTGTCATTTCCGGCTGTGCCGGCCGCGCATCAGGCCGGAAACGAAAGGAAGACATGAACAGGAAATCTCCCGCGCACTGGCTGTTCTGGCTGATCTTCAGCATCGTCGTCGTTGCGTGCAAGACCTTGCCCGACGCCAGCGCCCTGCCCGAGCAGCCCACAAAGGCGACCCCGACCATCGCGACCAGCAAGGGCGTGCTGCCGCCGCCGCAGGCCGCCCAGCTGGCAGCACGCCGCTGGGCCAACGCCGGCGGCGACCTCAAGCAGATCGCCGTCCTCGAGGAGCAAGCCACCGGCGTGCCCCTCATCGCCGGCAACAAGGTCACGCTCCTGTTCGACGGCCCCGCCACCATGCGCGAAATGATGGCCGCCGTGCGCGCCGCCACCAGCACCGTCAACCTCGAAACCTATATCTTCGACCGCGACAAGATCGGCCTCGAATTCGCCGACCTCCTGATCGAAAAGCGGCGCCAGGGCGTCGCCGTGAACGTGATGTACGACGCGGTCGGCACGCTCGGCACGCCGCAGGAATTCTTCGACCACATGAAGCAGGCCGGCATCACCCTCCTCCCGTTCAACCCCGTCAACCCGGCCGCACGGCCCGGCAAGTGGGAGTTGAACAACCGCGACCACCGCAAGGTGCTGGTGGTGGATGGCAAGACCGGCTTCACCGGCGGCATCAACATCAGCAGCACCTACGCCAACAGTTCCTTCTTCCGCTCGCGCGAAAAACCGGAAGAGGCCGACTCCCACAAGGTCGGCTGGCGCGACACCCACATCAAGATCGAAGGACCCGCGGTGGCCACGCTCCAATGGGCCTTCATCGACAACTGGGTGCGGCAGGCGGCA
>JAEWEK010000285.1 GCA_023389425.1 Pseudomonadota bacterium | reverse complement strand
CTCGTCGAACACCGCGCTCGCGTGGCGCGACAGCGAATCGACCAGCGGCTGGTTCCCTTGCAGCGGCTTGAGCGCATTGGCCAGCAGCAGACGCTTGATCTCGATGGTGATGCCCGGGCAATCCGCCACCGCATCCTTGATGAGCTGATGCAGGCCGGCTTCGACTTCCAGCGGATTTTCTTCCGGGATCATGCGGCGGTCGAGCTTGAGTACCACTTTGCCCGGCACCACGTTGGTGTTGGTGCCACCTTCGATCAGGCCGACGTTCAGGTAAGGGTGGTTGATGCCCGTGACCTTGCTGCGCAGCGTCTCCTTGTAGATGCGGTTCTGGTCATACAGCGCGACCAGGATGCGGGTCGCGGCCTGCAGCGCGTCGACGCCGGTTTCCGGCACGGCAGCGTGGCCCATCTTGCCGTTGACGGTCACTTCCATCTGCAGGCAGCCGTTGTGCGCGGTGACGATCTGGTAGCTGAAGCCCGCCGCGATCAGCAGGTCCGGCTTGACCAGGCCTTGCGACAGCAGCCAGCCCGGACCGAGCTCGCCGCCGAACTCCTCGTCGTAGGTGAAGTAGAGCTCGACGCCGCCCTTGAGCGGTGCGCCCAGCGCTTCCAGCGCGCGGGTGGCGAAGGTGAAGGTGGCGAAATCGCACTTGCTGACCGCAGCCGCGCGACCGTACAGCTTGCCGTCGACGACCTCGGCGCCGTAGGGCGGATGGGTCCAGCCTTCGCCCGGCGGCACCACGTCGCCGTGCGCGTTCAGGCCGATGGTGCGGCCGGCACCGTACTTGCGGCGGACGACCAGGTTGGTGATCGTCTCCAGGCCCGCATCGCGCACCGCCTGCGCCGGCACCGCGTGCTGCTCGGCTTCGAAGCCGAAGTCCTTGAGCAGCTGCGTGGTGCGCTCGGCGTGCGGCGCGTTGTTGCCGGGCGGCGTGTCGGTCGGCACGCGCACCAGTTCCTGCAGAAAGCGCACTTCCTCATCGAAGTGGGAGTCGATCCAGGCGTCGAGGGTATCGTAGGGAGTAGTCATGATCAGGTCAGGTCCGTGGCAAGTTGGTCAAGCAGGGTTTGGAAGGCGCGCACGCACAGGTCGGCGTCGTCGTTGGTGATCGATTCAAGCGGGTTGTGGCTGATGCCGGCGTTCAGGCCGCGCAGGAACAGCATCGCCTGCGGCATCACGGTGTGCAGCATCATGGCATCGTGGCCGGCGCCGCTGGGCATGCGGAAGACGGGAAGGCCGAGCGATTCCACGGCGCGTTCCCAGCGCTGCTGCCACTCGGGCGCGCAGGGCGCCGCGGCGGCGCGCATGGTCTCCTCCAGCGTGAACCGGACGCCGCGGCGCTGGCAGATCGCCGCCAGCTCGTCCTGGATGTCGCGGGCGCAGGCGTCGCGTACTTCGTTGGTCGTGGCACGCACGTCGAGGCTGAAGCGGCAGCGGCCCGGGATCACGTTGATCGAACCGTTCGGCACGTCGAGCATGCCGACGGTGGCGACCAGGTCCGGCACGGCGGCGCCACGTTTTTCGGCGTACAGCACCAGTTCCGCGGCGGCGGCGGCGGCATCGCGGCGCATCGTCATCGGCGTGGTGCCGGCATGGCTGGCGACGCCGACGATCTCGCCCAGATATCGCACGCTGCCGTTGATCGAGCTGACTACGCCCAGCGGCAGGTTCGTCTCGTTCAGCACCGGGCCTTGTTCGATATGGGCCTCGACGAAACCGAGGTAGCGCGAAGGATCGCGCTTGATCCTGGCGATATCGTCGATGCGCAGTCCGGCCGCTTCCATTGCGTGCAGCATGGTGATGCCGTTGGCGTCGCGCTGGTCGAGCCAGGATTTGTCGAACTGGCCGGTGAGGGCGCCCGAGCCGAGGAACACGGCCTTGTAGCGCTGGCCTTCTTCCTCGGCGAAGCCGACGACTTCGAACCCGTAGGGCAGGCGGCGGCCCTGGCGGTGCAGTTCGCGCACGCAGGCCATCGGCACCAGGATGCCGAGGCGGCCGTCGTATTTGCCGCCGTTGCGCACCGTGTCGTAATGCGAGCCGGTGAGCAGGCGGCGCGAACGGGGATCCGTACCGTGGTAGACGCCGACTACATTGCCGACCGCGTCGATGCTCACTTCGTCGAAGCCGCAGTCCTCGCGCATCCAGCGCGCGAGCTGGGCGGCGCAGCTGCGGTGGGCATCGGTAAGATAGGTCACCGTCAATTCGCCGCGCTCGGCGTAGCCCGGGTCGGTATGGACTGCCAGTTCCTCGGCCCAGTCCCACACCTGGTTGCCCAGCACCGGCTCGGCGCCGAACTTGTCGTCCAGGCGGATTTCGGCGATGCGGTGGATGTTGCGCAGCGCCTCGGCCAGTTCGAAGTCGGGCGCGTTGTCCAGCCGGCGGGCGAAGGTGGCGATGATCTCGCGCTTCGGCAGGCCGGCGCCGCGCGGGCCGCGCACCGCCAGAATGAAGGGGAAGCCGAATTTGGCGTTGTAGCCGGCGTTCAGGCGCTGGATGGTGTCGAATTCTTCCGGCGTGCAGTCGGTCAGGCCGGCCTTGCTCTGCTCATTGGTCGATTCCGCGGTCAGCGATTTCGACACCATGGCTTTGCCGGCCAGTTCCGGGTGGGCGCGGATCAGGCCCAGCTGCGCGTCGCCGGGCGCCGTCTGTACCGCCTGCACCAGCGCGTGCTTGAGGTGCGCGAGGCTGGCGAAGGGGCGGGCGGCCCAGGCGCGCGCCGCGATCCAGGGCGAGTGTTCGTAGACGCCGTCCAGCAGCGCGGCGAATTGCGCTTCGTCGGCGGCGTTGAGTTGTTCGATGGTCAGCATGCTTACTCCCAAGCGAATGCGGTGTCCGGGTTGAAGGGATGGGCGCGCTTCCAGTGGCGCGCGATGTCGATGCGGCGCGTGACCCAGACGCGGTCGTGGCGCTCGATGTGGTCGAGGAAGCGCTGCAGCGCGCGGAAGCGACCCGGGCGCCCGAGCAGGCGGCAATGCATCCCGATGCTCATCATGGCCGGGCGGTCGGCGCCTTCCTCGTAGTGCACGTCGAAGGCGTCGCGCAGGTATTCGAAGAACGGGTCGCCATGCGAGAAGCCCTGTGGCAGCGCGAAGCGCATGTCATTGCAGTCGAGCGTGTAGGGCACGACCAGCTGCGGCGACTGGGTGCCGTCGGTCTTGCGCACCTTGAGCCAGAACGGCAGGTCGTCGCCGTAGTAGTCGCTGTCGTACTCGAAGCCGCCGAAGTCCGCCACCAGGCGGCGCGTATTGGGGCTGTCGCGGCCGGTGTACCAGCCGAGCGGGCGCTCGCCGGTCTGGCGCGTGATCGATTCCATGGCGCGCGCCATGTCGGCCCGTTCGGCGGCCTCGTCGACGTTCTGGTAGCTGATCCAGCGCCACCCGTGGCAGGCGATCTCGTGGCCCAGTTCCGTGAAGGCGCGGGTGATGTCGGGGCTGCGCTCGAGCGCCATGCCGACGCCGAACACCGTCAGCGGCAGCTTGCGCCGCTCGAACTCGCGCAGGATGCGCCACACGCCCACGCGCGAGCCGTATTCGTAGATGCTCTCCATGCTCAGGTGGCGGTTCGGGAACGCGGCCGGGTTGAACATCTCGGACAGGAACTGCTCGCTGCCGGCGTCGCCGTGCAGCACGCAGTTCTCGCCGCCTTCCTCGAAATTCAGGACGAACTGCACGGCGACGCGGGCCTTGCCCGGCCATTCGGCGTGCGGGGCCTGGGCGCCGTAGCCATGCAGGTCGCGCGGGTAGCTTGGATTCATGGTGTCTCTCTCTTCAGGTTCAGCGTTGAAGGATCTGGGCCAGGTCGACGCTTTGCGGATCGAGGTCGAGGTTGGCCTGGACGTTGGTCAGGTGCTTGCCGACGAGGCGCACGGCGGCCTTGACGTCGCGCCGCTCGAAGGCGTCGACGATGGCCACGTGCTCGCTCAGCGATTCTTCGGCCGACTGCGAGGACTGGCGCATCAGCGCGATCAGCGAGGAGCGCGTCAGCAGTTCGCTCAGCATCTGCACCAGCACCTGGTTGCCGACCATATTGGCCAGCACCAGGTGGAAGTCACCCAGCAGGCGGGTGCGGCCCTCGACGTGGACGTTCTCGACCGCGGCGCGCTCCAGCGCGAGGTGTTCGCGCAGTTCGGCGATCTGGGCATCCGTAATGACGGGGCACAGCTGGCGGGTGACGGCGGTTTCGAGGATGGCGCGGGTTTCGAACACGTCGCGCGCCTCCTCGGCGGTCGGGGTGGCGATGAAGGCGCCACGCGCGGGTTCCAGCACCACCAGCCGGTCGCGGCTCAATTGGTTGAAGGCCTGGCGCACGACGGTGCGCGAGACCTGGAAGATGTCGCCGATCTTTTGCTCGGACAATTTGGTGCCGGGCATCAGCCGACGTTGGGCAATGGCGTCGGTAATCGAATCGACAATGCGCTGCGTCGCGCTGGCGGCCGGGGCGGCGCTGGGCGTGACGATGTTCACCGGTGCATCAGAATCGGTGGCGACGATCTTTAGCGGAGTGCGGGAGCGGGTCATGATCGGAAAGTGGTTGACATCGGTACTGGATTGTATACACTTTTTTCGAACTTGAAAATAAAAAGTGTATGCAATCCGGGATCCGGCGACGCCGGCTCCACTCACCCGCAAATCGAAAGGAAGATATGGGACACCTCAGCACACATGTACTCGACACGATGAATGGCTGCCCGGCGGCAGGCATGCGCGTCACCCTGCAATCCATCGGCGACGACGGCGTAAAGACGATCAAGTCGCTCACCCTGAACGCGGACGGCCGCACCGACGGCGGCCCGCTGCTGAGCGCGGAAACCATGGCCGTTGGCCGCTATCGCCTCGTGTTCTCGGTGGCGCAATACTTCCGCGAACGGGGCGTCGCGCTGCCGCAGCCGGCCTTCATCGACGAGGTGCCGATCGACTTCGGCATCGCCGACGCCGCCGGCCACTATCACGTGCCGCTGCTGGTCAGCCCGTGGGCTTACTCGACCTATCGCGGGTCGTGAAAAACCAACGTAAAAAGATCAAAAAAAAATATCCAGATTAATAGAAATCGTATACAGTAAGATCGTGTCGCCGCGGAGCGCATCGGATTTCCGGCCAAACAGCCACCCGATGTTTGCGATGTTCAGCCCCTCACAGAGCCCGCTGTGGTGAAGGGATCGTACAGATGGTTTTGTACTTTCTTTTCGCTTTGAGGTTCTATGGAAACCTATCTGCTCGACTGGGTAAACCTGTTGCTGCGATGGACCCACGTCATCACCGCAGTCGCCTGGATTGGCGCATCTTTCTACTTTGTCTTTCTTGATAACTCGCTGGAAAAGCCGATCGCGCCCGACCTGAAGGCCAAGGGCGTGGACGGCGAGCTGTGGGCAGTCCACGGCGGCGGTTTCTACCATCCCCAGAAATACCTGGTCGCGCCCAAGTCGATGCCGGACAACTTGCATTGGTTCTATTGGGAAAGCTACGCCACCTGGCTGTCCGGTTTCGGCCTGTTCACGGTGCTCTACCTCTTTAATGCCGGGATGTTTATGGTGGACAAGACCGTCCACGACTGGTCGCCGGGCGCAGCCGTCGCCGGCGCGCTGGGCTTCCTCGTCGTCTTCTGGCTCGTCTACGACACCATCTGCCGCACCCTGGGCCGCAAGAAGAACGGCGACATGATCGTCGGCGCCTGCGTGTTCGTGTTCGTCATCTTCGCCGCCTGGCTGGCATGCCACCTGTTCGCGGGCCGCGCCGCCTTCCTGCTGGTGGGCGCAATGCTGGCGACGAGCATGAGCGCCAACGTGTTCTTCTGGATCATCCCCGGCCAGCGCAAGGTCGTGGCCCAGCTCAAGGCCGGCCAGCCGGTCGACCCGATCTACGGCTGGCGCGCCAAGCAGCGCAGCGTGCATAACACCTATTTCACGCTGCCGGTGCTGATCGCCATGCTGTCCAACCACTACGGCTGGCTGTACTCGGCGCCGAACAACTGGGTCGTGCTGGTGCTGCTGATGCTGGCTGGCGCCCTGATCCGCCACAGCTTCGTGGCCCGCCACAAGGCCCAGGTGCAGGGCAAGCGCGTTCCCTGGGAACATGCCGGCGTCGGCGTTGCCGCGCTGCTGGCCCTGGTGGTGTGGCTGGTGCCGGCACCGGAGCAGGCCGCCCCGACCGTGGCAGCCGCACCCGCGCCCGCCGCCGGCACGGTGCAGGCGGCAACGATGCCCGCCGCCGCCCAAGCCGTCAGTTTCCAGCAGCTCAAGGGCGTGGTCGACCAGCGCTGCGCGATGTGCCACAACGCCCAGCTGCAAAGCAAGGGGATCTCCTTCGACTCCCCGGCCAATATCAAGCAACATGCACAGCAGATGTACCAACAGGCTGCGGTGCTCAAGACCATGCCGCTGAACAACGCGACACAAATCACCCCTGCGGAACGCGACCTTATCAAGCGCTGGTACGAAGAAGGGGCCCCCGTGGAATAAAGGCGTCCCGCAGCCCGGCGGCCGGCGCCACGACAAAGCAGCAATCATTGGTTTCAGAAATGCTTCAACAATAATCAGGAGACAAACATGAACCATCAAAGCCACCATCCGGTGGACGAGAGGCTGCCCTTCGGGCGTCTCTCCGCACTTGGGCTGCAGCACGTTCTCGTGATGTATGCCGGCGCCATCGCGGTGCCCTTGATCGTCGGCCGCGCGCTGAAACTGTCGCCGGAACAGGTGACCATGCTGATCTCCGCGGACTTGTTCTGCTGCGGACTGGTGACGCTGATCCAGTCGATGGGCCTGACCAAGTGGTTCGGCATCAAGCTGCCTGTCATGATGGGCGTGACCTTCGCCGCCGTCGGCCCGATGGTCGCGATCGCCAATGCCGTGCCCGGCGTCGAAGGTGCGCGTGCGATCTTTGGGGCCGGCATCGGCGCCGGTGTGCTGGCAATCTTCTTCGCTCCCTTGATGAGCCGCGCGCTGCGCTTTTTCCCGCCTGTCGTCACCGGCTCCATCATTCTCGTCATCGGCGTGACGCTGATGCGGGTCGGGGTGGGCTGGGCGATGGGTGGTCCGGACAGCAATGCGCAGCTGGTCGATACCGCCAAGCTGGTCAGCATGGTCGATGCCGCCAAGGCGAGTGCCGCCCAGGCCGCTGCAGCCCTGCCGCCAGGCGCCGTGGCGCCGGCCATCAAGCTGGCGGGGCCGGTGCCGATGCTGCCCAATCCGACCTATGGCACGCTGGACAATATGGCGATCGCCGGCTTCGTCCTGCTGGTCATCCTCGGCCTGGTCCGCTATGGCCGTGGCTTCATCTGCAATATCTCGGTGCTGCTCGGCATCATCGTGGGATGCGGCGTCGCCTACGCTACCGGCAAGATGCATTTCGATAAGGTCGGCAAGGCAGCCTGGTTCGATGTGGTCACCCCGTTCGCCTTCGGCATGCCGACTTTCGACATCGTCATGATCCTGACGCTTGCCGTGGTGATGGTGGTGGTGATGATCGAGTCCGCCGGCATGTTCCTCGCGCTATCGGAGCTCACTGGCAAGAAGATGGACCAGAAAGAAATGGCGGCCGGGCTGCGCACCGACGGACTGGGCACGCTGCTGGGCGGCATCTTCAGCACCTTCCCGCACACCAGCTTCTCGCAGAACGTGGGCCTGGTGGCCGTCACCGGCGTGAAGAGCCGCTGGGTCTGCGCGACGGGCGGCGTCATCATGATCGTGCTGGGCATGCTGCCGAAGATGGCCGCCGCGGTCGAGTCCATCCCGCAATTCGTGCTCGGCGGCGCCGGCCTGGTGATGTTCGGCATGGTCGCGGCAGCAGGCATTCGCATCCTGACCCGCGTTAATTTCCGCAGCAATCGCTTCAACCTGTACATCGTGGCCTTGTCGATCGGCTTTGGCCTTGTTCCGCTGGTTGCTCCTCACTGGGCCCAGCAGATGTCGCACGAGCTGCACCCGCTGCTCGAGTCGGGCATCTTGCTCACCGCCGTCGCGGCGGTGCTCCTGAACCTGTTCTTCAACGGCGCGGAGGATGCCCTCGCCGAAGCCCACCATGAAGAAGCAGCTGTTGAACATCCCATCGCACAAGGAAGCAAAGCATGAAGCGCGTCACTATCGCACTGACCCTGATCGCAGGCGCCATCTCGGCAAGCCAGGCAGCCGACTGGAGCGACACCTCGATCTCCTACCGTACGGGCAATACCTTCGCGGAGCCGTTCAATTCGAAGGACATCCACAAGGACATCATCCAGCTCACGCATGCGAGCGGATACACCTACGGTACGAATTTCTTCAACCTCGACATGCTGCTGTCTGACAAGAATGATCCGTCGTCGAAGGGCGCCAGCAGCGGTGCGCAAGAGTTCTATGCCGTCTACCGCAACACCGTCGAGTGGGGCAAGGTCAGCGGCTCCGCGCTGAAATTCGGTCCGGTGAAGGACGTCGGGCTGACCGGCGGCTTCGACATCAACACCAAGACCGACGCCGGCTATAACTCCAAGAAGCGCATGCTGGTGCTGGGGCCGACGCTGATGTTCGACGTGCCGGGGCTGTTGAATGTGGGCGTGTACGAGCTGTGGGAAAGCAATGCGCCGTACAGCACTTTCACCGGCATCAGCACGCCGCGTTACCACTACGATCCGCATCCGATGCTGGGCGCTGTCTGGGCCTTCCCGATTGGGTCGACCAAGTTCACCTGGGAAGGCTATGCCAACTTCATCGCGGCCAAGGGCAAGAATGAATTCGGCGCCGCGACCAAGCCGGAGACCAATATCGACATGCAGCTGATGTACGACGTCGGCTCCCTGTGGGGCGCCAAGCCCAAGCGCTTCCGCGCCGGTATCGCCTACCAATACTGGAAGAACAAGTTCGGCAACGACAGCAACAAGATCGTCGGCGCGACCGCGCGCACGCCGATGGTGAAGGTGCAGTACACCTTCTGATCCGCAATACGGGCGTCGGCCTGCGCCGGCGCCTCATCCATGCTTCCTTTGGCCCGCCGTTTGCGCGGGCTTTTTTTTCGTTCGTGATGCTTGAATTGGATTCATGATGGCATGCGGATGAGGATCAGGCGCTGGCAGGCGCGAGCCGGTCGGCCAGGCGCCGCAGCAGGGCGCCGCCGTCGCCGCGCCAGGCGCTGCCGTGCATGCAGGCGAGCGTCGATGGCTCGAGGTCCGCCAGGCGCATCAGCTGCGCCCGCGTCTGCGGGCTGTGGGCGTAGTAATCCATCTGCAGCCGGAACGCCTCGCTCGATGCCAGGATATCGTCGCCGGTCAGGGCGGGGTTGGCGTGGCCGGGCTGGGTGAACAGGTCGCCGCACAGCAGGGTACCGGTAGTTTCCTCGTAGGCGGCGCAGCATTCCCAACCGTGCGGCAGGTGCGGCGTGTACAGCCACCGGACCCGGTGCTGCCCGAGTGCGATCACTTCGCCGTCGGCCATGCCCTTGGCTGGGCGCATGGCAATGTCGTCGACCGAGATCATCGCTGCCAGCGCGCCGCATAGCGGCACGGCCTGCGGCGCGAGTGCGAGGAAGTCATTGAGCGTACCGCACTCGTCGGCCTCGATGTGCGAAAAACCGATGTAGGCCAGCGATGCCACCGGCAGCACACGCTCGATCGCGTCGCGCACCAGCGGGAAGATGCGGCGCGGACCCGTGTGGTAGAGGAGCGGCCGCTCGTCGCGGATCAGGTACTGGTTGAAGGAAAAGCCGCCGGGCATCATTTCGGGCGGGACCGGCGTTGAGATGCGGAAGATGCCGTCGGCGATTTCATCGACGGATGTGACTGGCGTGCTGGCGGCTTCCATGGTCGGGCGTCCTTGTCCTTGTTGAAAGCTCAAGTTAGCCGACTTTAGGAAAAGTTCAAGCACACCAAGCGGTGACTATTCGATAGTTTTCGTGTCGACAATACGATATACAGTGCGTGCAGAAGCGACAAGGAAGGAACTGAACGAATTCATTGGGAGGCTTATGCACACGTGTCCTAACTGCAATCATGCGTCGATACCGACCTGGCGCGCGTTCGTGGTGCCTCGGTTTCTGGGCACCAAATACAAGTGCACGCACTGCGGCGCGGCAGTCAGGCTGCGTAGCCGCGCCATCGATGCGATCGGGATTGTGCCGATCATGATGACGTTTCAGTTCGCGATCGGGCTTCCCCGGCCTCAGCCGGTCGGTTTCGTCATGTGGGCGTTTTTGCTCTCCATGGTCGCTGGCATTGCCTTGTGGGCCAACTTCGTCAAGTACGAACTCGTCGAACCGGACGATCAAAGCTTGCCGATATTTCCACGGCACCGCGAGTAATCCCGGACGTTGACGGTGGGCCTCGGGTCCACCGCCGCGCGAAACAGGCTCAGTCCAGGTCGGAGGCGTCGTTCCGCTCCGGCACCTGTTCGTCCGGATTGCCGCGCACCCGGTTCACCTTGCGGCCGCGGATCACGGCCGGGCGCGCCGCCACCTCGTCGGCCCAGCGCTTCACGTGCGTGTACTCGTGCACGGAAAGGAATTCCGCAGCGCTGTACAGTTCCCCGCGCACCATGCCCCCGTACCACGGCCAGATCGCCATGTCGGCGATGGTGTAGCCGTCGCCGGCGACGAAGCGATGGTGTGCCAGCTGGCGGTCCAGCACGTCCAGCTGGCGCTTGGTTTCCATCGCATAGCGGTTGATCGGGTACTCCAGTTTCTCTGGCGCGTAGGCGTAGAAGTGGCCGAAGCCGCCGCCGACGAAGGGCGCGGAACCCATCTGCCAGAACAGCCAGTTCAGCGTTTCGGTGCGGGCGCGGATCCCGGTGGGCAGGAAAGCGCCGAACTTCTCGGCCAGGTAGACGAGGATGGAACCGGATTCGAACACGCGCAGGGGCTGCGTGCCACTGTGGTCCACCAATGCCGGGATTTTGGAATTCGGGTTGGCCTCGACGAAGCCGCTGCCGAACTGCGCGCCTTCGTTGATCTTGATGAGCCAAGCGTCGTACTCGGCGCCGGTGTGGCCGAGCGTAAGAAGTTCTTCCAGCATGATGGTGACCTTGACGCCATTCGGCGTGGCCAGCGAATACAGCTGCAGCGGATGCTTGCCGACCGGGAGTGCCTGCTCGTGCGTCGGCCCGGCGACCGGGCGGTTGATGTTGGCGAACTTGCCGCCGGATTCGGCAGGGACCCACACTTTCGGCGGAACGTAGTTGGCTTCGGACATCTGCTTCATCTCCATGCTTGCTAGGACGGCCTATTTTATCCAAGCGTGCGAATTCAGGCAGGGAGATCAGGCGGCGTGCTCCGGAACGCCGAAGGATTCGATCCAGCCGGGCAGCTGTTGCGCCGGCATCGGCCGGGCGATGCCGTAGCCCTGGCCGATGTCGCAGCCATGCTCGAGCAGCCACGCCATCTCGGCCGGCGTCTCGACGCCTTCCGCCACCACCGACAGCCCCAGCGCGTGACCTAGCATGATGGTCGACTGGACGATCGCGGCGTTCTTCGGCGTGGTGTCGACCGCGGCGACGAAGCTGCGGTCGAGTTTGAGCTCGTTCACCGGCAGCGTCTTCAAATAGGCCAGCGAGGCCTGGCCGACTCCATAGTCGTCAATCGACAGCTTGACGCCGAGCGCGGACAAGTCGTGCAGGTGCGCCATCGCCAGCGCCGGGTCGTCCATCAGCGCGCTCTCGGTGATCTCGAGGCACAGCCGGTGCGGCGGCACGCCGTGGCGCAGCAGCCGGGCGCGCACGCAGTGGCTCAACTTGGGGTCCAGCAGGTCGAGCGCGGACAGGTTGGCCGACACCACGATGTCGACGCCGATGGCCTGCCACTGCGCCAGCTGGCGCACCACGGTCTCGATCACCCATGGCGTGATCTCGCGAATGAAGCCGGTCTGTTCGGCGAAGGGAATGAAGCGTATCGGCGGAATCATGCCGCGTTCCGGGTGCTGCCAGCGCAGCAGCGCCTCGGCGGCGACGATGCGGCCGCTGTTCAGGTCGAGCTTGGGCTGGTAGGCCAGCGTGAATTCGCCGCGCGCCATGGCCTCGCGCATGTCGCCGATCAGGGATAGCTGCTCGGGCGCGGGCTCGGCGCCGATGTCTTCGGCGAACGCGACCCCGGCATGGCGCCGCTTTGCTTCCTGCATCGCCTGCTCCGCACGGCGCAGCAGGGTGCCGGCATCGCTCCCGTTCTGCGGATACAGCGCGATGCCGACGCAGGCGCTGACGTCGAGGCGCTGGCCGTCCAGCGTGATCGGCGCCTGCAGGGTCGACTGCAGTTCGGCGGCGAAGGCGCGCGCCCCCGCGACGTCGGCGTCGCGCAGCAGGAAACCGAACTGGTCGCCCCACAGCCGCGCCACCATGCCACCTGCCGGCACCAGTCCCTGCAGGCGGCCGGCGATGGCGCGCAGCAGGCGGTCGCCGACCGAGTGGCCGAGCGCGTTGTTGATCAGGGCGAAGCGGTCGAGATTCAACACCACGACCGCGCCGCTGGCGCCATCGGGCACTTGCGCGAAGGTCTCGGCAAAGCGGGTGCGGTTGGGGAGGTCGGTCAGCACGTCGACGTAAGCGAGGCGGGCGATGCGTTCTTCGCGGTTGGCGATCCCGTCGCGCATGTGGGCGAAGCTGGTGGCGAGCTGGCCGATCTCGTCGCCCGCCAGCGAGGGCAGGCGCTGGCCGTAGTCGCCCATCGCGATCCGGCGCGCGGCGGCCGACAGGTCGTTCAGCGGGCGGACGATGCGGCGCGCCAGCATGGTGCTGCCGATCGCGAACAGGATGGCGCCGGCGCCGAGCACCATCAGCAGCCGCGCCAGCAGCACGCTGAAGGGTTTCTGCACCTGGGATACCGGCAGCTGCAACAAGGCCTGGATGTCCCCGTCCAGCGGCACGCGCACGGTTTCGTAGCGGGCGCCGTTGATTTCGAGCGCGTCCCCGCCGTCCACCAGCATGTGCTCGAACTGCGCGCGCTGCGCCGCCGGCACCGAGGTCGCGAGCAGGGCCGGCGCCGGGCCTCCGGTGCGGACGATGTGCACCGACAGGCCGGACAAGGTGGCGAGATCGGCGGCCCAGCGGTCGTCGGCGGCAAAACCCATCGCGACCCAGGCGATGCGCTGCGGCGCCAGGATCGGCACCAGCACCACCTGGTAGAGGTGGCCGTTGCGCATCTGGCGGAAGCCCGCGCTGCGGCCGCTGTTTTCGGCGCTGCTGATCAGGTCGGGGAAGGGAAAGGGATCGCCGGGCTGCACCTGGCGCTGGCTCGACGCGATCAGCTTGCCGTCGGTGCCGGCCACCTGCATCACTTGCGCCTGGATGCGGCGCGCGTGGTTGCCGATCACCGAGCGCACGGTCGGCTGGTCCTGGGTGGCGATCGCCTCGCGGAAGGCGAAGTCGCCCGACAGCACGGTGGCGGCGGTCTCCAGCTGCCGCTGGTTCTGTTCCAGCAGGCGCTTGAACACATTGGCGCCGAGCGCCAGTTCGCGCCGCGCTTCGTTGTCGACGATGTGCTGGCTGCTGGTGCGCACCAATGCCAGCACCAGGCCCATGACCAGCACCAGCAGGCCGGCGAAGACGATCACGATCCGCCGCTGGAGCGACGTCGACAACAGCTTAGTAATGGTCGGCATCCTCGGCATGCGGCTTGCGCTCGCGCGGCTTGACGTCCAGCACCAGCCGCAGCGGGGCCTGCGACTCGCTCACTTCGATCTCGCGCAGCGCCGGCTCCGCCTTCTGCAGCGGATGCCACAGGCGCAGGCGGTAGCGTCCCGGCGGCACATTGCGCAGCTGGGCGTGGCCGTCGGCGGCGGTCTTGGCGAAGTAGGGCGTTTCCACCACCAGCACGTAGGCTTCCATCCAGTCGTGGATATTGCAGCCGATGACCACCATGCCCGGCTTGTCGAAGACGATCGGCTGGCCCGGCTTGCCGGCGTAAAGCTTGATCTCGAACTGCTTGGCCGGCGAGAACGAGTAGACGTGGTGGCGGATGGTGTCGTTGTTGGGGAAGTCGACCGGGGTGCCGGCCTGCACCACGGTCACGAAGGGGATGAATTCGCGCCCGCGCTGCTCGATCGCGGCGCTGGGCCGGCCGCGCAGCGCAACCGGCGTGAGCGGCTCGAGCACGACGGCGGCATCGGCCACCGCCTGCCCGGCGGGGTTCAGCACGAAAGCCGAAAGCGTGGCAGCAATGGCGCCGCTGGACAGCGCGAATGCGAACGCGGCGCACAGCGCCGCCACGGCGCGTCGGCTCATTTCTGGATCTGGAGGGCAGGCGCGATCTGCCAGATTTCGGTATCCAGCTCGCCGTCACGGTAGGTCAGCACGTGCCAGACCTTGACCGGGGTGACGCCTTCGTAGGCGGCCTTCGCTTCGACCGAGGCGCCGGCCTTGTTGGTGAAGGCGGTCAGCGCGCTGCGTTCGACCGGGCGTGGCTGGCCCTTGTTCGCGCCTACCCATTTTTCCCACACGGCGCGGATCGCGGCCTTGCCGCGATAGCGGCCTTCGAGCGGGCCGCCGACCCAGTCGAGATAGGCGTCGTCGGCGTAATCGCGCATCAGGCCTTCGAGGTCGCCCGCGGCCACCGCGTCGAGGTGGGCCTTGGCCTTGGCTTCATCGATCGGGCCGGCATGTGCCGGGCCGGACAGGTACAGGGGCAGAATGGCCAGCGCGAGCAGCGAACAGAGTCTTGCTTTCTTCATCCGACGTTCTCCATGTTCCGTTTGGCGCCGATTGTGGCGTGAAACAGATAATACACGGAAACAATAGCTGTAAAGAAAGCATCATGTAACAGTGTCGCGTACGCGCGAAATGAACACGGCCGGCCGGGAGGCTTGCCATGTTTACACCCCGCGTGGCGCGCGCCTGGGCCTCAATAGCGGATTTCGGTGTCGGCCAGCGCATCGCGCCAGTCATGGATGATCTGGCGGTAGGCGACGCCGGCCTTGCGGATGCGGCGCTGCATGTCGAACAGGCCGCTGGTATTGACCTGGCCGCGCTGTTCGCGCAGGTCGATGTCCCAGTCCGCCTGGTCGGTCAGGCTGTACCAGGTGAAGCCGACCATCGGGTAACCTTCCTGGCGCAGGCGCAGCACGCTGCCCCACTGGCTCTCCAGCCAGCTTGCCGCATTGAGCAGTTGGAACTGGTTGTTTTCGCTGTGCATGATCGGCAGGCGGAAGCGCTCGAAGTACTGGCGCGCGAGGCCGTAATAGCCCAGCACATTGCAGCGCCTGGTATCGCCGTCCGGCGTCACGCACATCTCGCTGGTCTGGTAGTAATCGGTGCCCATGATGCAGCGCGGCCGGATGCCGCGGTTCATGAAGAAGTCGAACTTCTCCGGCGCCACCCCGTTATCGAGCATGTAGCGCAGCATGCGGGCCGAGGGCGCATGGCTGTAGTTCAGGTCGAGCGACAGGAAGCGCCGCTCGTTCAGGTGCGCGGTATGGCGCAGCGCATCCGGATTGAGCGGGTGGTAGTAGCGCGTCGATTCGCTCTGCACGAACCAGGCGTCGCGCACGCCGAGGATCGCTTCGCTGGCCCGCACATTGGCCTCGACCGCATTGACCAGCGCGGCCAGATAGGCGGCATCGGTGCACAGCTGCTCGTTCCAATAGCCTTTCAGCGCCGAGTATTCGGCCGTTATCAGCATTTCGTTCACCGGCGTGTAGAGCCATACCCAGGGATAGCGGCGCGCGAAGGCTTCTGCGTACTCGGCGAAGTAGCGCGGGAAGTCGGGATTCTGGAAAGTGCCGAGCCAGTCGGGAAGGCTGAAGTGGCACAGGTCGGCGATGGGAACGATGTCCAGGCGGCGCAGCTCGGCGAAGGTGTCGTCGGTGAACGACCAGTCGTACTGGCCGGGCGCGATGTGGGTGGCGTAGTAGGGCGCGCCATAGCGCAGGCAGTGCAGGCCCAGCTCTTTCACCAGCCGGAAATCCTCGCGCCACAGCCGGTAGTGCCCGGATGCGGCCATCTCATCGACGCGCAGCGTCCTGCCGTCGGGCCCGCTGATGGTCGGCGCGCTGTTTTCGATGCCGGTGCAGAAGGTGAACGAGCGCGCGAGGTGGCCGGGCGTGATCGCGGCGCGCGCCGCGGTGTCCGATGGGGTGCTCATGGAATTCAGACACGCCCGCGCAGGCGTAGTTCGGGTACACTCGCAGCTTTTCTTCGGATGGGATCGACGATGTCGCAAGCACGCGAGCTCCGTGCGTCTGCCTTGAAGTGGCTGGTGGAGACTGCGCCCGCTGCCAAGGCCGCCGGTGTGATGGCGCTGGCGGCCGGCTGGCGCGCGGGTGAGATGGAGCTGGATCGCGAAGCTGCGTTGGACACGTCCGCGGTCATTCCCGGCCGCCCGCAACGGCCCGCGCTTGTCCCGCCGCGCCTGGTCGGGCGCCGCTCGATGGTGACGGTCGAGGGCCGCGCCATGCTGATCCATGCGCTGGCGCACATCGAATTCAACGCGATGAACCTGGCGCTGGACGCGATCTGGCGCTTCGCCGGCATGCCCGCCGACTACTACGCGGATTGGCTGCGCGTGGCGAAGGAGGAGGCAGAGCACTTCTCCATGCTGGCCGCGCACCTGCGCTTGCTGGGCTGCGAGTATGGCGATCATCCGGCACACGACAGCCTGTGGGAGATGGCCGAGAAAACCAGTGGCGACGTGCTGGCGCGGATGGCGCTCGTGCCGCGCACGCTCGAAGCGCGCGGACTGGACGCGACGCCGGGCGTGCGTGCCAAGCTGGCGCAAGCGGGCGACCTGGCCGCGGCCGGGATCCTCGATATCATCCTGCGCGAGGAAGTCGGCCACGTCGAGATCGGCAACCGCTGGTACGGTTACCTGTGCGGACAGCGTGGACTGGAGCCGCGCGCGACCTACGCCGAACTGGCCGCCTTCCACGAGGCGCCAGTGCTGAAAGGGCCGTTCAATATCGAGGCGCGCCGCCGCGCCGGCTTCACCGAGGCCGAGCTGGCCGATCTCGGCTGACAGGGCGCGCTACACTGGCGAAATGGACGAACCCGCAGGACAACTGGGCTTTCTGCTGACCCGGCACTGGCGCGATACCGACGCCGGCGTCGAGGTCGACTTCTGGCTGGCCACGGACGAGGGCGCGCGCCGCGTGCGCCTCGCCGCGCAACCGTGCGTGGCTTTCGTGCCGGCGGAGCAGGGCGACAGCGCGCGCCTTGTGCTCGAGCGCGAACGCGGCTGGGACCTGCGGCCGCTGTCGCTCACCGATTTCAGCCACCGCCCGGTGCTCGGCCTGTACTGCATCCGCTACCGCCATCTTCTCAAGCTCGAGAAGCGCCTGCGCCAGCACGGCATCGACGTCTACGAGGCCGACATCCGGCCGCCGGAGCGCTACCTGATGGAGCGCTTCATCACGGCGCCGGTGCAGTACGCCGGCAGCGGCGGCGCGACGCTGCTGGATGACGGCCAGCTGCGCCCGGCGGCCGGCTACCGGCCAGCGCTGCGCACCGTGTCGCTGGATATCGAGACCACCATGTCCGGCGATCTGTATTCGATAGCGCTGGAAGGCTGCGGCCAGCGCCAGGTCTACATGCTCGGGCCGCCGAATGGCGACGCCACCGCTTGCGATTTCGCGCTCGACTATTGCGACAGCCGCGTCGCGCTGCTGGACCGGCTGGAGGAATGGGTCGCGCGCCATGACCCCGACGCCATCATTGGCTGGAACCTGGTGCAGTTCGACCTGCGCGTGCTGCAGCAGCACGCCGAGCGATACCAGCGCCCGCTGCGCCTCGGCCGCGACGGCGGCGCCATCGAGTGGCGCGAGCACGGCATGAAGCAGGAACACTATTTCGTGTCCGTCGCCGGCCGGCTGGTCATCGACGGCATCGAGGCGCTGCGCTCGGCAACCTGGAGCTTCCCCTCGTTCAGCCTCGAAAGCGTGGCGCGGACCCTGCTCGGCGAAGGCAAGCACATCGACAATCCCTACGACCGGATGGATGCGATCGACCGCATGTTCGCCGAGGACAAGCCGGCGCTGGCGCGCTACAACCTCAAGGATTGCGAACTGGTGACGCGGATCTTCGCCAGGACCGGCCTGCTCGACTTCCTGCTGGAGCGCGCCAGCGTGACCGGCCTCGCGGCGGACCGCAGCGGCGGCTCGGTGGCCGCTTTCGAACACCTGTACATGCCGGTGATGCACCGCCACGGCTATGTGGCGCCGAATATCGGCGACGTGACCGGAGGCGACAGCCCGGGCGGTTTCGTGATGGATTCGCGTTCGGGCCTGTACGACTCCGTCCTGGTACTGGACTACAAGAGCCTGTACCCGTCCATCATCCGCACCTTCCTGATCGATCCGGTCGGGCTGGTCGAAGGCTTGCGCGAGGACGAAGCGGCCACCGTGCCTGGCTTTCTCGGCGCCCGCTTCTCCCGGACCAAACACTGCCTGCCCGATATCGTGCGGCGGGTGTGGGAGGGGCGCGACGCGGCCAAGCGCGAGCGCAACCAGCACCTGTCGCAGGCGCTGAAGATCATCATGAACTCGTTCTACGGCGTACTGGGATCGAGCGGCTGCCGCTTCTTCGATCCGCGGCTGGCGTCGTCGATCACCATGCGGGGCCACCAGATCATGCACCGCACGCGCGAACTGATCGAGGAGCAGGGCTACCAGGTCATCTATGGCGACACCGATTCCACCTTCGTCTGGCTGGGCCGCGCCCACGCCGAAGACGAGGCGGCGGCGATCGGGCGTGCGCTGGTCGCCACCGTGAACGCCTGGTGGCGCCGGCATCTCGGCGAGGAGCTGGGCCTCGATTGCGCGCTCGAGCTGCAGTTCGAGCGGCACTTCACGCGCTTCCTGATGCCGACCGTGCGCGGCTCGGACGAAGGCAGCAAGAAGCGCTACGCCGGCCTGGTCGCCACCAGCGACGGCGGCGAGGACGTGGTCTACAAGGGGCTGGAGACGGTGCGCACCGACTGGACGCCGCTGGCACAGCAGTTCCAGCAGGGCCTGTACCTGCGCGTGTTCAAGGGCGAACCGCACGAAGAGTTCGTGCGCGACTACGTGGCCCGCACCCTGCGCGGCGAATTCGACGATCTGCTGGTCTACCGCAAGCGCCTGCGCCGGCCGCTGGAGGACTACCAGCGCAACGTGCCGCCGCATGTGCGCGCGGCGCGCATGGCCGACGAGCACCACGTCGGACAGGGCCGGCCGGCGCAGTACCGCAATGGCGGCTGGATCCGCTACCTGGTGACCTTGAACGGCCCGGAGCCAATGGAGAACTTGCGCTCGCCGATCGATTACGAGCATTATCTGACGCGCCAGCTGGAGCCGGTGGCCGACGCGATCCTGCCTTTTGTCGGCGACAGCTTCGCGCGGCTGACGAGTCCCCAGCAGACCCTGTTCTGAGCAAGGCGGTGCGCCGCATGCGGCGGCGGATGCCGGATAATGGAAGACATCATGGAGATCCAGTTCCTCGGCACCTCATCCGGCACGCCCACCAGAACGCGCAACGTCGCGGGCCTGGCCCTGCGCCCTCCGGAGTCGGGCCACTGGTACCTGGTCGACTGCGGCGAAGGCACGCAGCACCGCATCCTGCACACCACTTTTTCGCTGCACAGCCTGCGCGGCATCTTCATCACCCACATCCACGGCGACCATTGCTACGGCCTGCCCGGGCTGCTGGCCAGCGCCGGGCTGCTGAACCGTTCGGCGCCGCTGCTGATCGCCGGGCCGCCGGAGGTGCGCGCCTATGTCGAATGCGTGATGGCGACAACGGCGCTTGGCCTGCCTTACGACCTGGATTTCGTCGAAGTAGAGAACGGCACGCGCATCGACTGGCTGCCCGGTGTCATCGTGGAGGCCACGGCCTTGTCGCACCGGGTGCCTTCATATGCTTACGCTTTCGAGGAGAGCCCGGTCGAGCGCAAGCTGGATGCCGCCAGGCTGGCGCAGGACGGTGTCGCGCCGGGCCCAGCCTGGGGCCAGCTGCAGCGGGGCGACAAGGTCGTGCTGGCGGATGGGCGCATGTTGCTGCCGGAGGTCTACCTGCTGGCGCCGCGCAAGCCGCGCAAAGTCATCGTCGGCGGCGACAACGACACGCCGCAATTGCTGGCGCAGGCGGCGCAAGGCGCCGACGTGCTGGTGCACGAGGCCACCTACACCGAAGAGGCGCTGCTGAAGATCGGCCCCGAGCCGCAGCACAGTTCCGCGAAAATGGTGGCGTGCTTCGCCGAGACGGCGCATCTCCCGAACCTGGTGCTGACGCATTTCAGCCCGCGCTACCACGCGATGACGGAAGTCGAGGCGGAAGCGCGCGCGGCTTACCGCGGCCGGGTGTTCCTCGCCGCCGACCTCGATCGCTACATGCTCGACCGCGAAGGCGTGCTGGCACGGATCGCGCCAGCCGCCTGAACGCCCTTACTGGACGCGGCGCACCTTGGCCGAGTTGTTGGTGCCTTCGACGTGCAGGAAGATGGTGCCGAACAGATTGCGGTCGATGCGCACCTTCGGGTTCTGCACCGGCGTCAGCACGGCATCGCTGCCGTCGACGATACGCCAGACCTGGCCATTCGCCAGCTTGATCCGCGTGTTCGGTCCCCAGCCGTCGAAGGTGCCGACGATGGTGCTTTCGATCGACCTGGGTTCTTCCACCGTCTCCTTCTTCTTCACCTGTTCGATGCCGAAGTTCTGTTCGGCCGGCGTGGCCGCGGCAAGCGGCGCGGCTTTCGCGGCGGGCGCGGCGGCCGCTGCCGGTGCGGCATGCACGACGGCGGCGAGCGGGATCGCGTCGTAGCAGCGCAGGCGCGCCGAGGCGTCGCTCAGCGCGCGGCATTTCTGGAGGGCGGCGTCGTCCGCCAGGGCGGTGCCGGAAACGAGCAGGAGGGACAGCAGGGGCAGGATTTTTTTCATCGTGGTCCGGAAAGCGGAAATGAACAGCCACCCAGCGTGGCCGCCCTGATTATATCGGCTTTCCGGCGCCCGTCAGGAGAGCCGGCCGTGGAGCAGGAAGGCCCAGGCGACGGTGATGACGACGACGCCCGTCAGGCTGACGCACGACCAGGTGAAGAACCACGCCGACAGCACCTGCGCCTGCAGGCCGCGCTCGAACAGGAAGCCTAGGCCGAAGTCGAGCGCGGTCAGGAAGGACCAGCGCCGCAGGTAAACCGGCAGGTAGCGGCACATGCGGCGATTGTGCTGGCGCGCCGCGTGGCGCTCGATGCGGTTGCGCGCCGCGTGGACGTCGGCAAACAGCCAGTCGAAGAACAGGAAGCGGTAGAGCAGGCTGCGCAAGGGCAGGTCTTCCGCGCTGGCTGTGGACTGGTCCGGGCTGGTGGTCGGTGGCGGCATCGGGAGCTCCCTCAAGGCTTTGGATGAATACTATGCCGAAGCCGCCTCGGCTACCGGCCGGTGCCGTCCAATCGTGCGCGCCTCCGGCTCAGCGCAGGGTGCAGACGATCAGTTCGGGGTCGGCGTTGATCCGCAGCGGCATGGTGCTGCAGCCGACCCCGCGGCTGACGATGAGCGGACCGTTGGCGAACTCGAACCTGCCACGGCAATGCCGGCGCGACAGCGGGCCGTTCGGCGCGACCAGCGGCCTGCCGCTGGCGAAGGCGATCTGGCCGCCGTGGGTGTGGCCGGCCAGGCCAAGGTCGAAGCGCTCGTCGTTCAGGTGCCACATGCCGTCCGGCGAATGCATCAGGAAGATGCGTACGTCGCCGGCGCCTTCGAAGGTGGCGCGCGGCGATGGCTGGCCGGTCCACGGGTCATCGATGCCGCAGATGCTGACCCGGTCGAACGGTGGAGGCAGGCGCTGGTTGCGGTTGACCAGGACCTGCACGCCGGCCCGCCGCAGTTCCGCTTCGATGGCGGACCGGCCCTGCCAGATGTCGTGGTTGCCGATGACGGCATAGCCGCCCAGCGGTGCAGCCGCCGCGGTCTCGAACAGTTTCGCCAGCTTGCCCACGTGGCGGCCGGACAAGGACACGTAATCGCCGCCCAGCAGCACCACGTCCGCTCGCTCCCTTTCGATCAGCTGCGCGAGATCGTCGAACATGGCGGCGTGCGTTGTCGGGCCCGCGTGCAGGTCCGACGCGAAGGCGAGCACCAGCGGCCGGGGCAGCTGCCTGCCGGGCGCCAGCGCGATGTCGTGGCGCGTGACGCCGAGCCGCCCGTGCAGCCCGCGCCGGTAGCTCCAGGCGGCGACGCGGCCGTCCAGCAGCAGCGTGTCGAGCAGGCGCTCGACGCGGTAGCGGACGGCTCTCTTGCGGCGTTGTTCGAGATCGGTCATTGGTCCTGTCACTTCAGCAGGCCTGCACTTTACCGCAGCCGCCGGACAAGGCCGCGCACCGCTGGCTGCTTCAGGCCGCGGCGTGCCGGGCCTGCGCCAGCGTGAAGCTGCCGCTTACCGCATCGCGGCCGCCGCTGCTGGCCGTGTACGTGCCGGCGCCGACGTCGGCGGACAGCGCCACGGCGCCCGGCAGCGCCACCGGCGCCGTGAAGCGTGCCGAGATTGCCGCCACGCTGTGGCCGGTCGATGCCTCCAGCGCGGCGCAGCATTTGGCGACCGTGTGCATGCCATGGATGATCGGCGCGCGCATGCCCATCAGCCTGGCCGACCAGCGCGCGAGGTGAATCGGGTTCCAGTCGCCCGACACGGCCGCGTAGCGCCGGCCACTTGCGCTGTCCAGCATCCAGCCCGCGAGCGGGACTGACTGGGACGGTGCCGCTGCGGCGGGCCGTGCGCCGCGTTTTCCGCGTACGGCCAGGTAGTCGCTGCCGCAGATGAAGACCTCGCGCCCATCCTGCTGCCCGGTGGTGTCGAGCAGCACGTGGATGGCGCCATTGTCCTTCGGTGGCGCGATGGTGGCGGTGGTCCGCAGCAGCACCGGGCGCGCCGGGTCGTAGGGACCAGCCGCGCGCAAGTCGTTGGCGACGTGGATCATGCCGGCGATGCGAAACGGGAAGCCCGATCCCAGCATCGTGGCCAACTGCGCGCGCTGCGCCAGCAGGTAATGAAAGGTGAGCGGCACCGCGCCGGCCGGGAAACCGAGCAATTCCCGATACCGTTCAAGCAAGCGCGGGTCGACCGGGTCGGCCAGGAAGGAGGCGCCGGCACTGGCCTGGCTGTTCCGTGCGCGCTTGAACAGGGCGCGCAGCAACAGCGGCGCGGACGCGGGAAGGGGAGGTGGATGTGCCATCCTCCCATTGTAGTCAAGAATACAGGACCGGCGCGACCGCGGCGCGCGGATCAATGGCCGTGCTGGCGTTCGTATTCGTCGGCCTCGGCCTTGTTCTTGTGAATGATGCCGTCCGGATGTTCCGGCGGCGTGTACAGCGTGTACAAGCGCATCGCTTCGGTGGACGAGGTGTTGATGACGTTGTGCTCGGTGCCGGCCGGGATCACGACCGCCACGCCGTCTTCCAGCGTGTGCTCCTCGCCGTCGAGGATGGCGAGGCCCACGCCGGATTCGACGCGGATGAACTGGTCGTGGCCTTCGTGGTGCTCCATGCCGATTTCCTCGCCCGGCTGCAAGGTCATGATGACCAGCTGGCTGCGTTTTGTGGTGTACAGGACTTCGCGGAAATTGTTTCCTTCCAGGGTTTTCTGTTCGATATTGATGCTATAGCCGGACATGCTTTGCTCCAGTCAAGTGTTGATCGCTTCCCGATTGTATAAGAGACAGCATTGCCTCGCTTGTCGCGAATCGGACCTCGGGGCTCGTTCCGCCAGCGTCGTTTTCATGCCCGATGCATTGCATCAGCGCAACATGTTCTGTACCATGGAAACGATTGCGCAGACGCGCCACCGCTTCGAACGCCGCCACTGGATCATCGGCCGCGCCACTTCTTCTATCCATGCTGAACCTGAGTCTCATGTTGGTGACGGCCGCGCTGTCGGTCGTGATGCTGCTGGTTTTGTCATCGCTGTCGCGCAGCGGTGCCGAGGGTATTCGCGCGTGGTCGCAAGCGAACTGGATGGCGGTGATCGCGCTGCCGCTGTTCGCGGCCCGCGGCCTGATCCACGACCTGCTGTCGATCGAGCTGGCCAACACCGTGTACATGTGCGCGATCACGATGATGCTGGTCGGCTTCCGGCGCCACCTGGGACTACGGGTGCCGGCGCGCATGCTGCTCTACTGCAGCGGGACGGCGCTCGCCACACTGGTTTTTTTCCACTACGGGGTCGAGTCGTTCTCGCTGCGCGTGGTCGACATGTCGCTCTACCATGGCGGCGTGTGCCTGGCGCTTGGCATGTCGGTGTATCGCTCGCTGCCGGATGCGCCGCAGCGCTATTCCTACCGCTACACCTGCATCGCCGCTTTCTGGCTGGCGTTCGGGCACGGCGTGCGCGCTGTGGTGTCGCTGGGGCATGCGCTGGACCTCCACATGGGTTTCCAGCCCGAAACCTGGAACGTGATTTTCTTCTCGCTCGGCACGATGACCATGCCGCTGCTGACGCTGGGTGCGGTGATGATGGCGAACGCGGACATCATCGCGCGCACCAGCTACGCGGCCGATCACGACTTTCTCACCGGGGCCTGGTCGCGCCGCGCCTTCTTCGAGCTGGCTGAACGCGAACGCGCCCGCGCCCAGCGCGCCGGCACGCCGCTGTCGGTGCTGGTGTTCGACGTCGACCACTTCAAGCGCATCAACGACACGCTGGGGCACGAGATCGGCGACGAGGTGCTGGTGGATATCGTGCGCCGCACCGGGCAAGTGGTGCGGCAGGTGGATTATTGCGCGCGGCTCGGCGGGGAGGAGTTCGCGGTGCTGCTGCCGGATTCGAACATCGCCACCTCCAGCGTCGTGGCCGAGCGGCTGCGCGAGGCTCTTGACCGGACGACGACGGTTCCGGCGACGGAGCAAGCGGCGGTGTACACCGTCAGCATCGGCATCGCCTGCCTGGAGCAAAACGAAACCATCACGGCGCTGCTGCGCCGCGCCGACCGTGCGCTCTACGTGGCCAAGGCCGCCGGCCGCAACAAGGCGATCCGCGCGCTCGGCACGGATGAAGCGGAGCAGGCCGATCGCGCGGCGCCTTCCGCCGGCCGCAGGCTAGCGGCTAACGATCAGCTTTAGACCCAGGGCGACAAAAATTCCGCCGGCCACCCGGTCGAGCCACATGCCGGCGCTCGGCCGCCTGGCCAGCCACTGTCCCACGGCGCCCGAAAAATAACCGAGCAGGCCAAACAGCACCGCGGCCTGCGCCGTGAAGATGATCCCCAGCGCGGCGGTTTGCAGGTTGGCGTGGCCGTGGGCGGGCACCACGAACTGCGGCAGGAAGGACAGGAAGAACAGCACCACCTTGGGATTGATCGCGTTGGCCAGCATCCCTTTGGCGAACAGCCTGGCCGGCCGGTCGTCGGCGCCGGCGGCGTTGGCGGCCCGCGCGCCGCCGCGGCTGCGCAAGGCCTGCGATCCCAGCCAGACCAGGTACAGGCCGCCCGCCACTTTCAGCGCCGTGAACGCGAGCGGCGACGCCGCGATCAGCGCGGACACGCCGATGGTCGCCAGCAGGGTATGCGACAGGCAGCCGAAGGCGCAGCCCAGTCCGAAAGCCATGCCGCGCAAGCGTCCCTTGGACATGCCGGTGCCGAGCACCATCATGTTGTCGGGGCCGGGCGATATCGTGATCAACATGGCGGCGGCGAGGAAGCCGAAGGTTTGCTCGAGTGTCAGCATGGTGTTCTCACATCAGGCGGAAAAGGGCAGCATGAGCGCGTGCTGGGTGGCGGTGTGCAGGTCGCGCCAGGCGCGGCCGATGTCGCTGTCGCAGCGGCGGTCGGAAGCGGCCAGGCCGCACAGCGGGTAGAGCTCGTCGACGGCGCGCCGGGCGGCATGCACCATGTCGAGCGAGGCCCGCTGCAGTTCGTGGTCGGCGGCCTGCCCCGGGTGCGCGCCGCGGCTGCTGCGGGCCCATGCGGCGTCGAGCAGCCGGTAGAAGCGCTCGCGCGCCGCGTCCAGTTCGGACGGGCCCTGCGCCAATGCCTGCCGCACTTGCGGCAGTTCCGTCAGCGGCTGGTGGGTGATGTGATGGCGGCGCCGGCCAATCAGCTCGCGCGCCTGGCCGATGAAGTTCCGGGCCATCCCCGCGATGTTGGCGGCCAGCGTGACGAAGGCCAGCGACATGAAGGGGAAATGGTAGAGCGGCCCCGGCGCCGTGGCCGCCTCGGGCACGAGGTCGAAGGCCTGGCTGGCATCGGCGCGCACCTCGTGCAGGCTGAAAGTATGCGAGGCAGTGGCCACGAGACCGATGGCGTGCCAGTTTTCTTCCACCGTCACGTGGGCCGCCGGCACGACGAAAGCGCGCATGCGCGGTGCGCCGGCGGCGTCGAGCAGTGCCTCGCCGTGTTCGCGCAGCACGGCGTTCATCGTGAAATGCGTGGTCATCGGCGCGCCGGTCGCGAAGTTCCAGCGGCCGCTGAGGCGATAGCCGTCGCCGTCGATGTCGGCGTAGCCGGTCGGTGCGCCGCTGCCGCCGAGGCAGACACGGGGTGTGCCGACGATGTCGCGCGCCAGCGCAGGCGCCAGGAAGCCGGCGAACCAGCCGGCGCCGGCGCACAGCGTGACGGTCCAGCCGGTGCTGCCGTCGGCCGCGCTCAGCGCTTCTTCCAGGCGCACGCCCTGCGGCAGGGGCAGCTCGCCGCCGCCGACGGCTTCCGGGACGAACATGCGCAGCCAGCCGCGTCGATGGATCAGCTCCCGCACCGGCGCGGCCAGCATTCCCGTCCGTTCGGATTCGGCCGCATGCAGGCGGATCAGGGCGGCGTCTTCGGCCGCGAGCACTTCGGACACCATCAGGCCACCGACAGCGCGGTCATGCCATGGTCGCCAAGGCGCACGACGGCGGCGCCGCGCGCCACCATGCGGTCGAGGGCGCGGCTGCCGTCGCCGGGATGCACGTCCACCGCGCGCATGGCTTCAGGCACGATCAGGGTGTCGAAGCCTTCCTCGAGGGCGTCGGTGACGGTCTGGAGCACGCAATAGTCGGTCGCCAGCCCGCACACGGTGACGCGGGTGACGCCGCGCGCGCGCAGCTGCCGGGCGAGGCTGGTGCCGTTGAAGGCGGAGTAGGCGTCCTGGCCAGAGGTATCGGCCTTGGAAATGACGATGGTGCCGTCGGGCAGGGCCAGCTCGTTGGCGAAATCGGCGCCGTGGGTGCCGGCGACGCAGTGCGGCGGCCATGGTCCGCCTTGCTCCTTGAACGAGCAGTGGTCGGCCGGATGCCAGTCGCGCGAAGCGAATACCGGCAGCCGCTCGTCGCCGAACCACGCCAGCAGGCGGTTGATGGGGGCGACGACTTCGTGTCCGGCCGGGACACCGAGGCTGCCGCCGGGGAGGAAATCGTATTGCAGGTCGATGACCAGCAGGGCGTCTTGCGGGCCGAGGTGAATGGCGCTCATGGTGTGGTCTGTGATTGCTTGAACATTGCCATTCTAATCGCAAGCCTACAAATCCAGCTCGACCCAGGTCGGCGCATGGTCGCTCGGCTTTTCGCGGCCGCGCACGAATCGGTCGACGTCGGCCCCGCGCAGCGCCGGCGCCAGTGCGGGGCTGAGCAGCAGGTGGTCGATGCGGATGCCGGCGTTGCGGCCGAAGGCGTCGCGGAAGTAGTCCCAGAAGGTGTAGATGGTTTCGCCCGGATGCATGGCGCGCAGCGAGTCGAGCCAGCCCTGCGCCACCAGGCGGTTGAAGGCGTCGCGGCTCTCGGGCCTGAACAGCGCGTCGTTGACCCAGCGTTCGGGCTTGTGGACGTCGAGATCGGTCGGCATGACGTTGAAGTCGCCGGCCAGGATGACCTTGCGCTCGCTGGCGATCAGCTCCGCGCCGCGCGCGATCAGGCGTTCGAACCACGACAGCTTGTAATCGAACTTGGGGCCGGGCGCCGGATTTCCGTTCGGGAGATAGAGGCAGCACACGTGCAGGCCGTCGACGCTGGCCTCGATGAAGCGGCTTTGCTCGTCCGTCGGGTCGCCCGGCAGGCCGCGCTGGATCTCCTGCGGCTCGGTGCCGCGCGCCAGGATGGCCACGCCGTTCCAGCTTTTCTGGCCGTGCCAGATTACGCCGTAGCCGGCGTCGCGGATGGCCTGCTCGGGAAACTTCTCCTGCGGCGCCTTGAGTTCCTGCAGGCAGGCCACGTCAGGCTTGGTCTCGTCGAGCCATTGAAGCAGGGCCGGCAGGCGGCTGCCGATGCCATTGACGTTGAAGGTGGCGACGCGCATGGTTTCTCCGTGATGGTGGACGTTCGATTTTCCCGCAGGACGGCCATGGATGACGCACGGGTCGCGAATCCTGCCATTTTACTTTGTTGTCGCAGTATTCATGACCTATACTCGGCGATCCACTCACAGTCGCGGAGAAATCATGAGGCTCGGTCGAATCCTTGCGGTAGCGGCGCTTGCGCTGGCGGTCCATGCGGCAGTCCTTGCGGCGGCGCCCGAGCCGCTGGAAGTGCGCATCGGTTTCGCCGACGCGCTGACCGGTCCGCTGGCCAGTTTCGGCAAGGACGACGAGAACGGCGCCCGCATGGCGGTCGAGGAATTGAATGCGCGCGGCGTGAGCATCGGCGGGCGCAAGGCGCGTTTCGTGCTGCTGCCCGAGGACGACGCCAGCGAGCCGCGCATGGCCACCACGGTCGCGCAGAAGTTCGTGGACGCCAGGGTCCATGCCGTGATCGGACACGAGACTTCCGGCACCAGCATTCCGGCATCGAAGATCTACTTCGATGCCGGCATTCCGCAGATCACCACCTCGGCCACCAGCCCGCTGTACACGGAGCAGGGCTTCAACACCACCTTCCGCACCGTGAACAACGACAAGCAGCTCGGCCGCGCGCTGGGCCGCTACGCCGGCAAGGTGCTGGGCCTGAAGCGCGTCGCCCTGATCGACGACCACACGGCATACGGGCAGGGCGTGGCGAGCGAATTCGTCAAGGGCTTCAAGGAGGCCGGCGGCGCCATCGTCGCGCGCGAGGCCACCAACGACAAGGCGGCCGAATTCGGCCCCATCCTCACCCGCATCCGCGCGCTCAAGCCGGAGATGATCTTCTTCGGCGGGATGACGCCGGTGGCCGCGCCCATGCTGCGCCAGATGAAGGCGCTGGGCATGGGACAGATGCGATTCATGGGCGGCGACGGCATCTGCACCGACCAGATGCTGTCGCTGGCGCAGGGCGCGATGGCCGACGGCCAGGTGCTGTGCGCCGGATCGGGCGGCGTCGACGAGGCGCACAGCGCGTCGATGGCGCGCTTTCGCGCCGGCTACCGCAAGCGCTTCGGCAGCGACGTGCTGCTGTATTCGCCCTACACCTACGATTCGGTGATGGCGATCGCGGCGGCGATGGAAAAGGCCGGATCGAGCGCGCCTGCGCAGTACCGGCCGGTGCTGGCATCGAACGTCTACAAGGGCGTGACCGGCCCGATTGCCTTCGACCAGCGCGGCGACATCCGCGACGGCACGCTGACCCTGTACACATTCAAGGGCGGCCAGCGCGCGACGATGGGCGTGATCCGCTGACTCGCCTTTATATAGCGTGTGCGTCTTTTGATATTGCCATTCCGTTCTTCGGCCTGGCACCCACTTGGCCTATACTGGCGGGCTAGCATTGACAGCCGCCTGGAGATTTCATGTTCGTTCGTCCTTACCTCGCCATTCCCGCCATCGCACTCGCCGCCCCGCTGAGCGCGATCGCCGCCGACCAGATCACCGTCAAGATCGGCCACGTGGCCGCGGTCAGCGGCCCGCTGTCCTACTTCGGCAAGGACAACGAAAACGGCGCGCGCATGGCGATCGACGAGCTCAATTCGCGCACGGTCACCATCGGCGGCAAGAAGGCGAAGTTCGTGCTGCTGGCCGAAGACGACGCCGGCGAGCCGCGCCAGGCCACGGTGGTCGCGCAGAAGCTGGTGGATGCCAAGGTCAATGCCGTGATCGGCCACGAGACTTCGGGCACTTCGATCCCGGCATCCAAGATCTACCACGATGCCGGCATCCCGCAGATTTCGGCGGCCACCACCAGCCCGCTGTACACCGAGCAGGGTTTCAAGACGACCTTTCGCGTGGTGGTCAACGACAAGCAGCTGGGCCGCACGCTGGGCCGCTACGCGGTGCAGGACATGAAGGCAAAGCGCGTTGCGCTGATCGACGACCGCACGGCCTACGGCCAGGGCATCGCAAAGGAATTCATCAAGGGCCTGCAGGATGCGGGCGGCACCGTCGTCACCAAGGAATACACCACCGACAAATCGACCGAGTTCGGCACCATCCTGACCAAGGTGCGCGCGACCAACCCCGACCTGATCTTCTTCGGCGGGATGAGCGCGGTGGCGGGCCCGATGCTGCACCAGATGAAGGCGCTCGGCATGGGCAAGCTGCGCTTCATCGGCGGCGACGGCATCTGCTCCGACGAGATCGCCACGCTGTCGCAGGGCGCGATGTCAGACGGCCAGGTGGTGTGCGCCGAAGCGGGCGGCATCGAAGACTCCGCCAAGGCCGGGCTGGAGAAGTTCAACGCCACCTACAAGAAGCGCTTCGGCATCGACGTCCAGATCTACGCGCCCTACGTGTACGACTCGATCATGACCATCGTCGAGGCGATGGTGAAGGCCGGTTCGGCCGAGCCGGCGAAGTACTTGCCGGTGCTGGCGCAGATCCGCCACACGGGCCTGTCCGGCGTGATCGCCTTCGACCAGCGCGGCGATATCCGCGACGGCACGCTGACGCTGTACACCTTCAAGAACGGCCACCGCAGCAAGATCGCCGTCACCAAGTGAGCGCCAGCGCGCGGCGTCGATGACGGGTATCATGCTGCCTCTTTCCAGCATTGAATGCGGCATGACTCGACTATTACATGGAGCGCCACATGCGGCGCGATGATGCGGCGGCAGGCGTGGCCGCGATGCCGGCCTGGCTGACGATCCTGATCGCCGCCGCCTGCGGCCTGATCGTCGCCAATCTCTACTACGCGCAGCCGCTGCTCGGGCCGATCAGCCAGAGCATCGGCCTGCGTCCCGAGGCGGCGGGCCTGATCATCACGCTGACCCAGGTGGGATATGGCGCCGGCCTGCTGCTGATCGTCCCACTGGGCGACCTGCTCGAAAACCGCAAGCTGATCCTGTCGCTGGTCGCGCTGCAGACCGGCGCGCTGCTGCTCGCGGTGCTGGTGGCGCAGCCTTCGGCCTTCATGCTGGCGGCGCTGCTGATCGGCTTTACCGCGGTGGCCGTGCAGGTGCTGGTGCCGTACGCATCGCACATGGCGCCGGAAGCGCTGCGCGGGCGCGTGGTCGGCAACGTGATGAGCGGCCTGATGCTCGGGATTATGCTGGCCCGTCCGGTGGCGAGCATGATCACCTACCGCTGGTCGTGGCAGGTGGTGTACGTGGTGTCGGCGGCGGTGATGGTGCTGCTGGGCGTGGTGCTGCGGATGCTGCTGCCGGCGCGCGTTCCGCATTCGCGCAGCAGCTACGGCGCGCTGCTGGCATCGATGGGCGGCATCGTCGCCAAATACGGCGTGCTGCGGCGGCGCGGCCTGTACCAGGCCGGCATGTTCGGCTCCTTCAGCGTGTTCTGGACCGCGACGCCGCTGCTTCTCACCAGTCCGGCCTACGGCTTGACCCAGCGCGGCGTGGCGCTGTTCGCGCTGGCCGGCGTGGCCGGTGCGGTGGCGGCGCCGATCGCGGGCCGCGTGGCGGACCGTGGACTGATCCGCCCGGCATCGATCTTCTGCATGTGCGCGGCCATTGCCGCGTATGGCTTGACGCTGGCGGCGCCGTCCGGGTCGACGCTGGCGCTGGGGCTGCTGGTGGCGGCGGCGATCCTGCTGGACTTCGGCGTGTCGGGCAACCTGGTATTGGGCCAGCGCGCGATCTTCGGGCTGGACCCGCATTCCCGCAGCAGGGTGAACGGCATCTACATGACGACCTTCTTCGCGGGCGGGGCGCTCGGGTCGGCGCTGTCGGCGTGGACCTTCGAGCGCTGGGGCTGGGGCGCCACGGCGGCGCTGGGGATGGCCTTGCCGGCCGCGGCGCTGCTGTACTTCGCTACCGAGAAGCGGCAGCAGGCGAACTAGCCGACCGCCGGATCAAGGTGCCGCGGTCTTGACCATGCCGGGATAGCCGGCATCCGCGGTCGCCTTCTTCAGATCGTCCACGGACGCCTTGCTGTCATCGAACACGATGACGGCTTCGCGCCGCTCGTAGCTGACCTTCACCTTCGACACTCCCGGCACCTTGTTCAGCGCGGCCTTGATCGTGATCGGGCAGGTGGCGCAGTCCATGGTGGGGATGTTGAGCGAAACGGTCTGCGGTTTGGCCATTGCCAGCGCGGGAACGGCCAGCAGGGCGGCGAGGAGCAATGTGGTCTTCATGTGCGGCTCAGTAGAAAAGCGGTGCGAACAGGGGGAAGCTTAGCAACAGCGCCACGAATACGGCGCAGGCGATGAAGATGCGGCGGGTGAGCGGGCGCGTGGCCTGGCAGGCGTCGGCATCGCATTCGCGCACCGGCCGCAGCACGAGATAGCCCGCCCAGCCGATGGCGCCGATCGCCAGCATCGTGAACAGCGGCGTGACCGGCTTGAGCGCAGCAAGGTTTGCCATCCAGGCGCCGGTGACCCCGGCCAGCACCAGCACCAGCGGCAGCACGCAGCAGGTCGATGCGAGCAGCGTCGACACCACGGCCACCGCCATCAGGCGCGTGCCGAGGTGCTCGCGTCCCGGACGCAGTGCCGCGGGTTGCTGGTTCATGCCTTGATTTCGCGGGCGCTGATGGTGTACTTGAAGCTGGCCGGATCGAGCGAGTCGTAGGCCTCGCCGTTGGTCTGCGCCTGCGGGTACATCAGGAAGCCCACCTTGGCGCCGTGCGCGCCCTGCAGCTGCACGTCGTGGGCGAAGTTATAGCCCATCCAGTTGCCTTCCCAGCCGCCGAACAGCGCCTTGCGCACCGGCGCCACCAGCGGGTCGTCCGCGTCCTTGATCCAGTTGGCGGTCTCCATGCGCATCACCTTGCCCACGTCGGCCGGATCCATCGCCACCCAGCCGTGCTTGCGCAGGTAGACTTCGGCGCGGCAGTGCTGCGCACCCTGCAGGGCGGCGCTGTTCGCGCCAAGCTGGTTGTAGCCGAAGGCGGACGGCGCCAGGCGGATGCCGTAGACGTCGCGGGCCGGCACGCCGGCGGCGCGGCACAGGCCGACGAACAGGCCGTTGATGTCGCCGCATTTGCCGCCGAAGTTCTGGGTCTCGAGCATGGTCTTGATGTCGCCGGTGCCGCAGCCGCGCACTTTCGGCTCGCGGAAGGTGTTCAGCACGATCCAGTCGTAGATGCGCTGGACTTTCTCGACGTCGGTGCGGGCGCCGGACACGATCTGCAGCGCGGTCTTGCGCACGATGCCGTCGGTCGGCATCAGGTCGGTCGGGCGCAGCCACATCCGCAGGTCCTGCGCCGATTCGGTCGCGGCCGGCGCCTGCTTCCAGTCCTGGGCGCGGCTGCGGGTCTGCACGCGGCTCGCCACTTCCACCACGGCCGGCTTGCTGCCGTCGAAATCGGCGATCAGGTAGCGCGCGCCGAAGCGCGGGTCGGCTGCCAGCTTGGCCGCGTTGGCGCTGCCCGACCAGTTGTTCGACAGGGAACGCTGCCACGGCGTGTCGACCGACGGCACCGGCACCCACACGGTCGACGGACCGTTGGCGTGTGCCAGCTCGACGCGGGTGACGATCTCGAAGGTGCGCCAGTCGCCCGCCTGCGGATCGAAATGGCGCTCGGCCTGCTGGGTCTGCGCGAGCAGGGTCTGGGGCAGGGCGCCGAACAGCAG
>JAEWEK010000241.1 GCA_023389425.1 Pseudomonadota bacterium | reverse complement strand
CGCAGCGGACGCTCGTCATGGAGCGCTTTTTCGACGAATCCGGCGGCATGCAGCTGGTGATCCACGCGCCCTTCGGCAGCCGCATCAACCGCGCCTGGGGACTTGCGCTGCGCAAGCGCTTTTGCCGCAACTTCAACTTCGAACTGCAGGCAGCCGCCACCGAAGACGCGATCATCCTGTCGCTCTCGACCAGCCACAGCTTCCCGCTGGACGAAGTGTGGCGCTACCTGCGCGCCGCCACGGCGGAACACATCCTGGTCCAAGCGCTGCTGGACGCGCCGCTGTTCAACGTGCGGTGGCGCTGGAACGCTACTACTGCCCTCGCCCTGCCCCGCTTCGCCGGCGGCCACCGCGTCGCCCCGCAACTGCAGCGCATGAAGAGCGACGACCTGCTGGCCGCCGTGTTCCCCGACCAGGCGGCCTGCCTCGAGAACATCGTTGGCGAGCGTGAGCTGCCCAGCCATCCGCTGGTGGACCAGACGCTCGACGACTGCCTGCACGAAGCGATGGACAGCGAGGGCTGGCTTGCGCTGCTGCGAAGGATCGAAGCGCAGGAGCTGCGCCTGATCGCGCGCGACTTGCCCGCGCCGTCGCCGCTGGCGGCCGAGATCCTCAATGCGCGCCCCTATGCCTTCCTTGACGACGCGCCACTGGAAGAGCGCCGGACCCGCGCCGTGATGAGCCGCCGCTGGACCGATCCCGCCACCACCGACGACCTCGGCGCGCTCGACCCGGACGCCATCGCCGGCGTCGCCGAAGAAGCCTGGCCGCGGCCGCGCAACGCCGACGAGATGCAGGAGGCGCTGGTGGCAATCGGCGCCATCGCCAACGCCGAAGCCGAGCGCGAGGAAGGCTGGCTTGGCATGCTGGCCGAGCTGGTGTCCGCCGGCCGCGCCACCCGCCTGCGCGACAGCGGCGGCGCGGACCTGTGGGTGGCGCTGGAACGGCTCGATGGCGTGCAGGCGGTCTACCCGCAGGCGAGCGCAGCGCCGCCCTTGGCCATCCCCGACAGCCATCGCGGCAACGGCGAGGAAGACTGGACGCGCGACGCGGCGCTGGTCGAACTGATACGCGCCCGCCTGTCCGGCTTCGGCCCGCAACCATTGGCCGCCATCGCCGGGCGGCTCGCCTTGAAAGAAGGCGACACCGCCATCGCGCTGGCCAGGCTGGAAAGCGAAGGCTACGTGATGCGCGGCCAGTTCACGCCGGGCGCCGTCGGTGAGGAATGGTGCGAACGCCACCTCCTCGCGCGGATCCACCGCTACACCATCAAGCGCCTGCGCCGCGAAATTGAACCGGTCGAGCCGCGCGACTTCATGCGCTTCCTGTTCGACTGGCAGCACCTGACACCGGACACGCAATTGCAGGGACAGGATGCGTTGCCGCACGTGCTGGCGCAACTCGAAGGCTACGAGGCCGCCGCCGGCGCATGGGAAAGCGACCTGCTCTCGCTGCGCCTGCAAGACTATTCGATCTTGTGGCTGGATGAGCTGTGCCGCGCCGGCAAAGTGGTGTGGACCCGCCTCGGCGCGCCGCGGTCCGCTTCGACCGGCCCGATTCGAACCACGCCGATCGTGCTGCTGCCGCGCCGCCAGACCGCCTCATGGCAGGCTCTGCCCGCACCGGCCGGCGAACCCGAGATCTCGCCGCGCGCGGCGCGCGTGCTGGAAGCGCTGCGGCGCGACGGCGCGCTGTTCTTCGACGAACTGCAGCACGACGCCCATCTGCTGCCGGTGGAACTGGAGAACGCGCTCGGCGAGCTGGTCGCCACCGGCCTGGTGAACGCGGACAGCTTCGCCGGCATGCGGGCGATGCTGCTCCCGCCGAACAAGCGCGCCACCGCCGACAAGCGCAAGCGCCGTGGCGCCGGCCCCACGATGGACGAGGCGGGGCGCTGGGCACTGGTGCGCCGCGCGCAGGCCGAACCGGCTCCATCGGAAAAGACACGGCGCCAGCGCACCGACCCGAAAGCGCTTGAACATGTCGCCATGACCCTTCTGCGCCGCTACGGCGTGGTGTTCTGGCGCCTGCTGGAACGCGAGGGAGCGTGGATGCCGTCCTGGCGCGAGCTGCTGCCGGTGTATCACCGGCTCGAGGCGCGCGGCGAGATTCGCGGCGGCCGCTTCGTCGCCGGCTTTTCTGGCGAACAGTTCGCGCTGCCGGAGGCGGTGCCGGTGCTGCGCGAGATGCGGCGCCGCGAGCACGACGGCACGCTGGTGTGCATCTCGGGCGTCGATCCGCTCAACCTGTGCGGCACGCTGCTGCCCGGCGAGAAGGTGCCGGCGCTGGCCGGCAACCGCATCCTGTTCCGCGACGGCGTGGCGGTGGCGGCCATCGCCGGCGGCAAGATCAGCTATCTCGAAGAACCCGGTGCGGAGCGCGACCTGCTGCATGCCCGGCTGGTTGGCCACGCCCAGCCCGCCATGCCATCGCTGCGGCCGCCGCCTGGGAAGTCGCGTAGCGTCGACGTCCTGCGGTATTGACGCGATCGTCCAGCGCTTGCCTGTTGAGTCGATTTCCAAGAATATGTCGTTCTTCGAACCGCCAACAAGGGAAGCCGTCCATGCGCAGAAAGCTCCTCGCCGCCGTCATCGCCATCGCGTTCGCATTCAACGCCGCCGCCGAGACCAAGCCGTCGCTGGCCTACCAGTCGGTCGACCCGATGATCGGCACCGGCGGCGATGGCCACACCTATCCCGGCGCGACCACGCCCTTCGGCATGATCCAGCTCAGCCCGGACACCGAGCAGACCAACTTCAAGAAGAGCTACAAATGGGCCGCCGGCTACCAGTACGGCGACTCCAGCATCCTCGGCTTCTCGCACACGCACTTTTCGGGCAGCGGCCACTCGGACCTTGGCGACGTGCTGGTGATGCCGGTCGCGGGCGAGGTCAAGCTCGATCCGGGCACGGCGGACGCGCCACGCAGCGGCTACCGCTCGCAGTTCAGCCATCAGACCGAGCATGCGGAGCCGGGCTACTACGCGGTCACGCTGGCCGACTACGACACCCGCGCCGAGTTGACCGCGAGTGCGCGCGTGGGCTGGCATCGCTACACCTTCCCGGCCGGGCGGCCGGCGCATGTGCTGCTCGACCTGCGGCCCAGCATCTACGACTACGACGGCAAAGTGCTGTGGTCGCAGATCCGCGTGCGCCCCGACGGCACGGTCACCGGCGCGCGCGAGACGCGCGGCTGGGCGCCGGGCCGCCAGCTGTACTTCGCGATGCGCTTTTCGGCGCCGATGACCAAGCACCAGCTGATCGACCGCGAAACCAACAAGACCTACCGCGGCTTCAAGGGCCCGGGCACCTCGCCGGCCGACACCGACCAAGTGCAGAGCAAGGCGCTGGAGGCGGTATTCGATTTCGGCGAGCTGCGTTCGCCGCTGCTGTTGAAGGTGGCGGTGTCCACGGTCAGCGAGGACAACGCGATCGGCAATCTCGATCATGAAGCGCAGGGCTGGGATTTCGACGGCGCCCGCGCACAGGCACGCGGCGCTTGGGAGAAGGCCCTGGCGGCGGTCGACGTGGACGCGCCGGAACCGATGCGCAAGAGCTTCTACACCGCGCTGTACCACTCGATGCTGGCGCCGAACCTGGCGATGGACTTCAACGGTGAATACCGCGGCCCGGACCATCAAGTGCACAAGGCGAAGAACTTCAGCTTCTATTCCACCTGGTCGACCTGGGACACCTATCGCGCCGAGCATCCGCTCATCACCATCGTGCAGCCGCCGCAGCGCACCAACGACTTCGTCAATTCATTGATCGCGGCCCAGCAGGCCAGCCCCTACGGCATCCTGCCGGTGTGGGCATACCAGGGGCTGGAGACCTGGTGCATGATCGGCTACCACTCGGTGCCGATCATCGCCGACGCCTACATGAAGGGCATCCGCGGATATTCGGTCGACGCTGCGCTCAAGGCGATGACCGCATCGGCCACGTACGCGCCGTACGCTGGCCTTGGCGACTACATGAAGCTCGGCTACGTCGCCATCGACAAGGAGCCCGAGGCCGCATCGAAGACGCTCGAGTATGCCTTCGACGACTGGACCATCGCACAGGTGGCGCGCGCCGCCGGCCGCAAGGACTTGGCGGCGACCTTCGACAAGCGCGCCGCCAACTGGCGCAATGTGTTCGACCCGGCCACCGGCTTCGTCCGCGCGCGCAAGACCGACGGCAGCTTCAACACGCCTTTCGATCCGGCGGCGGTCGGCTATGGCAGCGACTACACCGAGGGCAACGCCTGGCAGTATTCGTGGTACGTCCCGCAGGACATCGGCGGCCTGCAGAAGGCGTTGGGCGGCGCGGACAAGCTGAGCGCGAAGCTGGATGCGCTGTTCGATGCCAAGGTCGATCCCAAAGCCTTCGCCCACGTCGAGGACATCTCGGGCCTGATCGGCTACTACGCCCACGGCAACGAGCCGAGCCACCATATCGCCTACCTGTACGGCTTCACCGGCCGGCCGTGGCGCACGCAGGAGCGCCTCAAGCAGATCATGGACAGCCAGTATTCGCCGACGCCGACCGGCCTCGCGGGCAACGACGACCTGGGGCAGATGTCGGCCTGGTACGTGTTCACGGCCATGGGCTTCTATCCGGTGGCGCCGGGCAGCAACCAGTACGTGATCGGCCGGCCCTTCCTCAAGCGTACGACCATCAAGCTCCCGAACGGCAAGCGCTTCACGGTGGTCGCGGACCATCTCGACGATGCGCATCCCTACGTGGGCAAAGTGACGCTCAACGGCAAAGCGCTGGACCGCGTCTACATCCGCCACGAGGACATCCAGGCAGGCGGCGAGCTGCACTTCGAGATGCAGGCGCAGCCGGACAAGGATTGGGGCAAGTCGCCGCAGAGCCGGCCGTTCTCGATGTCGGGGTATAGTTTTTAATACTATAGTCTCTTGCTGGTGGGCCTGCCAGCGTGGTGACAATAAGTGCTTGATTTCGTTATAATCCGGCGCTTGAATCGAAGGATCCGCCATGTCACTGCTCGCCCACCAGCTCGAACTCCTGTCACCCGCCAAAACCGCCGACATCGGCCGCGAGGCGATCCTGCACGGGGCCGATGCGGTCTACATCGGCGGTCCGGCCTTCGGCGCCCGCCACAACGCGAGCAATCCGATCGAGGACATCGCGGCGCTGGTGGAATTCGCCCATCGCTACCGCGCGCGGATCTTCGTCACCCTCAACACCATCCTGCACGACGCCGAGATCGACGCGGCGCGCAAGCAGATCTGGCAACTGTACGAGGCCGGCGTGGACGCGCTGATCGTGCAGGACATGGGCTTGCTGGAAATGGACCTGCCGCCGATCCAGTTGCACGCCAGTACCCAGTGCGACATCCGCACTCCCGAGAAAGCACGTTTCCTTGGCGACGCCGGCTTTTCCCAGCTGGTGCTGGCGCGTGAACTGAGCCTCAAGCAAATCCGCGCCGTCCACGAAGCCACCGACACGCCATTGGAATATTTCGTCCACGGCGCGCTGTGCGTGGCATTCTCGGGCCAGTGCTATATCTCGCACGCCGACACCGGCCGCAGCGCCAACCGCGGCGATTGCTCGCAGGCCTGCCGCCTGCCTTACACCCTGAGCGACGGCCAGGGCCGCGTCGTCGCCTATGAAAAGCACTTGCTGTCGATGAAGGACAATGACCAGAGCGCCAACCTGGAAGCGCTGGTCGACGCGGGCATCCGCTCGTTCAAGATCGAGGGCCGCTACAAGGACATGGGCTACGTGAAAAACATCACGGCCCACTATCGCTTGCTGCTGGACGAGCTGCTGGAGCGACGTCCCGAGTTCGCACGTGCATCGAGCGGCCGCACCGAAGTGATGTTCACGCCGGACGTGGACAAGAACTTCCACCGCGGCCACACCGACTACTTCGCCAACGGCCGCCAGGCGGAAATCGGCGCCTTCGATTCGCCCAAGTACGTGGGCGTGCAGCTGGGCACGGTCAGCCGTGTGGCGGGCGACCATTTCGACCTCGTCGCCAATGAAGCGCTGGCCAACGGCGATGGACTGAACTACATGCACAAGCGCAATACGGTCGGCATTCTTGCCAACCGCGCCGAAAAGATCGGCGCCAACGAGGAAGGCCAGCTGTGGCGCGTGTACCCGAACGAGCCAATCTCGTCCCTTACCGGGCTCAAGGCCGGGATCGAGATCCATCGCAACCGCGACCACCAGTGGGAAGCGGCGCTGACCAAGAAATCGTCCGAGCGCAAGGTGTCGCTGTACCTCAAGCTGAGCGAGCACGCGGGCGGCCTGCGCCTCGCGCTGGAGGACGAAGACGGCATCGCCAGCGTGACCGACGCGGCGATCGAGTTCCAGCCGGCCCAGCAAGCCGCGCAGGCCGACAGCGCGCTGCGCACCAGCTTGGGCAAACTCGGCAACACGATGTTCGCCGCGGAATCGGTCGAACTGGACCTGCCGCGGCCATGGTTCGTGCCGTCGGCGGCCATCAATGCCCTGCGGCGCGATGCCGTCGCCGCCCATGAAGCGGCGCGACTGGCCGCGTGGCAGCGTCCTGAACGCAAGCCGGCGACCGATCCGGCGCCCAGCTATCCGGAAACGCAGCTGAGCTACCTGGCCAACGTCTACAACGAAAAGGCGCGCGCCTTCTATCACAAGCACGGCGTGCAGCTGATCGACGCCGCCTACGAGTCCCACGAAGAGCCGGGCGAGGTGTCGCTGATGATTACCAAGCACTGCCTGCGTTTCTCGTTCAACCTGTGCCCGAAGCAAGCGAAGGGCGTGCAGGGCGTGCAGGGCCAGGTGCGGGCCGAGCCGATGACCCTGGTCAGCGGCAACGAGCGCTACACCCTGCGTTTCGACTGCAAGCCGTGCGAGATGCACGTGGTCGGCGCGATGAAGCCGGGCATCCTCAACTCGCCGCCGCCGTCGGCCATTCCGTACAGCCCGCTGGTGTTCCACCGCCAGCGGCCGCGCGCCTGACCGTTTCGCCTTCCCTGCCGGAGCCGCCCGTGCGCGATTGAGCGCGGTCAAACGGCGGTTCGCCCGGGATGTGTACGGTGGCGTTCATATCGAGGGGAGTCACCATGTTCAAGCACATCCTGTTACCGACGGACGGCTCGGAGCTGTCCGAACGCGCGGTGCTGGCCGGCGTCAGCTTCGCCAGGGAAGTGGGCGCGGAGGTTTTCGGCCTCACCGTCCGGCCGGAATTCCACACCTTCACCTACAAGACCGACATGCTCGAGGACACCGAGCAGCAGTTCAACGCCTCGGCCGAGCGGCAGGCCGAGGCCTTCCTCACCTTCATCGGCAATGCGGCGCGCACGGCGGGCGTCCAATCCACGCTGGCGCAGGTGGTATCGGACGATCCTTACGAAGCGATCCTGCAAGCGGCCAAGGAGCGCAAGTGCGACCTCATCGTCATGGCATCGCACGGACGGCGTGGCGTGAAGGGCGTGTTACTGGGGAGCGAAACGCAGAAGGTGCTGGTGCACAGCGATATTCCGGTGCTGGTGTATCGCTAGCCCGTTGTGGCGCGGGGCGCAACTTGCCGCCGCCGCGCGCGGGCATCAGAGCCAGTAAACCACCGCCGCCAGGGCGACGATCAGGCCGTACTTGGTGACCTTGTAGGCCGTCTTGTTCCACGCCTTGTAGCGGCGGCGGTACTGGCCCATGTAGTAGGAAATGCGGAAAAGCTTGCTGACGAGGCCGGTCTGGTCGCCCGTTTCGTTGGGCGATGCGGCGGCCGTCATCATCGTGCGGCCGAGCCAGCGGTTGATGGCCTGCATCCAGCCGAAACGCATCGGGCGCTCGACGTCGCAAAACAGGATGATGCGGTCGCTGTCGCTGCCGTTGATGGCCCAGTGGATATAGGTTTCGTCGAAGATCACGCCTTCGCCGTCGCGCCAGCTGTAGGGTTCGCCGTCGACTTCGATGAAGCAGCGGTCATCGTTGGGCGTGGCCAGGCCGAGGTGGTAGCGCATCGAGCCGGCGAAGGGGTCGCGATGCTTGTTGAGCTTGGCGCCGGGCGGCAGCTCGGCAAACATGGCCGCCTTGACCGACGGGATATTCTTCAGCAGCTTGTAGGTTTCCGGGCAGAGGCGCTCGGCCGACGGGTGGCTGGCGTCGTACCACTTCAGGTAGAAACGCTTCCAGCCCGTCTTGAAGAAGGAATTGAAGCCGGCGTCGTCGTTGTTGGCCGCCGCCTTGATCTTTTGCATCGCCACCAGGTTCTCGGCCTCGGCACGGATCACCTGCCAGTTCTGCTGCAGGGGCGCGAGTTCAGGGAACTTGTCGACCGAGACGTAAGGCGTGCTGGGCACCCGCGAAAACAGATGCATGAAGATATTGATCGGCGCCATGAACGACGAATGGTCGAACAACTGGCGGCCGAAAGGCAGGCGCACCCTGCCACGGAAATGGATGTGCAGGACAGACAATATCAGGAAACCTACAACAACCCACTTCATCGCACCTCCGTTTCAGCCGGCAATGGCTGATGTCGTCGTTTACCGAGGCGCAAGGATACCACAAGCGCCGTCCGGCCAATGGAGCCAGGCGGCGGATTTGCCGTCGTGACGACGCCGCCCCGGCCGAGGCGTCAGGATCGCGCCACAGTCAGGAACGGCAACGATGCGGATCAGTGATGGGCAGAGGTGACAGCGTAGCCCTTTTCGGCGATCTGGCCGCAGAGGTTGTTGATGTGATAGTCCGGGATGTGTTCAGCACCGTCGTCGACCTCGACGGCACGGGCCTCGACTTCCCAGTCTGTGTTGGTGGCTTCTTCCGGAATATTGCGTGCCTCCGGTACAGCCAGGTAGGAAAAATTGCCGCCGTTTTCGGCTCTGCGGTAAATGTCCAGTCGCATCGTCGCTCCCCCTGTTTCAAAGATGGAATGTCAACGGTAGGCCTATGCGGCCAAGTCGTCTGTTAATTGGACCACACTGCCGACTGGCGCCTCAGCGGCGCGGACCGCCGCCGAGCACACGTGCCGGCAGCAGCAGGATAGCACGGAGGAACTCGAACACGGCCTCGACGCCGATGCCGACGATGCGGAATGGCAGGCAGAGCAGCCAGATCAGGGGATACAGGATCAGCGCCAGCAGTGCGACCGGCCAGCACAGGAACAGCACCATCAACCAGACGAGAAAGCCAACCATCATCGCTCCTTTGGGGACGAACACTTCGATGTGGCGACTTTAACCAGACGCCGCCGCCGTCACAATCGGGATGCGACGGATGGCAGCGCAGGGCGACCGGCGGGGCAAAACGGAGGATGAGCGGGGACCGGGCCGCGCGGCCGGCCCCCGGACGGGATCAGGCGTACTCGATTCCCGGGACGACCTCGGCGTGTACCAGCGGCGCCGGCGCCACGCTGATGCTGATCGAGGCTTGCAGCGAAGGGATAGACGCACCGGCACGATAGCGGAAGGAGATGTCGACGACGTCGCCCGCCATCACGTCCAGCGGCTGGGCCAGCGGCACCGACATGTAGTGGTTGAGCCAATCGATCGTGCCGCCCTGCTCCTGCACCACGGCCAGGATGTTCTTGGTAATCAAACGCAACGCGTTCAGCACGCCATCCTGCTCGATCACGAACTGCCCGTCGAAGCCGATCATCGGATCCACCGGCTGCGAGAAGTCGAGCACGCTGTAGACCACCGGCTGGCCCAGCTGGACCGTATCGGCGAGGATCACATTGTTTTCTTCGAACTGGATGATGGGCGCGTGGAAGCCCTCGAAATCGTATTCTTTCTGGAGCGGTTGCACGGCCATCAGCACGGCTTCCGGCATGAACACCGGCAGCGGGCCGCCGAAGCGCTCCAGGTAGCGCTGCTTGAACTGCTCGAACACGTCCACCTGCTTTTCACGCAGCATGCCCACGTGGATCATCTCGCAGATGACGACGTCCACCGGCTCCGGCGGCAGGTAGTCGAAAGCGTCCGCATGGATCACTTCGACCTTGTGGCCGTTCTTGTTCATCGCCAGGAACTTGCGGGCCTCCTGCACCAGATCCGGGTTGAATTCGACGGCATAGACCTTCTCGGCCTTTTGTGCGGCGAAGAACGAGAGCACACCGGTGCCGGCGCCCAGCTCCAGCACTTTCGCGCCCGGGAACACCGCATAGTCGATCGCGCACTTGAAGTTGTGCATGCGGTTCGGGTCCATCAGCATATTGTGGTGATAATGGACCGGGATGAACTGCCCCAGGTAGCAGCTTTCGATTTCCTGCTCGTTCAGCATTTGTTTCCTCCGCGTCATGCGTCTTGGTTTGTTGTACAAGCCAATTATCCAAGCGGAAAGACCTTGGGCATGCGCGGAGGTGGCGGGGCTTTTCCCGCCAGTTCGATGGATCAGCGGGTGGTGGCGCGCGCCGAAATCGCCGAGGCGACGTGGTCCTTGCCGGCGCGCTGGGCGATCTGGGCGGCGGTCAGTCCTTCGCCATTGGTCAATTTTGTGTCGGCGCCGTGGCCGATCAGCAGCAGCGCGGTGCGGTCGTGGCCTTCGCGCGCGGCCATCATCAGCGGCGTGTAGGCGCCACTGGCGGCCGGCGACACGGCATCGACCTTGGCGCCGTGCGCCAGCAACAGGCGCGTGACGTCGTCATCGCCGGCGGCGGCTGCGTAGTGCAGCGGCGTCCAGCCCGCACGGTTGACGGCGGCGCCCTTCTCCAGCAATGCCTGCACGGCCGGCATATTGCGCTTGTAGGCAGCCATCATCAGGGCCGTGTTGCCGTTCATGGCCGTGGTGTCGACATGGATGCCGGGCGTGGCGAGCAAGGTCTCCAGCACCCGCATCGAACCCTCGCGCGCCGCCAGCACCAGCGCCGGCTCGCCGCCGACCGGGTTGATCTGGTCGGGCGCGATGACCTTGCCGACCATTCTGCTCACCGTTTGCGCGTCGTCCGTCTGCACGGCGCGGAAGAAAGAAGCGATCTGGTCGGCGGTGGCCGCGCCGGCCGCGCCACACGCCAGGCACATCAACAGGGCAATACTGTGGAGGATGGCATGGCGCGCGGTTCGCATGATTCAGTCCCTTGGCACGTTGAACAGCTTGAAGAAATTGTTTGTCGTCGCATCCGCAACCTCGCGCAGCGACACGCCCTTGAGCGCGGCGATGAATTCCGCCACGTGCGGCACATAGCCGGGCTCGTTCATTTTGCCACGGTAGGGCACCGGAGCCAGGTACGGCGAATCGGTCTCGATCAGCATGCGATCGAGCGGAACGGCTTTGGCGACCTCCTGCAATTCCTTTGCGCTCTTGAAGGTGACGATGCCGGAGAAGGAAATATAGAAACCCAGCTCCATCGCGGCCCGGGCCACGTCGAGCGATTCGGTAAAGCAGTGCATCACCCCCGCCACGCCGCCCTGTTCCGGCGCCGCCCCTTCTTCCTGAAGGATGCGAATGGTATCCGCGCTAGCCGAACGGGTGTGGATGATCAGCGGCTTCCCGGCGATGCGCGAGGCGCGGATATGCGTGCGGAAGCGCTCGCGCTGCCATTCCAGGTCGCCTTCCAGGCGGTAATAGTCGAGCCCGGTTTCGCCGATGGCGACGATGCGCGGGTTCCTGGCAAGTTCGACCAGCTGCTCGACCGTTGGTTCCGGCGTGTCTTCGTAATCGGGATGGACGCCGACCGAGGCGTAGATGTGCGGATATTGCTCGGCAAGGGCAAGGACTTGCGGGAAGTCGGGCATGTCGACCGAGACGCAGAGTGCGTGCGAGACCTTGTTCTCGGCCATCTTGGCGAGGATCTCGGGCATGCGCGCGGCGAGCTCGGGGAAATTGATATGGCAGTGGGAGTCGATGTACATCCCGATATTGTACGTTGGGCGCGGAAGGCGCGCCAAACGAGGGCCAGCATCCGTGAATAGCCGAGAACGTCGTTCAGCCGACCCGCTTGCCCAGAATATCCAGGTCGCGCTCGATGCCGTCGAGATTGGCTACGCGCGGGAAATGTGCCCAGGTGTCGAAACCAAATTTGCGGAACAGCTCCAGGCTCGGCTTGTTGTGGCCGAAAATAAAGCCCAGCAAGGTATGCACCTTGACCTGCGGCGCGAAGGCGATCGCCTCCTCGAGGCAGTAGCGGCCGACGCCCTTGCCGCGCCACTTCTCGTCCACGTAAATCGACAGCTCGGCGGTGCCGGAATAGGCCGGGCGGCCATAAAAATTGGAGTACGACAGCCAGCCCACGATCTCCGGTTCGGCCGCGGCATCGTCCGCGGAGTGGATCACCCACAAGGGCCGGCGATCCGGCGTATGGTCGGCAAACCAGGCCGCGCGCGATTGCACCGTGATCGGCTCGGTATCGGCGGTCACCTCGCGCGATGCGACGGTGGAGTTGTAGATGTCGACGATGGCCGGAAGATCTTCGATGCGGGCGAGGCGGTGAACGTAGGACGGCATAAAGCGGAAACTAGAGGGTGTGCGTGGCGCGCGAGGAACGCAGCGCGGCGCCGAGGATTTCTTCGATGCGCAAACGGACGCGCTGGCCGGATTCGTCCGCCGGAAAATGCACGCCGACGCCCTGCGCCTTGTTGTTGTTTGCGCCGGCCGGCGTGATCCAGGCGACCTTGCCCGCGATCGGGAACTTGGTCGGATCGTCCATCAGCGTCAGGATCAGGTAGATTTCGTCGCCGATCTTGTAAGGCTTGGACGTGGGGACGAAAATGCCGCCATTCTTCAGGAAAGGCATGTAGGCCGCATACAGCGCCGCCTTTTCCTTGATGGCAAGCGACAGGACCGACGGCCGCGGAAGTTGCGTCGCGCTGGTGTCGTTCGGGGTGCCGCTCATGTGACTCCTTTCAAGTACAGCACGCAGTGTACTCAAGCAACATGTCTTCGACAAACAATTTCGGAGACAAGGGGTGATCCGCAACCGCCCGGCGTTCGTTGGCGCCTTTCAAGGCCTTCAGCAATTTGCCCGTCTGCACCTTGGCCGCCAGCGCCGCAAGCTCGTTCTGGTAGCGCGGATAGTAGCGTACCCGGCCCGACAACTTGCACGAGAGGACGTCATACAGCCAACGCTGCTCCCATGCCACCAGCGCGGCCAAGGGCGCCTTGGACAGCTTGTCGGCCGCCCGCAGCGCCGCATCCGCCCCTGGACGGGCGAGGAACTGCAGCAGGCCATCCAGTTCCTCGCGGTTGCCGCTTTCGGCCTGGGCCAGCGCCAGCAGCGGCGCCCCGCCCTGTTCCCGCAGCCAGCCCTCGGCATCCTGCACGCCCTGCGCCTGCAGCCACGCCAGTGCCTCATCATGACCCGGCATCGGCAGGGCGAATTTGCGGCAGCGCGAAAGAATGGTCGGCAGCAGGCGATCGAGGCTGTTCGATGCCAGCAGGAACACTGTGCCCGGCGGTGGCTCTTCCAGCGTTTTCAGCAGCGCGTTGGAAGAAGGCATGTTCAGCGCCTCGGCCGGATACAGCACGACCACGCGCAGGCCTTGCCGGTGCGTGGAGATGTTCATGAAGTCGGCCAGCGCGCGGATCTGCTCGATCTTGATCTCTTTCGACGCCGTCTTCGTCGATTTGGTCTTCTTGTCGGCGTCGCCCTCCTCGCCCTCGGCCGCGGGCGCTTCGTCTTCCAGCGCTTCCGGGCGCACGCGGCGATAGTCCGGGTGATTACCCTGCAAGAACCAACCGCAGGAGGCGCACTCGCCGCAGGCGTGGCCGTCCGCCTTCACGTTCTCGCACAACAGCGACTGGGCAAATGCCTCGATGAAGTCGGTCTTGCCGGTGCCGGCCGCGCCATGGAACAGGATGGCATGCGGCAGGCGCGCGCGCATCTGCTGTAATTGCCCCCATGCGCCCTGCTGCCAAGGGTAGATCGTCACACCAGCCTCCCGAGGGCGGCGGCGATGGTGGCGCGGGTTTCCTCGATGCTGCGGGTGGAATCGATGACGACGATGCGATCCGGGAACTCGGCGGCCAGGCGCAGGTATTCGCTGCGGCAGCGCGCAAAAAAGTCGGCCTTTTCCTGTTCGAACTTGTCCAGCGTGCGTTCCGCATCCAGGCGCTCGCGCGCCACTTCCAGCGGCACGTCGAACAACAGCGTCATGTCCGGCCAGCGCTGCGGGTGGACCCATTGCGCCAGCGCCATGATCTTGGCGCGATCCATGCCACCGGCGGCCGACTGGTAGGCAAAGCTGGCGTCGGTGAAGCGGTCCGACAGCACCCAGTCGCCGCGCGCGATGGCCGGCTCGATCACCTGGGCCAGATGTTCGCGGCGGCTGGCGAACATCAGCAGCGCCTCGGTTTCCACGTGCATCTTTTCGTGCAAGAGCAGGCCGCGCAGCTTCTCGCCCAGCGCCGTGCCGCCCGGTTCGCGCGACGATACGACCGTCTTGCCGCGCGCTGCCAGCCATTCGGCGACGAAGCCGATGTGGGTGGACTTGCCGGCGCCGTCGATGCCTTCAAAACTGATGAACTTGCCCGGCAGCGCCGAAGTGTCTTGCTTCATTTGCCCGCCTGCCGCTGGAATTTGTTCACGGCCTTGTTGTGGTCCGTGAGGTTTTCGGAGAACTTGCTGGTGCCGTCGCCGCGCGAGACGAAGTACAGCGCCTCGGTCCTGGCCGGCGCCAGCGCTGCCTGCAAGGACTGCACTCCCGGCAAGGCGATCGGGGTCGGCGGCAAGCCGGCGCGCATATAGGTGTTGTACGGCGTATCGGTCTCCAGGTCCTTCTTGTGGATCTTGCCGTCGTATTTGTCGCCCATGCCGTAGATCACGGTCGGGTCGGTCTGCAGCAGCATGCCGGTGCGCAGGCGGTTCACGAACACGCCGGCAATCATCGAGCGCTCGGCTCTCTGGCCGGTTTCCTTTTCCACGATCGAGGCCATGATCAGCGCCTCGTATGGATTTGCATAGGGCAGGTTCGGATCGCGCTTTTCCCAGGCGGCCTTGAGGCGCTCCATCATCGCCTCGTGGGCGCGCTTGAAGATGGCCATGTCGCTGGAATTCTTCGCGAACAGGTAGGTGTCGGGGAAGAACAGGCCTTCGGGCGCCTTGTATTCCGGCGCGACGGCTGCGACGATTTCCTTGTCCGTCATCTGCGCCGTCTCGTGCTTGAGATTGGGCGCGGCCGCGATCGCCTGGCGCATCTGGCGGAAGGTCCAGCCCTCGATGATCGTCACCGCTTCCTGCGCGAATTCGCCGCGCACCAGTTGCGTGAGCAGGCCGCGCGGCGTGGTATTGGGCTTGAGCTCGTAGCTGCCGGCCTTGATCCGAGCGCTCTTGCCCGAGATCCGCGCCAGCGTCGCGAACAGGAAAGGGTTCACCGGCACGCCTGCCTTCGCGATCTGCTGCGCCGCACCAGCGCCACTGCTGCCGGGTGCGACCGCGAATTCGATCACCGGCTCGGCGGTGGTGATGGGCGTGCGCGCCCACCAGGCAAAGCCGCCGACCGCCGCTACCGACGCGACCACCAGGGTCACAACAAGTTTCTTAATCAGTGCCATTCCGAATGTAGGGGTATTGCGCCATTCTCGGCGCGAAATTCTCGACAACTCTATAATGAGGCCGTAATGATAAAGCCTAAACGCAAAAAAATTCGAGTATATGAGTAACTGGACAGAATACCTAGCGTCACACGGTGCCCGCTTCCATGTCGACGAGGCATCGCAGGTCGAGGATTTCGGCAAGGCCCTGAGCACGTCCGAGCTGGCGGCCGGCTTCGTGGCGACGGTCACCGACCTCGGGCTGATCGCGGTTACCGGGGACGATGCCGCCAGCTTCCTGCATAGCCAGCTGACCAATGACGTCGAACACCTCGGCACCGGCGAGGCGCGGCTGGCCGGCTATTGCACGCCGAAGGGTCGCCTGCTCGCCACCTTCCTGATGTGGCGCGACGCGCAATCCGTCTACCTGCAACTGCCGCGCGAGCTGCAGGCGCAGCTGCAAAAGCGGCTGTCGATGTACGTGCTGCGCGCCAAGGTCAAGCTGAAGGATGCGACCGACGCGCCGGCGAGCGATGCGCTGATCGGCATCGGCGGCGCCAAGGGCGAGGCTGCGCTACGCCAGCATGTGACTGAACTGCCGGCTGCGCCGTACCAGGTGTCGCGCTCCGATGCCGGCACCGTGATCCGCCTGGCCGACGCCTTCGGCGCGCCGCGCTACCTGTGGGTGACGTCGGGCGCGACCGCGTCGGGTGCCTTGCCGGCGCTGCGCGAATCGCTGGCGCTCGGCGGCAACCAGGCCTGGCGCCTGGCGTCGGTTCACGCCGGCGTACCGCAGGTGACCGCGAAAACGCTCGAACAATTTGTCCCGCAGATGGTCAACCTGGAGCTGCTGGGCGGCGTGAATTTCAAGAAGGGCTGCTATCCGGGACAGGAGATCGTCGCCCGCTCCCAGTATCTCGGCAAGCTGAAGCGCCGCACGGCGCTGGCCACGGTCGATAACGCGGCAGCGCTCGCCGGCCAGGAAGTGTTTTCCGCGGCCGATCCCGAGCAGCCATGCGGCATGATCGTCAACGTTGCCGCCAACGGCAATGGCGGGGCCGACGCCCTGGTCGAGATGAAGCTGGCCTTGCTGGACGATGCCGTCCACCTCGGCTCGGCCACCGGCGCCAGGCTGCAATTCCTGCCGATGCCGTACGCACTCGATGCGCTCGACGTCTGAACGATGATCGACCTGTACATCTATTACAAGGTGCCGGTGGAGCAAGCCGCGAAGCTTGAACCGCGCGTGCGCGCGCTGCAGGCGGGGCTGGCGGCATCGCATGCCGTCACGCCGCAACTGAAACGCCGGCCGGACGCCCGCGAAGGCGTACAGACCTGGATGGAAGTCTATCCCGCTGTGAGCGACAGCTTTGCCGACGCGCTGGCCCTGGCCGAGCGCGAGGCCGGGCTGGCGGACCTGATCGCAGGGCCGCGCCACGCGGAGGTTTTTATGGATCTGACAGCATGTGCCTGATTGTTTTTGCCTGGCGCGTGATCCCGGGCATACCCGTCATCGCCGCCGCGAACCGTGATGAATATTACGACCGCCCCGCGACCCCCGCAGGTCCGTGGCCCGAACACCCCAAGGTCATCGCCGGCCGCGACCTGAAAGGCGGCGGCAGCTGGATGGGTGTCACGTTAGACGGTCCGAACGGGCCAAAGTTCGCCGCGCTCACCAATATTCGCGGGCCGAACGAGCGGCGCGCGGATGCGCCCTCGCGCGGGGCGCTGGTGGCGGACTTTCTCACCGGGACGATATCGGCGCCCGAATACCTGGAACGCATCGCACCGGGCGCGGGCGAGTTCAACGGATTCAACCTGGTGCTGGGCGACCGTGAGTCCTTGTACTGGTACTCCAACCGCGCCGGCGACGATCCGCGCAACGGCAGGCCGCTCGAGCCTGGCGTGTATGGCATTTCCAACGGCTTGCTGAACGATCCGTGGCCGAAGGTTGTCCGCACCAAGGCGCAGTTCGCCAGCCTGCTGTGCTCGGGCGCGCCGGAGGATGCCTACTTCGAGATGCTGGCGGACACCACCCGTGCGCCGGATATGCGCTTGCCGGAAACCGGTGTGCCGCTGGATATGGAACGGATGCTGTCGGCCGTGTGCATCGAGTCGCCGGGGTATGGGACACGCACGTCGACGGTGGTCAGGTTGTTTGCGGAGGCGCCGCCGGTTCTCAGCGAACGGGTGGTGCAGCCGGTGTGCGCCGACGAATGCGACGCCTGAGCGACGTGGCTAGACGATGCACCTCAGACCGCTGACACCCCGCCGTCAACCGCCAGTATCTGACCCGTAATGTGCTTTCCCGCATCGGACGCAAACAGCAGAACGGCGCCCTTCAAGTCCTCGTCATCGCCGAGCCGCCCGAGCGGGGCATCCTTGGCCAGCTCGTCGCCCATCGCCGACAACACGCCCTTGGTCATCTTCGACGGGAAGAACCCGGGCGCAATCGAATTGACGGTGATGCCGTATTTGCCCCACTCGCCCGCCAGGGTACGCGTGAAATTGACCACGGCCCCTTTCGACGTGTTGTAAGCCAAGGTTTGCATCGTGCCCGGCGGATTGCCCGCCAGCCCCGCGATCGACGAGATGTTGACCACGCGCCCGTACCGGCGCGGAATCATCGACGCCTTGCCCACCGCCTGCGTCAGCAGGAACATGCTGCGCACGTTCAGGCCCATCACCTTGTCCCAGGCGTCGAGCGGATGATCCTCGGCCGCCGCGCCCCAGCTGGTGCCGGCATTGTTGACGAGGATATCGACGTGGCCCAGCCGCCGCAACGCTTCCTCGACGAAGGGCTGCACCTGTTCCTGCTGCCCAAGGTCGACCGCAATGGCCGATACATCGATGCCCCGTTGCCGCAGGTGCGCGACAGCTTCGTCGAGTTCCTCGTGCTTGCGCGCCGAGATCACGAGGCGCGCGCCCTGTTCGCCCAGCGCCTCGGCCATCTGCAAGCCGAGCCCGCGCGAACCGCCGGTCACGATCGCCGTCTTGCCCTTCAGTGAGAACAGCTCCTGGGTCGTGCGCATGCGCTCTCCGGCAAGGTCAGGCTTCGTAATCCATGCACTGGCGCGACTCGCGCACCGCGCCGATGAAAGGCACCACCGCCTTGTGGGTCGGGTGGTTGACGTAAGCGTCCAGCGCTTCCTTGCTGGCGAACTCGGAATACAGGACAGCGTCGTAGGTCGCCTCCAGCCCGGGCTGGGCCAGCGCGACCTCGAATGTGAGCATGCCCGGCACGATGCCGGCGCAGGTATCCAGCCGCCGCTTGAGCTCGGCAGCATTGGCGGCGCGGTCGGCGCCCTCGGCATGGTCCTTCAACTTCCACATCACGATGTGCTTGATCATATCTTTCTCGTATCACAGAGGCCGAAATCGAGCCTTTTTCATATCACAGCGGGCCACCCGGTCCTGGCGGCGAAGCTTGGCAGGATAGCATGCCCGCCGGGCCCGGACCTACGTAAGCTTCGCGTAAGTTTGGCGAAAGCATGACGTAAGTTTAACGCCCCACACTCCGCCCTAGCTGACGAAGGATCGGCTAATCCTACGGATTCATTACATACGGAGACAAAACAATGGCTATCACACCCGGCATGACCGCCGGCGGCAAATCGATGCCGTCCTCGGCGGGCCTGACCAAGGAAGAGCGCAAGGTGATTTTTGCGTCTTCCCTCGGCACCATTTTCGAGTGGTATGACTTCTATCTGTACGGCGCCATCGCACCTATCATTGCGTCCCAATTCTTCATCGGCGACCCGACCACCAAATTCATTCTCGCCCTGCTGGCCTTCGCCGCCGGGTTCATCGTGCGTCCGTTTGGCGCGCTGGTCTTTGGCCGCCTGGGCGACCTGATCGGCCGCAAATACACCTTCCTCGTCACCATCCTGATCATGGGTGCATCGACCTTCTGCGTCGGCATCCTGCCCAGCCACGCCTCGATCGGCCTCGCTGCGCCGATCCTCCTGGTCAGCCTGCGAATCCTGCAGGGCCTGGCGCTGGGTGGAGAATACGGCGGCGCCGCGACCTACGTCGCCGAGCACGCGCCGGAAGGCCGTCGCGGCTTCTTCACCTCGTGGATCCAGACCACCGCGACACTCGGCCTGTTCCTGTCGCTGCTGGTGATCCTCGGCGTGCGCACCGCTACCGGCGAAGATGCGTTCAAAGAGTGGGGTTGGCGCATCCCCTTCCTGGTGTCGGTGGTGCTACTCGGCATCTCGGTGTGGATTCGCCTGCAAATGAACGAGTCGCCGGCTTTCGCCAAGATGAAGGCCGAGGGCAAGACCTCGAAGGCGCCGCTGGTGGAATCCTTCCTGCACTGGAAGAACGCGAAGATCGTCATCCTGGCCTTGGTCGGCCTGACGATGGGCCAGGCAGTGGTGTGGTACACCGGCCAGTTCTACGCCCTGCTCTACCTCACCCAAACGCTGAAGATCGATGGCCCGACTGCCAATATCCTGGTCGCCATCTCGCTGGCCCTGGCCACGCCGTTCTTCGTGATTTTCGGCTCGCTGTCGGACCGCATCGGCCGAAAGTGGATCATCCTGGTCGGCTGCCTGATCGCCGCCCTGACCTACATCCCGATCTTCAAGGCCATTACCCACTACGGCAACCCGCAGCTGGAAAGCGCGATCAAGAGCGCGCCTGTCGTAGTCGTGGCCGACCCGGCGTCCTGCCACTTCCAGCTCGACGTGACCGGCACCAAGAAGTACGAGTCCTCGTGCGACATCGCCACCGCCATGCTGACCAAGGCATCGGTAAGCTATGACCGCATCGATGCGCCCGCGGGCACCGTCGCCACCGTCAAGATCGGCGACAAGGTGTTCCCGTCGTTTAACGGAGCCTTGACGCCGGACGGTCACAACTTCGACAAGGCAACGACGGAGCAACAGGCTGCCATGTCCAAGGACGTCGGTGGCGCGCTGAAGGCTGCCGGCTATCCGGCCAAGGCGGACCCGGAACAGATCAACAAGCCGATGCTGGTCGTGCTGCTGTTCATTCTGGTGTTGTACGTGACCATGGTGTACGGCCCGATCGCGGCGATGCTTGTCGAGATGTTCCCGACCCGCATCCGCTACTCGTCGATGTCGCTGCCTTACCACCTCGGTAACGGCTGGTTCGGCGGCCTGCTGCCGACCACCGTGTTCGCCCTGATGGCATTCAACGGCAATATCTACTACGGCCTGTGGTATCCGATCAT
>JAEWEK010000209.1 GCA_023389425.1 Pseudomonadota bacterium | reverse complement strand
CGGATCGAAACCGACGAACTCAGAAAACGGCGACGACGGCGAACCGAAGAGGCAGTGACCCTAGCTAGGATGCAGCCATGCCTCTTCTGATTGTGTCAACAAAATTATTCCGGACACTAGTGCGCCTCCGCGGGAATGACGAGCCGAAGGAGAACGTCGTTCCCGGGCAGGCGGGAACCCCATTTCGGTTCAGATATCCGCCTCCGTCTCGTTCCCGTGCTCCTCGATCCACGCGCGCCGCGCGGCCGCTTCGCCTTTACCCATCAGCATATTGAAGCGCGCCGCCGATTCGGCGAAGCCGAAGTCGCCGAACGCCACCGGCAGCAAACGCCGCGTATCCGGGTTCATGGTGGTTTCCCACAGCTGTTCGGCATTCATCTCGCCCAGGCCCTTGAAGCGCGAGATGCCCCACACGCCTTCCTTCAGGCCTTCCTTCTTCAGCTTGTCCTCGATCGCCAGCAGCTCGCCGTCGTCCAGCGCGTACAGCTTCTGGATCGGCTTCTTGCCGCGCGCCGGCACGTCAACGCGGTACAGCGGCGGACGCGCCACGCAGATGTGGCCGTGCTTGAACAGCGCCGGGAAGTGCTTGAAGAACAGCGTCAGCAGCAGCACCTGGATGTGCGACCCGTCGACGTCCGCATCGGACAGGATGCAGATCTTCCCGTAGCGCAGGCCGGTCAGGTCGGGGCTGTCGTCCTGGCCGTGCGGATCGACGCCGATCGCGACCGCGATGTCGTGGATCTCGTTGTTGGCGAACAGGCGGTCGCGCTCGGTCTCCCACGAGTTCAGCACCTTGCCGCGCAGCGGCAGGATGGCCTGGAACTCCTTGTCGCGGCCCATCTTGGCCGAACCGCCCGCCGAGTCGCCCTCGACCAGGAACAGCTCGTTGCGCGTGATGTCGCTCGATTCGCAATCCGTCAGCTTGCCCGGCAAGACCGCCACGCCGGACGACTTCTTCTTCTCGACCTTCTGCGCCGATCGCATGCGCGACTGCGCCTGCTTGATGACCAGGTCGGCCAGCTTCTTGCCGTGTTCGACGTGTTCGTTCAGCCACAGTTCGAGCGAAGGCCTGGTGAAGGTGGCGACCAGCTTGACGGCGTCGCGCGAGTTCAGGCGCTCCTTGGTCTGGCCCTGGAATTGCGGATCCAGCACTTTCGCCGACAGCACGAAGGAGACGCGCGCGAACACGTCCTCCGGCAGCAGCTTGACGCCTTTCGGCAGCAGCGAGTGCAGCTCGACGAAGCTCTTCACCGCGCCGAACAGGCCCTCGCGCAGGCCCGATTCGTGGGTGCCGCCGGACGGCGTGGGAATCAGGTTGACGTAGGATTCGCGCACCACCGCGCCTTCCTCGGTCCAGGCCACGACCCACGCCGCGCCTTCGCCTTCCGCGAAACCGTCGTCGCTGCCGGTGGCGAACTGCGCGCCCTCGAACACCGGGATCACCGGCTGGCCATTGCTGACCTGGGCCAGCGCCTCGTTCAGGTAGCCGCGCAGGCCCTCGTCGTAGCGCCAGGTCTGGACGTCGCCGGTCTTGGCGTTGGTGAGGGTGACGGTCACGCCCGGCAGCAGCACGGCCTTGGAGCGCAGCAGGCGCTGCATCTCGGCCATCGGGATGTTCGGCGAGTCGAAGTATTTCGCGTTCGGCCAGGCGGTGACGCGGGTGCCGGACTTCTTGCCGTCGCGCGGCGCCGGGCGCGAGGCCAGCGCTTCGATCACGTCGCCGTCGGCGAAGGTCATCTCGTGATAGCCGTTGCCGGCGTCGTCCTTGCGCCACACTTCGATCTTCAGGCGGGTCGACAGCGCATTGGTCACCGACACGCCGACGCCGTGCAGGCCGCCGGAGAAGGCGTAGGCGCCGCCGGAGCCCTTGTCGAATTTGCCACCGGCGTGCAGGCGGGTGAAGACGATCTCCACCGTCGGCACGTTTTCCTCGGGGTGCAGGCCGACCGGGATGCCGCGGCCGTCGTCGTCGACCGTCACCGAGCCGTCCACGTTCATCGTCACGCCGATGGTGCGGCAATGGCCGCCCAGCGCCTCGTCGGAGGCGTTGTCGATCACTTCCTGGATGATGTGCAGCGGGTTTTCGGTACGGGTGTACATGCCCGGTCGCTGCTTGACCGGTTCCAGTCCCTTGAGGACGCGGATGGATGATTCGCTGTAATCGGTTGCCGGTTTTTTAGTCGCCATGCTGGTTCTTCATTTGGTCGTATGCTCGCGCATTCTAGCTTGTCGCCGGGAAAATATCGAAGCCGAAACATTCCCGGCCTTGTCGTTTGGCCCAATCGCGACTAGATTGGACTTTTGGGGACGCTCGTTCAGGGTCCACGTCATGCATGCTGCGCCCAGGCCGTCATTTGCGGTTCGCCTGCTCGGTTTCGACCGGCGGGAGGGTTTGCAGCTCGCCGCTGCGCTGTCCGGATCGCCGGCAGCGGGGCCGGCGTATTTTTGCCTCCTTGACGAGAGTTTGCAAGAGCCGGATGTATTTCTGGCCAATGGCGACGACGGCGCCGCACTGGCGCAACTGGAGTCGGCCGGGCCGTGCCCGGTGCAGCCGGCGCTGGTGATCGGCGGCGACGCGGACGCGATCCGCTGGCCGATCCTGGGCAAGCCGCCGGACGGCGCCCGCCTTCTCGGCATGCTGGCCCAGCTGATGACGCGGCGCGAACAGGCGCTCGGCGAACTGGCCCAGCCCGGCAGGCCGTTCATGCTCGACCGCCGGCGCCATCCGCGCCTGGGCGGGGAAGCAGGAGCCGACGCCTTCCAGGGCAGGCGCCAGCCGCCGCCCGCCGGCGCGGTGCTCATCATCGACAAGGGCGGCTCTTTCCGCGACCACGTGGCCGAGATGCTGCCGCGGCGCCGCGCGCCGGTCGAATGGACCGACAGCGCGCCGATGGCGGTGCGGCTGTGCGACGAGACGCCGGTGTCGCTGGTGATGATCAATACGTCGACGCCCGGCATCGACCCGTATGCGCTGTGCAGCGCGATCAAGGCGCAGGGCGGGGCGGGGCGCACGGCGGTGGTATTCCTCGTCAGCCGCAACTTCGCCTACGACAGCATGCGGGCGAAAGACGCCGGGGTGCGCGGGCTGCTCGACAAGCCGGTGGCGGACCGGCACCTGGTGGCGGCGTTGCACAAGCTGTTGTCGCTGCCGGTTTAACCATCGCTTTGCAAGACAACAACAAACACCGGCACCTCGACTTCACCCTCGGAACGTCCGATTTCCTGTACGGTTTCCCGTACGTGAAAATCGGTGTCGCGGGCCAGGCGGCGCACATAGTCGATCGAATGGGCGTAGCGCTGCGATGGCGTGAGCGCAAAGTCCTGTCCCGTTCCGGCTTCCACCGTGAAGCAGAACAGCCCATGCGGGCGCAGGGTCCTGGCCACCAGCGAAAACACTTCCGCCAGGTCGCCCATGTAGACGAAGACGTCGGCGGCCACGATGAGGTCATAGCGGGCTGGCGCTGCGGACAGGTAGGCGCTCAGGTCGGCGCATTCGAGGTGATCGTACAGCCCGCGTTCGCGCGCGCGCTCGAGCATTCCTTCCGACAGGTCGATGCCATCGAGGCGGCGCGAGTAGGCGCGCAGGCCGGGCGCGAACAGTCCGGTGCCGCAGCCCATGTCCAGCGTGTCCACCTGTTCCGACGCCAGATGCCTGTGGATGGCGGCATCGAGCAGTGCGGGAACGCGGTATTTCAGCTTCTCGACCAGGTGCTGGTCAAAATGACCGGCATATTGGTCGAACAGCGTTTTCACGTGGCCGTCCGGCGGCTGTGCCGGCGCCTGGCCGACACCCAGCGAAGCCAGCGCGTACGCGATCTCGTCCGGCGGCGCTCCCTGCGCAAGCGCGAGCTGATAGGCAGCGACCGCTTCGTCCGTGCGCTTCAGCGCGCGCAGGCTGTTGCCGCGATACTGATGGGCCAGCGGATACTGCGCTTGCAGCTCGATCGCGCGGTCGTAGCTGTCCAGCGCTTCATCGAATCGCTGGAGCCTTTGCAGGGCGGTGCCGCGCGAGCACCAGGTTTGCGGCCGCTTCGGATCGATGCCGGCGGCTTTGTCGTAGCTGAGTACCGCTTCGGGAAAGCGCTGCAGGCTTTGCAGGGCATCGGCGCGGATGGACCAGCCTTGGGCATATCCGGGCCGTGCGCGCAAGGCACGGTCCGCGCTGGCAAGGGCAGCAGCGGCCTGTCCGGCATCCTGAAGCAGGATCGCCAGGTGGCAGTGGGCTTCCGGATAAGTGGGATCGACGGCGAGCGCCGCCTCGTAGCTGCGCGCAGCTTCTTCCAGCCGGCCCAGCGCGCGCAGCGTATTGCCGCGGTTGCAGATCGCGAGGACGTAATCCGGCTTGAGCGCGATCGCCCTGTCATAGCTGGCCAGTGTGTCGTCCAGCCTTCCAAGGTCGTGCAGCGCGGCGCCAAGATTGCAGTGCGCCGCGGCCGATTGCGGGCGTACCTGGAGTGCGCGTTCGATCAGCCCGACTGCGGATTCCGGATCGCCGAGCTGGCGCGCCACGACGCCCAGCAGGTGCAGCGCGTCGAAATGGTCCGGGGCGATATCGAGGACGCGCCGATAGCGTTCTCGCGCGGCCTCGAGTTTGTTCTGCTTGTGCAGGCCGAGCGCTTCCTGAAGCAGGGCAGTCGTGTCGTCCACGGTCATCGGCTCGCGAGCCATTCGTGCAGCGCGTTCTCGCCGCTGCCGGTGAAGGCGAACACCCGCGAATCCGGCACGCGCTTGCCCCAGCCGAGTTCTTCGAAGCGCCGCAGCATTGCAGTCGCCAGCGCGCCGGCCAGATGGTGGCGGCGCTCGCTCCAGTCGAGGCAGGTGCGGCACATCGGCCGCCGGCCCGGCTGCAGCGCCGCCGTGTCGATGCCGATGGCGGCCGCCATCCTGCTGCCCTCGTCGGTCAGCCCGATGCCGTTCCCCTCGATAGCGAATGCGCCACGGCGCGCCAGCCCGTCATACACCATCACGCCAAGTTCGCCGGCCAGGTGGTCATAGCAGACGCGGGAGCGCCGCAAGGCCGGTTCGCGCGGGCTCGATTTGAGGCGCACGGCGCCGGTGCCGAAGGCCACGCCCATCATCGTTTCGAGCATCTGCGCCACCTCGCCGTTCGCGAGGCGGAAATAACGGTGCCGGCCCTGCGCCTCCATCGCCAGCAGCCCGGCGTCGTGCAGCTTGGCGAGGTGGCCGCTGATGGTCTGCCGCGTCACGCCTGCGGCGTCGGCCAGTTCGGTGGCGGTCAGCGCCATGCCCGACAGGAGCACGGTCAGCACTTCGGCGCGCGCGTGGTCGCCGACGAGCGCGGCGATGCTGGTGATGTTCGGTCCGTCCTTCATGCTTCGATCTTAGCCGAAGCGTCGCCGGCCCACAAACTCGTACAGTGGCGGTTCCAACCACGAGGGCCCCATCATGACCATCACCTGCTTCATCCGCTACCAGATCGACCCCTTCCAGCGCGAGCACTTCAGGCAGTATGCGGAAAAGTGGGGACGCATCATCCCGCGCTGCGGCGGTCACCTGCTCGGCTACTTCCTGCCGCATGAGGGCACCAACGATATCGCGTGGGGATTGGTCGCGTTCGACAGCCTCGCTTCGTACGAAGCTTATCGGGGCAGGCTGAAAACCGATCCGGAAGTGCGCGCGAATGTCGATTTCGCCCAGCAGCACCGTTTCATCCTGCGTGAGGAGCGCACGTTCACCGAGGCGGTGGAGGGGACGCTGAACCGGCTGCCGGCATGATTCGCGGCCTGCGCGCAAAATGGGACCCCCGCCTTCGCGGGGGCGACGGTGATGCTGACGGTGATGCTGACGGTGAACCTGACGGTGAACCTGACGGTGATGCCGGCGGCGATATTTACGGTGATACTTACCGCGTCATTCCCGCGAAGGCGGGAATCCCATTTCGCTCGAACGGCCCGTCACCTGCTCAGCGTCCGCATCGCCCGCTCCAGCCCGTCGATCGTCACCGGAAACATGCGGTTGTTGACGATCTGGCGGATGATCGAGATCGACTGCCGGTACTGCCACAGGTTCTCCGGCTCGGGGTTGAGCCAGGCGAATTTGGGAAAAGCATGGCAGAAGCGGGCCAGCCATTCGGCGCCGGCTTCCTCGTTGTTGTACTCGACCGAACCGCCCGGCTGCAGGATCTCGTAGGGGCTCATGGTCGCGTCGCCGACGAAGATCAGGCGCGTATCGGGCGGGTATTTGCGCAGCACGTCCCAGGTGGGGAAGCGCTCCGCGTGGCGCCGCCGGTTGTTCTTCCACAGGTAGTCGTAGACGCAGTTGTGGAAGTAGTAGAACTCCATGTTCTTGAATTCGCTCTTTGCCGCCGAGAACAGCTCCTCGGTGCGCTCGACGTGGTCGTCCATGGTGCCGCCAACGTCGAGCAGCATCAGCACCTTGATGCGGTTCTTGCGTTCGGGCTGCATGCGGATGTCGAGGTAGCCGGCATTGCTGGCGGTGGCGCGGATGGTGTCGTCCAGCGCCAGTTCCTCGGCCGCGCCCTGGCGCGCGAAACGCCGCAGCCGCCGTAGCGCGACCTTGATGTTGCGAATGCCCAGTTCGCGCTCGCCGTCGTAGTCGCGGTAGGCGCGCTGGTCCCACACCTTCACCGCGCTGCGCTTGCCGCCCTTGCCGCCGATGCGGATCCCTTCCGGATTGGCGCCGCCGTTACCGAAGGGCGAAGTGCCGCCCGTGCCGATCCATTTGCTCCCGCCTTCGTGCCGCTCCTTCTGCTCTTCCATCAGCTGCTTCAGGCGCTCCATCAGCTTGTCGTAGCCGAGCTTTTCGATCTGCGCGAGCTGCTCGGGCGTCAGCTCGCGCTGCAGCCGCCTGACCAGCCAGTCGAGCGGAATCTCGCCAGGCTTGTCGAACACCGCCTCGATGCCCTTGAAGTAGGCGCCGAATGCGCGGTCGAACTTGTCGAAATGCGCCTCGTCCTTCACCAGCGTGAGCCGCGCCAGCCAGTAGAAATCGTCGAGCGAGGGCGCGATCACGTTCTTTTGCATCGCTTCGAGCAGCGTCAGGAATTCGCGAATCGTGACCGGGACCCTGGCGTCGCGCAGCGTGTAGAAGAAGTCGATCAGCATCGCGGGTCAGGCCTTGCGTGCGTGCTCCGCCAGCTTGTAGTGCAGGTGCGCCTTGATCTCCGCCCACTCGCCGCGCACGATGCTGTAGATGACGGTGTCGCGCACGGTGCCGTCGCGGCGCGGCCAGTGGTGGCGGATCACGCCGTCCTTCTTTGCGCCCAGCCGCTCGATCGCCTTCTGCGACGCGTAGTTGAAGTTATCGGTGCGCAGGCCGACCACGGCGCAGCCGAGCGTGTCGAAGGCGTGCGACAACAGCAGCAGCTTGCAGCTGGTGTTCACGTGGCTGCGCTGGCGGCTCCTGGCGTACCAGGTCCAGCCGATCTCGACGCGGTCCACGCCCGGCAGGATGTCGTGGTAGCTGGTGCTGCCCATCACCACACCGGTCGAGGCGTCGATCACGGCGAACGCGAGCCGGTCCTGCATCTCCAGCGCCTTGTGGATGTAGGCTTCGACGTTGTGCGGTTCCGGCACCGAGGTGATGCGCAGGTTCCACAGCTCGCCGTCTTCGGCGGCGGCGCGCAGCCCGTCGGCGTGGGACAGCGACAGCGGCTCCAGGCGCACGCCGTTGAATTCGAGCGTGACGGGTTCAACATGGATCATCGGTTGGTCCTCGACATGTACACCAGGCGTTCGAACAGATGCACGTCCTGCTCGTTCTTCAGCAGCGCGCCGGCCAGCGGCGGCACCACCGCTTTCGCATCGCCGCTGCGCAGCGCTTCGGGCGGGATGTCCTCGGCCAGCAACAGCTTGAGCCAGTCCAGCAGCTCGGAGGTCGACGGCTTCTTCTTCAGGCCTGGCACGTCGCGCAGTTCGTAGAAGCTTTGCAGCGCGGCGGCCAGCATGTCCTGCTTGAGCTGCGGGAAGTGCACGCGCACGATCTGCTCCATCGTCTCCTTGTCCGGGAAGCGGATGTAGTGGAAGAAGCAGCGGCGCAGGAAGGCGTCCGGCAGCTCCTTCTCGTTGTTGGACGTGATGATGACCAGCGGGCGGTGCCTGGCCACGACCATTTCGCGCGTCTCGTAGACGTAGAACTCCATGCGGTCCAGTTCGCGCAGCAGGTCGTTGGGGAATTCGATGTCGGCCTTGTCGATCTCGTCGATCAGCAGCACCACCGGCTCGTCCGAGGTGAAGGCCTGCCACAGCACGCCCTTGACGATGTAGTTGTGGATGTCGCGCACGCGCTCGTCGCCGAGCTGGGAGTCGCGCAGGCGCGACACGGCGTCGTATTCGTACAGGCCCTGCTGCGCCTTGGTGGTCGACTTGACGTGCCACTGCAGCAGCGGGCGGCCGAGCGCGGCCGCGACTTCTTCGGCCAGCATGGTCTTGCCGGTGCCCGGTTCGCCCTTGATGAGCAGCGGGCGCGCCAGCGCCAGGGCGGCGTTCACCGCCAGCGTCAGGTCCTTGGTGGCGACATAGCTGTCGGTGCCTTCAAAGCGGTGGGGTGCTTGCATACGCGTCGGTGTCGAGGATGAAGTGTTGAAGTATATGCCACATCAAAATGGGGCGCAGGGCCGTGTTGCAGCGTTTATAGACGATAGGTAACTCTTCATATAGAATCGGACGCTGGTAGTACAAATGCTAACTTTTTTAACGCTTGCGGTATCGATTCACTTTCAACGATTGCCTCACCATGAAAAAACTATTAGCCGTACTCGTGCTCGCTGCATGCGCCCAGGGCGCCTTCGCAGCTGATGTCGTCGGAAACGCCAACGCCGGTAAAGGCAAGGTTGAGAACTGCATCGGCTGCCATGGCATCCCCGACTACAAGGCGAGTTTCCCGGAGGTTTACCGCGTGCCGAAAATTGGTGGCCAGTCCGCAAAATACATCGAAGCGGCGCTCCAGGCCTACAAGAAGGGTGACCGCAAGCACCCGTCGATGAACGGTATCGCAGGTGCGCTGACCGACCAGGACATCGCCGACGTCGCCGCCTTCTACTCGCAACAGAAATAAGGATCGCGCCATGAAAAAACTGTTCATCGCGCTGGTCCTCGGCGCTGTCTCGTTCAACGCATTTGCCGGCGGCGACAAGGCCAACGGCGAGGCGCTGGCCAAGAAGTACAACTGCGCGTCCTGCCACGGCGCCGACTTCAAAACCCCGATCGACCCGAGCTATCCCAAGCTGGCCGGGCAGTATCCGGACTATCTGGCGCACGCGCTGACCGCGTACCAGCGCGGCGGCAAGGCCTGGGGTCGCAACAATCCGATCATGAGCGGCATGGCCGCGCCGCTGTCGGACAAGGACAAGGCCGATATCGCGGCCTATATTTCGAGCCTGCCGGGGGAGCTGGTGCAGCACCGCTGATCGTCAGCTGCGCCCGAATGAAAGCCGCGCATTGCCGCGGCTTTTCTATTTGTATCGTTAGCCTGCGGACGTCATTCCCGCGCAGGCGG
>JAEWEK010000193.1 GCA_023389425.1 Pseudomonadota bacterium | reverse complement strand
CGTAGGTACCGAACAGCACCAGCACGCAGGCGCCCAGCGCGGCCAGGCGGCGCTTGCGGCGGCGCAGCTGCGGCACGGTCCAGTTCATGCCGACGCTGCCCAGCACCGGCACGCCGGTGGTCTCGCGCAGCGCGGCCTGGCTCAGGAAGGTCGGGCGCACCTGGCTCATGAGGAAGGCGGCGGCCAGGCCGGCGGCCAACGCGCCGGCGAACACCATCGAGAACAGGGCCAGGCGATTCGGGCCGCTCGGCTTGATCGGCGCGGTCGGCGGGTCGATCACGCGGAAGGTCAGCATGTCGGTGGCGGAGGACAGGTCGCCCGACAGCCGGGCCGACTGGCGGCGCTCGACCAGCTTCTGGTAGTTGTCGCGGTTGACCTGGTAGTCGCGGTTCAGCTGCGCCAGCTGGGCTTCGACCTCCGGCATCTCGGTGCTCTGGGCGCGCAGGCGCGACACGCGGCCGGCATATTCGGCGACGCGGGCGCGCAGCGAGGCCACGCGCGCTTCGGCGCCGGACAGGCTCACGTTCAGCTGCTGCAGCATCGGGCTGTAGCCGGCGCCAGGGTCGATGCTGCGCTTCGGATGCGCCGCCTCTTCCTTCTTGCGGGCCAGCAGCTGGTCGAGCAGGCGCTTGTTGGCGACGATGTCCGGATGCTGCTCGGTGTACTGCAGGCGCAGCGCATCGAGGCTCTTGCTGACGGCGGTGATGCGGTCGTCGAGTTCATGGTCGGCCAGCGCCGGGTCGATGACCTTCTCGCCCGGCTTGGCGTCGCCGGCGATCTGGCGCTTGATCACGTCGCGCGCCTGCTCGGCTTCGGCCAGTTCCAGCCTGGCCTGGTTCAGCGCGTCGGTGGCGTCGGCCAGCTTGGCGCCATAGTCGGCGCCTTCCTTCGGCAACAGGCCGACGTTCCTGATCTTGAATTCCTTGAGCGCGTTTTCGGCCGTGGCCAGTTTCTCCTCGTAGGTCTTGATCTGGTCGTCGATGAACTGGACCGCCTTCTCGGAATCCTGCTTCTTGCCGCCGAAGCTGCCCTCGACGAAGATGGTCAGCAGCGACTGCACCACGTCGCGGCCCTGCTTCGGATTGGGCGCGGTGTAGCTGATGGTGTAGATGTCGTCGCGCTCGGTGCCGGCGACCTTGATCTTGTCCATCAGGTCGTTGACCATCTTTTCGTGTTCCTTGGGATCGGCGGCCTTGACGTCGAGATCCACCATGCGCATCAGGCGCTCGATGTTCGGGCGGCTGATGAGGGTGCGGCGCATGAACATCACCTGCTGGTCCAGGTTGGGCAGGCTGGTCATCCCCGACAGCAGCGGCTTGAGGATGGTCTGGGTGTCGACGTACACGCGGGCCGTCGTCTCGTACTGGTTCGGAACGCGCAGCACGATCGCCCAGCCGATCAGGGCGACGGCCCAGGTGATGGCCACCGCGTGCCAGCGGTATTTGCCGATCGCCTTGAGGAAGTTGTGGAGTGCGGCCGTGATTTCTGCCATGTCAGTCTCGTCAAAAAATAGCCCTGGGGCGGGCGGTCTGGTGGCTTGCACGGGCTAAATGCCGCGGTGAAAGCTTTCCCATCGTGAATAGCTAAGGTGTCGTTTCTGCAATCAAAGTTCCGTGCGCTAACGCACCGAGCCCATCATTAGCAACAGAGAAAAACGTTTGTTTGAGCAAGCAAACTTATGTTCGCCTGTCAAAATTCCGTTTTGCATTGTTGCCAATAATTAAACAATTTGGATTGTAATGAGAAAACAACAAAGCCGGAGCACGGTTGAGTTCGCAAGCCGCGCGGCCCGCCGTTGCTGGAGGAACGGCGAAACGGGGTAAGCGGGAGCCTGGTTTTGCATTCCCGAATTTTGATAACACTGTGAAACTTTCCTGTCGTGCGCGGCGTCTTTTCCAAAAGCACTATAGTTCGCAAACAACAACAAATTCGATGGACAAATAGCAACTTTTAAAGCGGCCCACTTGCGCGCCGCACCCCGCCTGGAGAAAAGACAATGAACACCCAAACCCTGCTGGCCCGTGCCGCCGCCGTCCTCGCCGCCACCTGCGCGCTGTTGCTGGGCGGTTGCGCCGCGACGCCGCTGCCGGCCGCCGAAAGCCAGGCCGTCGCCACCAATCCGGACTACCTGATCGGTCCGGGCGACGCCGTCAATATCGTCGTGTGGCGCAATCCCGAAGTGTCGATGTCGGTGCCGGTGCGCCCGGACGGCAAGATCACCACGCCGCTGGTCGAGGACCTGCAGGCCGCCGGCAAGACCGCGAGCCAGCTGGCGCGCGACATCGAGCAGGCGCTCGCCAAGTACATCCAGCAGCCGGTGGTGACGGTGGTGGTGACCAATTTCGTCGGCAACTACACCGAACAGGTGCGCGTGATCGGCCAGGCCGCCAAGCCGCAGGCGCTGCCCTACAAGCGCGACATGTCGCTGATGGACGTGCTGATCGCGGTCGGCGGCACCACCGAGTTCGCCGCCGGGAACCGCGCGACGATCATCCGCCGCGACAACGGCAGGCAGCAGCGCCTGGCGGTGCGCGTGGACGACCTGATGCGCGAGGGCGACGTCAGCGCCAACGTGGCCATGCGTCCCGGCGACGTGCTGGTGATCCCCGAAAGCTACTTCTGATGCGCGAGGCCCGCGATGGACAGCGACCACCGGCAGGACGGCGCGCCGGCGCCGATGGATGAACGGGGCCGGTCGCGCCGCCGCTTCACGCGCACCGGCCTGGGCGCGGCCGGCGTGCTGATGACGCTCGCCAGCCAGCCCGGCATGGCCACCGACATGTGCACCTCGCCGTCCGGCACCCTGTCGGGCGGCCTGCAAAGCCATCACGGACGCGGCTACGCCTGCGCCGGCCGCTCGCCCGGCTACTGGAAGAATCACGGCGGCTGGCCCGCGGGCTGCCAGCCGGCGACGCCGTTCTCCCAGGTGTTCACGGTCGATGCGGGGCACGCCGCCACCTACGGCGCGGTGACCTGCGGCGACATCCTCAGCCACCAGAAATTCGACGACGCGAATCTCGGCATGCACCTGGTGGCGGCCTGGATCAACGCGCTGTCCGGCCTCACGCCCTTCCTCACCACCGACGAGCTGCAACGCATCTGGAACGAGTGGCAGGCCCGGGGCTACTTCAATCCGGTGCCCTCGGTGCAGTGGAACGCGGCCTCGATCGTGGTCTACCTGTCGGGGACGATGCAATGAACGCCGGCTGGCAGCTCGCGGCGGGCCAGCAACTGGCGCTGCGCGGCTGGGACGGCGAGTACGTGCTGTACAACGACCTGTCGGGCGACACCCACCTGCTGGGCGCAGCCGCGGTGGCCCTGCTGCGGCGCCTGGGCACGGCGCCGGCATCCGCGGCCGCGCTGTCGACGATCTGTGACGAGGCATCCGAAGAGGAGGTCGAGGCCCTGTTGGACCAGTTGCATCTGCTGCACCTGGTCGAGCCGGCACCATGCTGACCGTCGCCGGACTGGAGCCGCGCGAGCTGGCGCACGCACTGGCGGGGCAGGGCATCGTGCTGCGCACCGGCCGTTTCGCGGCGCGCGTCAGGAGCCCGCTGCCGCAGGTGGCCGAGGGCATCGGCCTGATGTACGCGGACTACCCGATCGACACCGGCGAGTGCTTCGCCGACTTTCACATCCATCTCGGCCACGGACGGCGCTGGCCGCGTCCGCAGGTGCGCTTCGACCACGACGGCGTGGCGCCATTCAAGCCGCTGCCGGCGGCGCAGGCCTATCCGATGTTCGAGTGGGTGCTGAACTGGTGCGTGTCGAGCCGCGCGCACCGCTATCTCGTGATCCATGCGGCGGTGCTGGAACGTCCCGGCGGCGGCGCGGTCGTGATGCCGGCGCCGCCCGGCTCCGGCAAGAGCACGCTGTGCGCGGCGCTGGCGGCGCGCGGCTGGCGCCTGCTGTCGGACGAACTGGCGCTGCTCGATCCCGCCGACGGCCTGTTGCTGCCGCTGCCGCGCCCCATCAGCCTGAAGAACGGATCGATCGACGTGATCCGCCGCTTCGCGCCGCAGGCGGTGCTGAGCCGGCCGGTGGAGGACACCGGCAAGGGCACGGTAGCGCATGTGCGTGCGCCGCGGCCGTCGGTGGCGCGGGCGGGCGAACGCGCGGCGCCGGCGTGGATCGTGTTCCCCCGTTACGGCGCGGGCGCCGTCACCAGCCTCGCGCCGCTGGCGCCGGCGCGCGCGTTCATGCGCGTGGCCGAAAACGCCTTCAACTACAGCCTGCTCGGGGCGCGCGGCTTTCATGCGCTGGCAGCGATGATGGAGCAGTGCGCCGCCTTCGAATTCAATTACAGCGAGCTGGACGAGGCGCTGGCCGTGTTCGCGTCGCTCCCGCACAAACGCCGATGACGACGCCGCTGATCGTGCGCGTGCTGCGCGCGCCGCACAGTGCCTGCGCGCTGTCCCTGACGGAATGGGACCTGCTGCTGCGCCAGGCCGCGCGCGCCACCATGAGCGCCACCTTGCATGCGCTGCTGCTCGAGCACGGCCTGCTCGAACGGGCGCCGGCGCCGGCGCGCGAACATCTCGAGTGGGCAGACGCGCTGGCGCGGCGTCACGCGCAGGCGGTGCGCTTCGAAGTCGGGCGGGTGCACGCGGTGCTGCGCCGGCTCGGCCTGCCGCTGGTGCTGCTGAAAGGCGCCGCGTATGCGTGCGCGGGGCTGCCGGCGGCGCACGGCCGGCTGTTCTCCGACATCGACCTGCTGGTGCCGAAGGCGCGCCTGGCCGAGGTCGAATCGGCGCTGATGCTGGACGGCTGGGCCGGACAGCACCACGACGCCTACGACCAGCGCTACTACCGTCGCTGGATGCACGAGCTGCCGCCGCTGCGCCACATCCGCCGCGACAGCGTGCTCGATGTCCATCACGCACTGCTCCCGGACACCGCGCCGCTGCGTCCCGAACCGGCACGGCTGCTGGCGGCCGCGCGCGCGCTGCCCGGCGACCCATCGCTCAAGGTGCTGGCGCCGGAGGACATGGTGCTGCACAGCGCGGCCCACCTGTTCTGCGGCGAGTTCGGCCACGGACTGCGCGAGCTGTTCGACCTGCACCGCCTGCTGCGGCATTTCGGCGGCGATCCGCGTTTCTGGGACCTGCTGCCGGCGCGTGCACAGGAATTGCAGCTGGCGCGCCCGCTGTTCTACGCGCTGCGCTACACGGGGCGCCTGCTCGGCACCGCGGTGCCGGCGCAGGTCGCGCGGGCGATGGCAGGCACTGGCCCCGACAGGCTGCGGCTGGCGCTGATGGACGTCCTGTTCGAACGCGCGCTGCTGCCGCAGCATGCCAGCTGCGATGGCCTGCTCGCGCCGGCCGCGCGCGGCGCGCTGTACCTGCGTGCCCACTGGCTGCGCATGCCGCCCTGGCTGCTGGCGCGCCACTTGTTCCACAAGGCATTTCTTTCCCCCGCGAAGACGGCCGCCTGAGCGTCGGGAAATCTTACAGCTGGCTTCGATGAGCCCGGCACCTCCGATGCAAGTCCTTGATTCCAAAGCCCTCGCATGAGCTGGCACGGTGATTGCTATGTGTAGGGTGTGTTGGCGAGAACTTCTTAACTACATCGAGGATGACATATCATGAAAATGCTGAACAAACTGGTTTCCGCCGCGGCTGTTGCGATGGCGTTCGCGGGCAACGCGAGCGCGGATGTGGTGATGAACGACTGGGTCTTCAACCCGATCGGCGGCGGCTTCGCGAGCGGCCAGACCATTCACGAAAACCTGAACGTGGCGGGCAACTCCTTTATCCAGCTGACCCCGACCAACCAGAGCGGCGCCTTCTCCTTCGTCGAGCACTCGGTGTTCATCATTCCGCAGGCCGACGCCAATGGCAAGTTCTTCCCGGTGAACTACGCCGGCGGCAACATCACCGCGACTTTCGTCGCCAACGGCACCGGCAGCCTGGGTGGCGGCTTCACCTTCAGCGGCGGCACCATTTCGATCTACCAGAACCCGACCAACAACCAGTACGCCACCGCGGCCGGCTATTACGGCGCCAACCTGGGCAACCTGATCGCGACCTTCACCGTGCAGCCGGGCGGTGGCGGCGAGGTCGACGCCTTCGGCAATCCGGTCGCCAACGGCCAGGTCACCGTGAACGCGATGGCCATGGCCGGCGCCCTTCAGCCGGGCTACTTCTTCGACAAGACCGGCAAGGACCTGTCGACCCAGTCGGTGCTGTCGTTCGCCTTCACCAATGCCAATCCGCTGCAGTCGCCGACCGACCTGCAAGTGTCTGAGATCATGTGCCAGTTCGCCGGCTACACCGGATCGGGCTGCGATGGTTCGGCGTACAACCCGGGCGCGGCCGACCAGATCCGTACCACCCTGTTCCTGAACACCGATGGCCAGTTCAAGCTGGCCGAAGTGCCGGAGCCGGGCTCGCTGGCACTGTTCGGCATCGCGATGCTGGGCGCCGGCGTGGTGACCCGCAAGCGCGCGAAGAAAGCGTAATTCGCCAAACGCCAGGTATGGAAAGAGCGGGCTTGCCCGCTCTTTTTTTTGCGCAGTCTGCGTTAAGTGTTGAAAGTTATTCGTCGTTCCGGCGCAGGCCGGAACCCATGCTGAGTGTGCGTGCTTGCAGCTCTCGCCGCGGCCGCGATCCAATATGCTCAGCATGGGTCCCGGCCTGCGCCGGGACGACGTGCTTAAGTCAACACTTAACGCAAACAGCGCTTTTTTTCGCGCTGCACGCCCGCCAGCACGGCGTCCGGCTTGAATCGATCAGTGCCTGAGCAGCTGCTCCAGCGGCAGCCGCTCGGAGCGCGCGCGCGGGGCGGGGCCGGCGCCGATGCGGCCCATGTAGACCGGGGTGAGCTCGTCGGTGAACACCAGCGCCGACGATTCGCGTTCGAGCCGCGCGGCCAGCCCGTGCAGGTGCGCGGACTGGGTGAAGGCGCGCCGTTCGCGCACATACCTGCTGAAGATCAGCGGCGTCATCTCCGGCTGCATGAACAGGCCGAGCTGCGTCAGCGTCAGCCACAGGCGCTGCACCGCGCGGCCGGCGGCGACCCAGTCGTCGATGCCCTGCGGCGCGCGGCGCGCCTTGAGCACGAAGTGGGCGGCGCAGGCCACGCCCGGGATGAAGTCCATCTGCATGCGCGGCGCCCAGGTGCCGAGCGCGCGGTTCACGCCCGACATCCGGCGCCAGCTGTGCATCGCCCATTTCATCAGGCGCAGCGTGGCGGGGTCGACGCCGAGCGCGCGGTCGGGCACGCGGTCGGGGCTGCGCTCCACGCCCCAGTGGATGATGCGGCGGTGGACCTCGAAGGCTTCCGGCATGGTCAGGCGCAGGCGGGCATTGTTGAACATCAGCCGCGCGGCGCGCACGCGCTGGCCGAAGCTTTCCAGCCAGGCGAGCGCGTAGTCCGGACCGGCGGCAGCCTCCAGCGCGCGCTTCTGTTCCTGCGTGAGCGGCTTCGTGCTCATCGGCCGGCGCTGCACCGTGCGGCGCGTGATGGCGTCGACCAGCGGGCTGGCGGCGACCGCGGCATCCGGCACCAGCCTCACGTCGAACACCGGCCGTTCCGGCGGGCTGTCCAGCCGGCGCACGGCATCGGCGCGCAGGCCGTGGGCGCTGGCGGCGATCGCCATGGTCTCGAGCAGGGCGCCCATCGAGATCTGGCTCGGATGGCCATCGAGGTCGTAGACGGTGTCGGCGCGCGTGTCCCATGCATGGACCAGCACGCGGTCCTCGCCCAGCACCTCGAAGCGCCACACCTGCGTGTTGTCGCCGCTCGGCGCCCAGCGCGCCAGGTTGAGGATGTCGCGCAGCGCGCCGTCCGGCATCATCGCCGGACCGTCCGTGCGAACTGGCGGCGGCCGATCGCGATCATCAGCCGGTGCAGGGGATTGTTGTTGCCGCCGGGGCGCCAGGTGCGCGCCAGCTTGTTGCGGTAGGCGTCGAACTGCAGGCCCCACGGCGCCGCCAGCACCTTGCCGCGCCCGAGCAGGATCTTGAGCGCTTCGGTGGCCGCCAGGCCGGCGCACAGCTGGCAGGCCATGAAGGTCGACGGCCCGCGCCGTTCGCCGAAATTGACCGCTTCCGGCACCACCAGGTAGGGCCGGTGCAGGCCGGCCGGGGCCAGCCCGACCACGAAGCGGATCGCCTTTTCGACCTCGTCGCGGCTGCCCCACTGGAAGTAGTCTTCGAACGTCATCTGCCCCGGCATGAAGGTCAGCACCGCCGCGCCCATGCCGAGCGGCGCGGCGGTGGTGGCCGGCACGCCGAGTTCGGCGCACATGGCGAAGGTGCGGGCGCGGATGTCGAAGGCGAAGAAGTCGAGCGAGTCGACGTACAGGTCGCAGCCGGACAGGAAGTCGCGCAGGTTGGACTGGTCGACGCCGTCGCCGAAGATCTCGACTTCCACTTGCGGATTGATGTCGCGCGCCATGCGCGCCATGACCTCGGCCTTGGACTGGCCGAGCGTGGACATGGTCGCGCCCACCTGGCGGTTGAAGTTGGCGAGGTCGAAGCGGTCGAAGTCGGCGATGCGAAAGTGCGCCACGCCCAGCCGCGCGAGCGTCAGCAGGTGGTTGCCGCCGACCCCGCCCATGCCGGCGATCGCGACGCGCTTGCCGCGCAGGGCCTGCTGCTCGGCGGGCGTGACCCAGCCGATATTGCGCGCGAAGGCCTGCTGGTAGTCGAAGGGATCGGTTGCCATGCGCGCTCCGCTCAGGCCAGGTGCTGCTCGTCGATGCGCAGCAGGCGATTGATGATGCCCTGCTCCTCGCGCGGCGAGAAGAACCAGGGATAGAAGGAGCGGCCGGCGCTCTGGTCGTTGAAGGTGCCGCCGAACTGCTTGATCTGTTCGGTGACGAAGTCGAGGCCGACCCGCAGCAGGTAGGCCGGGGCGTTCACGCGCGGGCTGGTCTTCATGTCGCCCAGCTGCTCGAAGCCCAGCATCTGCTGGTAGAAGCGGCGGTGGCGCGGGTTCACTTCGATCACGATGTCGGTGCGGTGGTGGATGTCGCGCGCGTAGATCACGGCCAGGTGGAACAGGTTGGCCAGCGAGGCCTTCGACTTCACCGAGGGGTCGAAGGCGAGCTTGGTGAACTCGCACAGGCGAGCGCCGTGCTCGCGCATGGCGTCGAGTTCTTCCTTGAAGACCTGGTCGGCCGCCAGCCCCACGGCGGCGTCGATGCCGATCGTGAGCGTGCCCACCACCTTGCCGTGGTCGGTCGCGGTGAGGGTGATGCGGTTGGGGTCATCCACCACCTGGTGCGTGCCGCCGTAGCCGCGCCAGGCGTACATCTTGTTGATGAGTAAGCTGGCTGAGCTTCGGCCTTCCGCAGTATCGGTCAGGCGGATACCGAAGGAATCCTGGGTCACGATGACTTCCTCTAATGCAGAGGGCGCAATGGTAGCCCGATCATCCGTGCCCGCAGCGCGCGATACGGCCTGGTCTGTAGTGGCGTGGGGCGGGGGTTGGTCGCTGTTTTTCATTGGCAATCTATTGCCGGCCGCGCGCGGGCGCCGCACGCCGCCGGCGCTCCCTCAAGCCCTCACAGCGTGCTGCGCAGCGAGCGCGCCGCGTCCAGTTGCGGGAACTGGACGTT
>JAEWEK010000176.1 GCA_023389425.1 Pseudomonadota bacterium | reverse complement strand
CAATCTCTGTTTCGCCATTTCTGGCAACCGATTTCTCGGTGTCGCTCACTCAAAATACTGACCGTTACTCATTGCTGAGCAACGTATTTCTTTTTTGTGAACATTTGATAATTTAAGTAATCAACCGACCGAAGCCAGCTGGCACCTTCATCAAACGCCCACACTTATCGACTGTTTGTTGTTAAAGAACAGGCAGATCAGACTGCCTTGCTGCATTCCGCGAAGCGTTGTGTTCGTCAGCAGCAGAGAAGCGAGATTATGCAGTGTTTCGCGATGATCGTCAACTTCCTTTTTTTCGCTTCGCTTCGGTTTGTTTGAAGCGCACCTCATCGAAGCGGAGGCGCATTATAGCGGCCCCGCGCGGGGTTCCGCAAGGGCAGGCACAGTACAATGTGCGCTTCTTCGATCCGGACAGTGCAATGACCATCCTGCTTTCCACGCTCAATGCCCGCTACACCCACGCTTCACTGGGCTTGCGCTACCTGCTGGCCAATATGGGCGAGCTGCAGGCGGAGACTTCCATCCAGGAATTCGTCATCGGCGCCAAGACGGCCGACCTGGTCGAACGCATCCTCGCGCGCAAGCCGCGCATCGTCGGTTTCGGCGTCTATATATGGAACGTGGAAGAAACGGCCAAACTGGTGGCCATGCTCAAGCGCGTCGCGCCTGAGGTAGCAGTCATACTGGGCGGCCCGGAAGTTTCTTACGAAACGGCTGAACAGCAAATCGTGAAGGAAGCCGACTATGTGGTGACCGGCTGGGGCGACAAGACTTTCCCCAAGCTGTGCGCGCAAATCCTGAACGGCCCGCAGCCGCTGATGAAAATCCACGCCGGCGAACAGCCGCCCATGGACCAGATCACCCTGCCCTATGATTTGTACAGCAAGGACGACATCGCCCATCGCACCATTTATGTGGAAGCCTCGCGCGGCTGCCCTTTCAAATGCGAGTTCTGCCTGTCGTCGCTTGACAAGACCGCATGGCCCTTCCCGCTCGACGCCTTCCTGGACCAGATGGAATCTCTGTACCAGCGCGGCGCGCGCCTGTTCAAGTTTGTCGACCGTACCTTCAACCTGAACGTGAAGACCAGCCAGCGCATCCTGCAGTTCTTCCACGATAAGCTGCAGGCCAATCCGCACGATCCCGTCTACGCGCATTTCGAACTCGTCCCGGACCACCTGCCCGACGCGCTGAAGGAAAGCATCGCCCAATTCCCGCCCGGCGCCCTGCAATTCGAAATCGGCATCCAGAGCTTCAATCCGGAAGTGCAGGCCCTGGTCAGCCGCCGCCAGAACAATGAAAAGGCTGCCGACAATATCCGCTGGCTGCACCAGCATTCGCACGCCCACCTGCACATCGACCTGATCGCCGGCCTGCCGGGCGAAGACGTCGACAGTTTCGCGCGCGGTTTCGATCACCTGGTGGCGCTCGGCCCCCACGAAATCCAGTTCGGCATCCTCAAGCGCCTGCGCGGCACGCCGATCATTCGCCACACCGGACCGTTCCAGATGGCCTACGACCCGCATCCGCCCTATACCATCCTCGCCACCGACCGCATCGGCTTCCCGACCATGCAGCGCCTGGTGCGCTTCGCCCGCTACTGGGACCTGGTCGCCAACTCCGGCCGCTTCGGCAATACCGTCAAGCAATTGCTTGGCACCACGCCCTTCGCCAACTTCATGGCCTTCTCGGATTGGATGTACACGAAGACCGACGCCACCCACCGCATCGCCCTCGACCGCCTGGCGGCCCTGGTGCGCCAGTGGCTCGAAGAGCAAGGCATGCCATCCGCCGCGGCCGCCGAACTGCTGGCCAGCGACTATGCCGGCCGCATCGATTCCCATGCGGCAACGCCGAAGACGAAAGCCGCCGCGCCCGAGCGCCAGGTGCGCCATCTGGCGGCCTGAAGAGTCAACTGTGCGGCGCTGGCAGCGCTGCCGAATCTCTTTTACACTGGCGCAATGCAGCTTGAAAATGCGCCAACGTTAACACTTAACCATCCCGACGCTGGCGCGGGAACATCCGTCGTTGCCAGCGGCGTCTGGCAAGTGCACGCCCTGTGCGCGAAAGGTGGCGTGCTGAAGAAGATCAGCAAGGAGCTCGCCGACTACAAGGGCCGCGCCGACCTGGCCTGGGACCTGTCGCAGATCGACAGCCTCGATCACATCGGCGCCCAGATGTTCTGGAACGCCTGGGGCAAGCAGCGCCCGCCGCAGCTGACGCTCGATCCCAAGCAGGAAGACATCTTCGCCCGCGTCGAGGAAGCCAGCCACAACGAACTGCCGCGCCAGCGCAAGAGCAGCCTCGACTGGGTGATCCGGCTCGGCGCCGGCATGCTCTCCTTCTTCGAACACCTGTACTCGTTCATCAAGCTGATCGGCAGCCTGGTGCTGGACCTCGGCCGCTTCCTGCGTAATCCGCTGGCCGGGCCGTGGAAGGAAATCTCGGCCAATATTTTCCATTCCGGCTTCCAGGCGCTCGGCATCACGGCGCTGGTCGGCTTCCTGATCGGCGTGGTGCTGTCCTACCTGTCGGCGCAGCAGCTGCGCATGTTCGGTGGCGACATCTACCTCGTCAACATCCTCGGCATGAGCATCATCCGCGAGCTCGGCCCGCTGCTGGCCGCGATCCTCGTCGCCGGCCGCTCCGGCTCCTCGATCACAGCGCAGCTGGGCGTGATGCGGGTGACCGAGGAACTCGACGCCATGCTGGTGATGGGCATCCCGCACGGCTTCCGCCTGATCATGCCGAAAGTGATCGCGCTGGCGGTCTCGATGCCGCTGCTGGTGGTGTGGACCGACGCCATGGCCATCATCGGCGGCATGGTCTCGGCCAAGATCGAGCTGCACCTGGCCGCGCATTACTTCCTGCAGAAGCTGCCGTCGGCGGTCCCGGAGATCAACTACACCATCGGCCTGCTCAAGGGCGCGACCTTCGGCGTGCTGATCGCGCTGGTGTCCTGCCACTTCGGCCTGCGCATCAAGCCGAACACCGAAAGCCTCGGCCGCGGCACCACCACTTCGGTGGTCACCTCGATCACCGTGGTGATCCTGGCCGACGCGGTGTACGCGATCATCTTCAACGGCGTGGGGTTCTCATGGTGACCGAGCGCACGCCGCAGCAACTCAATCGCAAGCCCGACGAGGACGTCGGCCCGCCGGTGGTCGAGATCCGCAACCTGTGGACCAAGTTCGGCCGCACCGTCGTGCACCAGGACCTGAACCTGAAGGTCTACGCCGGCGAGATCCTGTCGATCGTGGGCGGCTCCGGCACCGGCAAGACCGTGCTGCTGCGCCAGATGCTCGGCCTGGAAAAGCCTTCGCGCGGCAGCGTGGTGGTGTTCGGCGAGGACATCAGCACCGCCGATCCCGAGCAGCTGCAGAAGATGCGCAACCACTGGGGCATGCTGTTCCAGGAAGGCGCGCTGTATTCGGCGCTGACGGTGTTCGAGAACATCGCGCAGCCGATGCGCGAGCTGCGCGCCCTGCCCGAGGACGTGATCCGCGACGCCGTGCTGCTCAAGATGAACATGGTCGGCCTCGGCGCCGAGCACGCGAACAAGATGCCGTCCGACCTGTCCGGCGGCATGGTCAAGCGCGCGGCGCTGGCGCGCGCCCTCGCGCTCGAGCCGCAGCTGCTGTTCCTGGACGAGCCCACCGCCGGCCTCGACCCCGACCTGTCGGACGCCTTCGTGGCCCTGATCCAGACCCTGCACAAGGAGCTGAAGCTGACGGTGGTGATGGTCACGCACGACCTCGACACGCTGTTCGCGCTGTCGACCCGGATCGCGGTGCTGGCGGAGAAGCACGTGATCGCGGTCGGCCCGACCTGCGACGTGCTGCGCGTCGACCATCCGTTCATCAAACAATTCTTCCTCGGCCCGCGCGGGCAGCGCGCGCTCGAAGTGCTCGAGCAGAGGAACGCCGCCAAGGAATCGGAGAACTGATATGGAAAACAGATCGCACGCCCTGATGACGGGCATCTTCACGATCGCCCTGCTGGTCGCCGCCGTGCTGGTCGGGATCTGGCTGAACCGCGACCGCACCAAGACCATCCCCTACGAGATCGTCACCACGCAATCGATGGCGGGCCTGAACCCGCAGGCGACGGTGCGCTATCGCGGGCTGGAAGTGGGCCGGGTGGACGACATCAGCTTCGATCCGCGCGTGACCGGGCAGATCCTCATCAAGCTGTCGGTCGACACCGAGACCCCGGTCACCACCACCACCTTCGCCTCGCTCGGCTACCAGGGCGTGACCGGCCTGGCCTTCCTGCAGCTGGACGACGACCGCACCGGGTCGCCGCGCCTGCCCAGCGCGCCGGGCAATGTGGCGCGCATCCCGATGCGCCCGGGCCTGCTGGACCAGATCGAGCAGCGCGGCCTGGCCATCCTGGAAAAGACCGAACACATCACGGCCAACCTGGACAAGCTGGTGAGTCCCGAGAACCAGCAGACCATCATCGGCGCCTTCGACAACATCGGCAAGACCGCGGCGGCCTACGGCGAGATCCCGAAACGGCTCCAGCCCGCGCTGGACGAGCTGCCGGGACTGACCCGCAGGCTGGACCAGACCGCCGGCGCGGTGAATACGCTGGCCAATAACGCCAACAATATGGTGACGAAACTGCAGGCGCCGGACGGCCCGGTGGAACGCCTGAACGGCGCCATCGGTTCGCTGCAGGGCGTGACCAGCAGCCTGGAAACGGAAGCGCTCCCGCACATCACGGACGTCACCGACCAGGCCCGCTCGACGCTGCGCTCGGTCAAGCGCACCGCCGATTCCTTCTCCGACCGTCCGCAGGGTATCCTGTTCGGCGGACCGAAAGCCCAGCCTGGCCCGGGCGAACCCGGCTTCGTCGCCCCGACCAAATGAGGACCACCATGAACCTGATCCGCTTCCTGGCCGCGCTGGCCGCCGCCACCGTGCTGGCCGGCTGCGCAACGGGCGACAAGCAGCCCGACACCCTGTTCGACCTCGGCCCCTCCACGCCGCGCGCCGACCTGCGCATCGATGCGCCGCTGCCGGCCTTGGTGGTCACCGACGCCACCGGCTCGCCGGCGCTCGAGAGCGAGAAGATGTTCTACCGCCTGAACTACGCGGACCCGATGCAGGCGCGCGCCTACGCCAACAGCCGCTGGAATGCCAATCCGCTGGAACTGGTGACGCAGCGCCTGAAGTCGCGGCTGTCGCAGACCGGGGCCAAGGTGCTCGGCTCCAGCGACGCCGCCACCGGCGCGCCGATCCTGCGGCTGCAGGTCGACGAGTTCGTGCACGCCTTCGCCAGCGCCAGCCAGAGCCAGGGCATGGTCGTGGTGCGCGCCTCGCTGCTGAACGGCCACGCGCTGGTCGACCAGAAGACTTTCAGCCGCAGCACGCCCGCGCCCAGCGCCGATGCATCCGGCGGCGCGCGCGCGCTGGCGGCCAGCGTCGACGGCATCGCCGACGACATCGCGGCCTGGCTCGCGTCGCAGCACGTCGCCACCCGATGACCGAACAGGAAGTCCCCGTCACGCCGCGCGCCTCGCCGGTGGCGCGCGTCACGCTGCTGGCCTACCTGCTGCTGATCGTCTACGCCAGCTGGTTTCCGTTCACGGGCTGGCACAACAGCGGGCTGTCGCCATTCGCCTACCTGAACCTGACGCCGCAGCGCTACTGGACCGGCTTTGACGTGCTGACCAATATCTTCGGCTACATCCCGCTGGGCAGCCTGCTGGTACTCGGCATGTACCCGCGCATCCGCGGCGTGGGAGCGGTGGTGCTGGCGGCCGTCTTCGGCATCCTGTTCTCGGGCACGATGGAGGCGGTGCAGACCTTCCTGCCGACACGGGTGGCCTCCAACCTCGACCTGGCGACCAACTCGCTGGGCTGCCTGATCGGCGCCATCATCGGCGCGGCGCTGGCCCGCCCGCTGCTCGACGGAAGCCGCCTGTACCAGCTGCGCCGCCGCTGGTTCGAGCCCTGGGCCAGCACCGGCATGGTGCTGCTGGCGCTGTGGCCGCTGGCGCAGATCTATCCGCAGGGCTACCTGTTCGGCCACGGCCAGGTGCTGCCGATCGTGTCCGAGTGGTTGTCCGACTGGTTCGACACCAGCATCGACCTGGTGGCCATGCTGCGCCCAGGCGTGCAGATGAGCGTGGAGCAGTACTGGCTGTCGGAAACCATCATCACCGCCTGCGGCATGACCGGCGCCGGCCTCGCCCTGCTGTGCCTGCTGCGGCGCGGCGCCCCGCGCTATCCGCTGCTGCTGGCGATGCTGGCGGCCACGCTGGTGGCCAAGACCCTGGCCAGCGCGCTGCTGTTCACGCCGGATAACGCCTTCGTCTGGATCACGCCGGGCGCCGAGGGCGGCTTCCTGATCGGCCTGATCATGCTGGCCGGCCTGGCCTTCGCGCCGCAGGTGGCGCAGCGGCGGCTGGCGGTGGCGACCCTGCTGCTGTCGCTGCTGGTGGTCAACACGATTCCCGTGAACCCTTACTTCGTTTCGACGCTGCAGGGCTGGGTGCAGGGCAAGTTCCTGAACTTCAATGGCGCGGCACAGGCGCTGTCGCTGATCTGGCCTTTTGCCGTGCTGTGGTTCCTGCTTTTCGCACGCAAACCCGATCATTGACGCCGAACGCGTATCATTGCGGGATTAACCATCGCGGCAGGAGCGCCATGAGCGACACACCATTTTACGAACACCACGTCTTCTTCTGCACCAATGTGCGCGAGGACGAAAGCCGCCAGAGCTGCGGCAAATGCGGCGCCATCGACGCCCAGGCTTATGCAAAAAAGCGCATAAAAGAACTCGGCCTGAACGGCCCGGGGAAAGTGCGCATCAACAAGTCCGGTTGCCTTGACCGCTGCGAGGAAGGCCCGGTCGTCGTGGTCTACCCGCAGGGCACCTGGTACACCTATGTCGACAATAGCGACATCGACGACATCATCGACAGCCACATCCTGAAAGGCGAAGTGGTCGAGCGACTCAAGATCTGAACATGCTGAACAAGTTTTCGAAAAAGTTTTACCTGACCGGCGGCGCCGGCAAGATGGAATGCCTGCTCGACCTGCCCGACGCCGCGCCGGTCGGCATCGCGCTGGTGGCCCATCCGCACCCGCTGTACGGCGGCACCATGGAAAACAAGGTCGCGCAAACGCTGGCGCGCACCTTCGTGTCGCTGGGCTATGCGACGGCGCGTTTCAACTTTCGCGGCGTCGGCGAATCCGAGGGCGTGCACGACCACGGCGTCGGCGAAGTGGACGACATGGCAATCATGATGGCCCACATGCAAGAGGAGTATCCGGGCCTGCCGGTGGCGCTGTCCGGATTCTCCTTCGGCACCTTCGTGCAGGCGCAACTGCACAAGCGCCTGACGGCCGAGGGCCGCGCCGTACAGCGCATGGTGCTGGTCGGCACCGCCGCGGGCAAATGGGACGTACCGGCCGTGCCGGCCGATACGATCCTGATCCACGGCGAACTTGACGATACGATCACGCTGCAACAGGTGTTCGACTGGGTGCGGCCGCAGGATATTCCGGTGATCGTCATTCCCGGCGCGGACCATTTCTTCCACCGCAAGCTCGGCCACATCAAAAATCTTGTAATGGAGATGTGGGGCAAGTGACATTTGCGGCCAACGCTGGCCTATAATGGACTCTTCCTTAAAGCAATGCCGTGTGGCATTGCTTCGCTTCACCCACCATTCTGAGACAACATTGCTTTCCATGAAAAAATTGTTTGCGGCCATGGCCGCTAGCCTTGCGCTGATGTCCGGCGCGCAGGCTCAGACCGTTCCGGCGCCGAACATCGCCGCCCGTTCCTGGACTTTGCTGGACGCCACCAGTGGCCAGGTGATTGCCTCGCAAGATGCGAACATGCGCATCGAGCCGGCCTCGCTCACCAAGGTGATGACCGCCTACGTCGTCTTTGATGCGCTGCGCGACAAAAAAGTTTCGCTGGACCAGATGGTCAACGTCTCGGTCGACGCCTGGAAGGTCGACAAGAGCAGCTCGAAGATGTTCATCGACCCGAAAGTGCCGGTGTCGATCAAGGACTTGCTGTACGGGCTGATGGTGCAATCCGGTAACGATGCGGCCGTGGCGCTGGCGGAAGCCGTCGGCGGCGACGTCAACACCTTCGTCACGCTGATGAACCGCGAGGCGCAGCGCCTGGGCATGAAGGACACCAGGTTCGCCAACCCGCACGGCCTGCCGAGCCCGGACAACTATTCGACCGCGCGTGACCTGGCGCTGCTGGCGCAAGCCGTGATCCGCGACTTCCCCGAGTTCTACAAGATCGACTCGGTCAAGGAATTCACCTACAACCGCATCAAGCAGCAAAACCGCAACCGCCTGCTGTGGATGGATCCGACCGTGGACGGCATGAAGACCGGCCACACCGACGCCTCGGGATTCTCGATGATCGCCTCGGCCCATCGCCCGAACGGCACGGCCGGCGAGCGCCGCCTGATCTCGGTGCTGTCGGGCGCGACCTCGGACGCGATGCGTACCGCCGAAAGCCAGAAGCTGCTGAACTGGGGCTTCCAGAACTTCGACACGGTCAAGCTGTACTCGAAGGGCCAGGCGATCGCGACGCCGGAAGTGTGGAAGGGGTCGAAGTCGACGGTCAAGATCGGCTTCCCGAACGACGTGACGGTGACGGTGCCCAAGGGCGTGGCAGGCAAGCTCAAGCCTGTGCTGGAGCGCAAGGACCCGCTGGTCGCGCCGATCGCGCTGCACGGCCAGGTCGGCACGCTGAAGATGATGGTCGACGGCAAGCCGCTGCTGGTGCTCCCGGTGGTGGCGCTGGAAGAGGTGTCGCAGGCGACGATCTTCGGGCGTGCGTGGGACTCGATGCGTCTCTGGGTCAAATAATCGCGCAACACTAAAAGCCGTCATTCCCGCGAAGGCGGGAATCCCATTCCTGCGCCTGCCACGACCGCTAACGTTATCGGTACGCAAGCAAAATGGGGTCCCCGCTTTCGCGAGGACGACGGTGACTTTAAAGCAGGCCAAACGTGTGCACTCCATCCGGAACCACACGTTTTTTTATGCGCGGGCAAATGATCTCGGCATGAACGCAAATCCAGCCCGCAGCTATAATCAACTCACCTTCCCATCGGAAAGATGACCATGACCGCCGCCCTCCCCTCCGACCTGACCTGCCCGCGCGTTGCCACGAGTGCAGGCGGTCTCGAACTGTCGCGCATCGTGGCCGGCATGTGGCGCATGGGCGACTGGGACATGCCGGTCGAGCAGCGCGTGCGCTTCATCGAGCAGTGCATCGACCTCGGCGTGACCAGCTTCGACCACGCCGACATCTACGGCGGCTACAGCATCGAAGGCCTGTTCGGTGAAGCCCTGCGCGCCCAGCCTTCCCTGCGCGAGCGCATCGAACTGGTGAGCAAATGCGGCATCAAGCTGGTCGCGCCCAAGCGCCCGCAGCACCAGATCCAGCACTACGACACCACCGCCGCCCACATCACGGCATCGGTGGAAGAATCGCTGCGCCAGCTGCACACCGACCGCCTCGACCTGCTGCTGATCCACCGCCCCGATCCGCTGATGGACTTCGACGAGATCGCCGACGCCTTCACCCGCCTGCGCGATGCCGGCAAGGTGCTGCACTTCGGCGTGTCGAATTTCAGCCGCCACCAGTTCGAGTGCCTGAACCGCCGCATCGGACTGGCCACCAACCAGGTCGAGTTCTCGCCCCTGCACGTGGCGCCGATGTTCGACGAAACCTTCGACGGCCTGCAGGATCTTGGCGTGGCCCCGATGATCTGGTCGCCGCTGGCGGGCGGACGCCTGTTCAATTCCACCGACACCAATGCCGAGAACCTGCGCCTGGTCATCAAGGACATCGCCGACCGCATGAAGGTGCCATTTGCGAGCGTGGTGTTCGCGTGGATCATGCAGCTGCCCTGCCGGCCGATCCCGCTGACCGGCACCGGCCGCATCGAAGCGATCGCGGTGGCGGTGGCCGGCACCCGCATCACGCTGTCGCGGCCGGACTGGTTCCGCATCCTGCGCGCCGCGCGCGGGCACGAGGTGGCGTGATGGCCGATAACGGCCTGCGCATCGTCGAGGGCCGCGCGCTCACGCCCGGGCAGAAGAAGGATTTACTGAACCGCCTGGCGCGGGTGGAAGGCCAGTTGCGCGGCGTGCAGAAGCTGATCGCGCTGGCCGCCGAGCCGTCCGATTGCGACGCGGTGGCCCAGCAGATGGCGGCGGCGCGCAAGGCGCTGGACCGCTCTTTCGTGCAGCTGCTCGCTGCCAGCATGACGGCGCAGACCGCGCATGCCGCCGACCTCGATGAAGCGCAGGCACGCGCCGCGCATCTGGCGGCGCTGCTGGAAAAGTTCGCCTAGTCCTCGATCACGCGCGGCGGCGCCACGCCGCGCCAGCCGCCGCGCCACGCGATATTCAGCAGCAGCGTGGCCGACACATAGAACACGAAGAACAGCGCGAAGAAGCGCGTGCGCAGCAGCGCCAGCAGCAGCACGCACACGCCCAGCGCCACCAGCAGACTGGCGTTCTTCGGCTGCTTGGAGCTGGGGAAGCGGACGGTCGACACCATCAGCGTGCCCACCGCGATCATCAGCGCCATCAACAGGAAGCCCTGGACCGGCGTGACCAGCGGATCGGGCCAGGCCACCACCACCGAGGCGACGCAGGCCGCGCCGGCAGTGATCGGCATGCCGACGAAGTAGCGCGGGTCGGTGCGCCCGACTTGCACATTGAAGCGCGCCAGCCGCAGCGCGCCGCAGGCCACGAATACGAAACAGGCCAGCCCGCCCATGCGCACCAGCGTGGGATGCGCGGCCGCCATCTGCGCGTAGCCGTAGCAGTACAGCAGCAAGCCGGGCGCGCAGCCGAAGTTCATCACATCCGCGATCGAATCGAGCTGCATGCCGAACTCGGACTGGGTATTGGTGGCGCGCGCGACGAAACCGTCGAGTGCGTCGAACACGCCGGCCAGCACCAGGAGGATCGCGGCCAGGCGATAGTCGTGCGGGTCGCCCACCGGCGCATTGTCGACCGAGATCACGATGCTGGCGAAGCCGCAGGCGATCGACAGCAGGGTGACGAAACTCGGCAAGGCGAACTTGGCGCGCGCGAGGCGGCGTGGGCGTTCCTGCATTACAGTGATGGCGAAAGTTTCAGAAGTGGCTATTCTACAGTGGGAGTGTCGGCACGGGCGGCACACGTGCCGATGATCCGTTGGGTGAAAATTCACCTAGAATGGAGACCTCATGCGTTTGCATCTATCGGGATTCCTATGAGCGCCCTGCTTCGCCTGCGCTTCCTTGCCGCGGTCTGCGCGACCGCCAGCGCCCTCGTCGCCTGCGGTGGCGGCGGTGGTGGCAACACATCCGGCGCCACCGGCGCCAGCTCCAGCCCGCTGCCCATCGATCCCGGCGCGCCGGTCCTCACCAACGATACCGCGACCGACGGCCGCAACTGGATCAACTACCGGCGCGGACAGGTGGGCATGTCGACGCTGTCGCACAGCACCATCATCGATATCGCGGCACAAGGCCACTCGGAATACCAGCGCATCAACAATACCGTCACCCACGTGCAGACGGCGGGCAAGCCGGGCTTTACCGGCGTCACCGAACTGGACCGGCTGACCGCCGCCGGCTACACGTTCGCCAACACCAGCCACGCTTACGGCGAAGTCATTTCCGCGACGCAGGGCCAGAACGGCGCCTACATGGCCGAGCAGCTCATCACCGCCATCTACCACCGCTTCGTGATCTTCGAGCCGGTGTTCAAGGAAATCGGCACCGGTGCGGCGTCCACCTCGTCCGGCTACAGCTATTTCACCGCCGACTTTACCTCCAACAATGGCTATGGGCCGGGCCTGGCCGCGGGCACGGTGGCAGTGTGGCCGTTCAGCGGGCAGACCCAGGTACCGGTGAACTTCTTCAGTGATTACGAGTCGCCCGATCCGGTGCCGGACCTCAACGAAGTCGGCTACCCGATCAGCGTGCATGCCAACATCAACTCGACCGTCACGGTGCAGAGCTTCACCGTGAAGCCGCGCGGCGGAAGCAACCTCACCGTGCGCATGCTGACCCACGCCACCGATGCCGAGACGGTGCAGTCGGGCGCGGCCATCATTCCGCTGGTCAGGCTGGTGTCCGGCACGACCTACGACGTGAGTTTCACGGGGGCCGTGGACGGCACGCCGGTGTCGCGCAGCTGGTCGTTCACCACGCAATAAGGCCCGTCCCTACCGTCGTTCCCGTACAGGCGGGAACCCCATTCTGGCGCATACCACCAGATCCAACGCTAGTTGGGCGCACGCAAAATGGGATTCCCGCCGTCGCGGGAATGACGGGTCGATTCGCTGGTCAGGCTGGTGTCCGGCACGACCTACGATGTGAGTTTCACGGGGCCGTGGACGGCACGCCGGTGTCGCGCAGCTGGTCGTTCACCACGCAATAGGCCCGCCCCTACCGTCGTTCCCGCGCAAGCGCACTAGTGTCCGGAATAATTTTGTTGACACAATCAGAAGAGGCATGGCTGCATCCTAGCTAGGGTCACTGCCTCTTCGGTTCGCCGTCGTCGCCGTTTTCTGAGTTCGTCGGTTTCGATCCGCT
>JAEWEK010000068.1 GCA_023389425.1 Pseudomonadota bacterium | reverse complement strand
TCGCCTGGATCATCGGCTGGGACCTGGTGCTGGAATATGGCCTGGCCACATCGGCGGTGTCGGTCGGCTGGTCGGGCTATTTCCAGTCGCTGATCGGCGGCGCCGGCCTCAAGCTGCCGCCGGAGCTGACGGCGGCGCCGGGCGCGGTGCCGGGCGTGACCACCTGGTTCAACCTGCCGGCCTTCTGCATCATGATCGTGCTGACGGCCATGCTGTCCTTCGGGGTGCGCGAGTCGGCGCGGGTGAACAATGTGATGGTGGTGATCAAGGTCGGCGTGGTGCTGCTGTTCATCTTCGTCGGCTTCCGCCATGTGCAGCCGGCCAACTGGCATCCCTTCATGCCTTATGGCCTGCCGGGCACCATGAGCGCGGCGGCGCTGATGTTCTTCGCCTTCATCGGCTTCGATTCGGTCACCTCGGCGGCGGAAGAGGTCAAGCATCCGGCGCGCGACCTGCCGATCGGCATCCTCGGCGGCCTGGCGATCTGCACCATCCTGTATGTGATCGTGACCGCGATCATGACCGGTATCGTGCCCTACCAGAAATTCCTCGGCATAGACCATCCGGTGTCGCTCGCGCTGCAATATGCGAAGGAGAACTGGTTCGCGGCCTTCGTCGACCTCGGCGCCATCCTCGGCATGACCACCGTGATCCTGGTGATGGCTTTCGGCCAGACCCGCATCATTTTCGCGATGTCGCGCGATGGCCTGTTGCCGCGCCGGTTGTCGCAGCTGCATCCGCGGCACGGCACGCCCTTCCTCGCGACCTGGATCGTCGGCATCGTGTTCGGCCTGCTGGGTGCGCTGGTGCCGCTGGGCGTGCTGGGCGAGCTGGTGAACATGGGCACGCTGGCTGCTTTCTGCCTGGTGTCGGTGGCGGTGGTGGTGCTGCGCAAGACGCGTCCCGACTTGCCGCGCGCCTTCCGCTGCCCCGCGGTGCCGCTCGTGCCGGGGCTGGCGGTGGCCTTCTGCGCGACGCTGATGGCCTTTCTCGGCAAGACGACCTGGCTCGCCTTCCTCGCCTGGCTGGCGCTCGGCCTGCTGGTCTATTTCGGCTATGCGCGCAAGCACTCGCTGCTGAACAAGGCTACTTGACCGGTCCCGCGTTGACGCCGGCGCTGGCGGTGCGGGTCAGGCCCGCGCTGTGCGGATTGGTGGCCCTGCCTTCGATCAGGATGTCGACGGGCGTGGCGGCACGTCCGTAATATGCCTGGTTCTTGCCGCTGTCGACGGTGATGACGGTGCCGTCGAGATTGATGCCGCCGTACAGTCCCTTGTTGCGGGTGAAGGTGACAATGTCGGACGTGACCGGCCTGCCGGCGCCGGCGCCGATCGGGCCGGCCGCGATGCTGACGTCGCCGCCCAGCTTGAACGAGGTGGAGAGCAGCGAATGCAGCGCCTTCTCGTTCATCACCAGCGCCACCATCTGGGTTTCCTGCGCGCCGGCCTGCAGTCCGATACTGCCCGAACCCATCTTGTAGAAGGCGGGGCCGTTCCAGCCGCCGGATTGACTGCGCGAGATCACCAGCATTTCGCCGCCCGAGCCGCCGATCACGAAACCGGCCTGCAGGATGCGCGGGCTGACCATCACGGCACGTGCTTCCTGGACATGGCTTTGCAGCCAGGTCATTTGCGGATCGCGCATGAAATCCGCCAGGGTTTTCTGGGCCTCGTCGACGTAGCCATGGGTTTCCTCGCTGGTCGGGATGGAACTTGAACAGCCTCCGGCCAGCAGTGCGGCGCAGGCCAGCTGCCATGCGATTTTGCGTGCGAACAGTGTGTTCATCATGACCTCGGCAAGCGTGGTTCGAAACCCATGCGGGACTGCCTGCAGAATAGGCAGGGCGAAGCGCGTACGGTATTGGACTTTCGGGCAGCGTGACCTTGGTTCGCCGTCGCTCGGCAAAGTTCTGGAAATCTGCGTTCGCTTGTTGGACATCAAAGCCGCTGGCCGGGTGATCGTGCGTCGTCGGCGTCGCGTCTAGAATCGTCCCGAATCTGTGCGGTTTGCGCGACTGCGGCCGGCGCTGCGGCGGCGCGGAGGGCGATGATGGACGCTGTACCGTTGGTGTACGTGGTGGATGGCGACGCGGCGGTGCGCATGGCGCAGCGGCGGCTGTTCGAAGCGGACGGTCTGGCGGTGCAGGCGTTTGGCGCCGCCGTGGATTTCCTCCGTTCGCACGATCGCGAGCTGCCGGGCTGCGTGGTGCTCGACCTGCGCCTGCCTGACCTGGACGGATTGGCGCTGCAGCAGTCCCTGCTGGCCGCAGGCTGCGAGCGCGAGCTGGTGTTCATGACGGGCTGCGGCGCGGTCGCGGACAGCGTGCGGGCGATGAAGGCGGGGGCGGCGGATTTCCTCACCCGTCCCTGCGCCGACGACGTCTTGCTGGGCGCCGTGCATGCCGCGCTGGCGCGCGACGCCACGCGACGGCGGGTACGGCGCGAGCTGCAGGCAATTCGCTGCCGGCTCGACTCCCTGACCCCGCGCGAGCACCAGGTGTTGCAGCACGTGGTCGGCGGCCGCCTGAACAAACAGATCGCGGCCGATCTCGGCGTGGCGGAAAAGACGATCAAGGTGCACCGGGCGCGGGCGATGGAAAAGATGGGCGCGTCGTCGCTGGCGGAGCTGGTGCGCAAAACCTTTGAACTGGAGGTCGGCGTGGTGGTACGCGGACTCGTTTGACTGCGCTCAACGCAGCCCCAGGCTTTGCGTGGGAGCATCGATTGATCTCAGGCAACCGGGCGGGGCGGGGATGGACGAGCTGTTGCGCTATTTCGAGGAGGAGCTGGGCCTGTTCGGCGCCTATGCGCGCGAGTTTCGCAAGCGCTATCCCAAGCCGGCCGGCGAGCTGCACATCAATGGTGAAGTCCAGGAGGACCCCAGCGTTGCCCAACTGATCCAGTCGGTGGCCCTGATGAGCGCGCGCATCCGCAAGCGGCTGGACGACGACTATCCCAAGTTCACCGAATCGCTGCTGGAGAGCCTGTACCCGCATTTCCTGCGCCCGCTGCCGTCCTATTCGATTGCGCAGCTGGCAGGAGGGAGCGCGTCCGGCGCCAGCACGCTGCCGCGCGGCACGGTACTGCAATCGGCGCAGGTAGAGAATATCGTCTGCCAGTTCCGTACCGTGTACGACGCCAGCCTGTCGCCACTGGCGGTGACGGGCGCCGGCTACGCCAGCGTCGTGAACGCGCCGCGCGCACTGCGCCTGCCGCCTGGGACCAGCGGCTGCCTGTCGCTGACGATCGAATCGACCGCGGCAGGGGCCGGCATTGGCGCCGAAGCATCCACGCTGCGCCTGTTCGTGGATGGCGAAGCGTCGCTGCGGGCGGCGCTGATCGATGCGCTGTTCCTGCATGCCGCCGCCGCCTTCGTGCAAGCCGACGGCGGCACCTGGCAACAGCTCGCGCAGGTCCCGCTGCGGCTTGCGGGTCTTTCGGAGGCGGACGCGATGCTGCCGTTTCCGTCGCGCTCGCACCCCGCGTTCCGCCTGCTGACCGAATACTTTGCGTATCCCGATAAGTTCCACTTCATCGACCTCGATCTTTCCGCGCTGCGCCCGCTGCTGCCCGCACGCTGCCGGCGATTTGCCCTGCACCTGCCGCTGTCCGGCGTCGCCGGCGATTCGAACGAGGCGCGCCTGCTTGCCACGCTGTCGGCCACGCATCTGCTGACCGGCTGCACCCCGGTCATCAATCTCTTCGACAAGCCCGGCGTGCCTTTCCAGCTGTCGCATACCAGTGCCGACTATGCGCTGCTGGCGGATGCCGCCCACGCGTCCGCCTATGAGGTGTACAGCGTGAACCAGGTGCGCCTGCTGCGCGACGGCGCGGGTGGCGGCCGGATTGTCGATGTGTACCCGCTGTACGCGGTAGGGCAGGATGCGCCGGCCGGCGTGGCGCGCAACTACTGGCTGATCCGGCGCGACGAAGCCATCGCCGCCGCCAGTCCGGGCCACGACATGCGCATTTCCCTGCTCGACGCCGCATTCAGTCCGGCCGTGCCTGGCAGCGCCACCCTGTCCACCGAACTGACCTGCACCAACCGCGACCTGCCGTCGCGCCTGCGCTACGGACAGCCCGAGGGCGACCTGCGCGCCGAGGGCATGTCGGCGACGCCGATCCGCCTGCTGCGCAAGCCCACGGCCAGCCACCGATTCGAGTCCGGCATGGGCGCGCACTGGCGGCTGGTGTCGCAGCTCGCGCTGTGCTACGGCCGGCTGACGGATGCCGGACTGGCCGACTTCCAGAAGATGCTCGCGCTGTACGACGTGGTGCGTTCCCCGGCCTCGCGGCGGCTGATCGGCGGCGTAACGGGCCTCGAACACAGCCTGGTGCGCGGCTGGGTGAAGACGCTGCCCGCGTCCACGCTGATGCCCGGCATCGAAATCCGCATGACGGTCGACGAAACCGCCTTCACCGGCAGCAGCCTCTACATATTCGCGCAAGTCATGGAGCGCTACTTCGCGATGAACGCCCAGCTCAACTGCTACACCCAGCTGACGGTCGTGTCCGGGCAGACCGGGCAGGAGATCATCCGATGCCACCCGCGCACCGCCGAGCAGACCAAAGCGTAATCGCGCAACTGCTGGCCGAGCCGCAGCGCTTCGGCTTCTTCCAGGCGGTGCGCCTCGTGCTGCAATGGCTGGCCGAGCAGGGCGTGCCGCCGGATCAGGCGCTGGCCGCGCAGTTGCGCTTTCGTAACAGCCTCTCGCTGGCTTTTCCCGCAAGCGAGATCGAGGCGCTGCAGTTCGACGCGCAAACGCAGCAGTTCGTCATGACCGCCGCGTTCATGGGCATGCTCGGCGCGCACGGCGCCTTGCCGGCCCACTTCACCGAGCGCATCGCCGCATGGGAACGCAGCGAACACGACGAGGCGCCGCGCGCTTTCCTCGACATGCTCGCCAACCGGATGATCGCCCTGTTCTACCTGGCCTGGCGCAAATACCGTGCCGACACCATGATCGACGCGGACGACGATGGCTACCGTCCGCTGCTGCTCGCCATTGCGGGTCGCGCCAACGGCAAGGTGCCCGCCGACGCGATCGCCTTGTACGCGGGCCTGCTGCAGCAGCGTCCGGTCTCGTCGGTGGTCCTCGGCGCCATCCTGGCCGGCCTGTTCAATGTGGCGGTGCGGGTCGAGGAGATGGTCGATTACTGGGATGACATGTCGCGGGAAGAACAGACCACGCTTGGCCGCTCGAACGCCGCGCTCGGCGACAACGCGGTTGCCGGGGCGCGTTGTTGGCGGCCGGACCTGCGGGTCCGCGTCTGGCTCGGTCCGCTTGCCCGCGACGCCTACGAATGCTTCCTGCCGGGGCGTTCATCCGCGCGCGCCCTGGCGGATCTGCTTGCGCTCGCTGCCGAACCGATGCTGGCGTATGAGGTCGTGGTGATCCTGCGCGCGGCGGACGCCGATACGGTCACGCTCGACGGCCCCGGCCGCCTCGGCCTCGACAGCTTCCTTGCCGATCCCGGCGCCGGTCCCGACCGGGCCGACCTGCGCTACGTGCTGCGCCCCCTCGCCAGGACTTGACCTTCCTACGCGGACAAGGTTTATCCTGTATCCATCGGATAAGGGGAGCCGTGCATGCAAGACCTTGGCAAGGGAGCGGACAGCGTCGCGCTGGATTTTCGCATCGCAGGGATGACCTGCGCCTCGTGCGTGGCACGGGTCGAAAAGGCGATCCGGGCCGTGCCCGGCGTGGCCGATGCCGCTGTCAACCTGGCGACCGAACAGGCGGCGGTGCATGCCGCGCCGGGAACCGACCCGCAGGCGATCGTGGCAGCCGTGGACAGGGCCGGCTACGAGGCCGCGCCGCTGGACCGCGACCAGCCGACACCGGCCGACGCCGCACCGCGCGTCCCGTCGTGGTGGCCGGTGGCGGCAGCCGCCGCGTTCAGCCTGCCGCTGGTGCTGCCGATGCTGGGCGAGCTGTCCGGCGCGCACTGGATGCTGCCGGGCTGGCTGCAACTGGCGCTGGCGACGCCGGTGCAGTTCTGGCTCGGCGCGCGCTTCTACCGCGCCGGCTGGAAAGCGCTGCGCGCATTCAGCGGCAATATGGATTTGCTGGTCGCCATCGGCACCAGCGCGGCCTACGGACTGTCGCTCTACCTTCTGCTGAGCGGGAACGCCGGAGGCATGGGCGACCTGTATTTCGAATCGTCCGCAGTCGTCATCACGCTGGTCTTGCTGGGCAAGTGGCTCGAAGGCGGCGCCAAGCGCCAGACCGTGGAATCGATCCGCGCGCTGGAATCCTTGCGCGCCACGGAAGCGATCGTGCGCCGCGCCGGCGGCGACGTGACCGTTGCGCTCGACCAATTGCGCAAGGGCGATTTGCTGGTCGTCCGTCCCGGCGCCCGCGTGCCCGCCGACGGGCTAGTGATGGAAGGCAGCAGCCATCTCGACGAGTCGCTGTTGACGGGCGAGAGTCTGCCGGTGGCGAAACAGGCTGGCGACAAGGTCACCGGCGGCGCCGTCAATGGCGAAGGCATGCTGCTGGTGCAGGCGACCGCCGTCGGCGCCGAATCGATGCTGTCGCATATCATTCGCCTCGTCGAGGACGCCCAGGCGGTCAAGGCGCCGATCCAGCGCCTGGTGGACAAGGTCAGTGCCGTGTTCGTGCCGGCCGTGTTGCTGGCGTCGCTGGGAACCTTGCTCGGCTGGGGGCTGTCGACGGGCGACTGGCAGCAGGCGCTGCTGAATGCGGTCGCGGTGCAGGTGATCGCCTGTCCCTGTGCGCTCGGCCTGGCGACGCCGACCTCGATCATGGTCGGCACCGGCACGGCGGCGCGCCATGGCATCCTGATCAAGGACGCGGAAGCGCTCGAGACCGCGCACGCCATCCAACTGGTCGTGTTCGACAAGACCGGCACGCTGACCGAGGGCAGGCCGCAGGTGGTGGCGGTGGAGGGCGACGATACGCCGCGCGTGCTGCAGCTTGCGTGGGCCGTGCAACAGTACAGCGAGCATCCCTTGGCGCGCGCGGTCGCCGCAGCAGCGCAGGAACGTGGCGTGCAATTGCTCGCCGCCACGAATGCGGCCGCGCTGGCAGGCCGTGGCGTGCAGGCGGATGCCGAGGGCAACACGCTTTATCTCGGCAATCTGCGCCTGATGCGTGAGCTCCGCGCGCCGGTCGATGCCTTGCTTGCCCGCGCCGCGAAACACGAGGGAGCCGGCCGTACGGTGTCGTGGCTGGCGACCAAGGACGGTAGCGGCATCCGCGTCGAAGGCCTGATCGTTTTCGGCGACCGCCCCAAGGCCTCGGCCGCGGCAGCGGTGACGCGCCTGGCCGCCATGGGTATCGATTCGATGATGCTGACCGGCGATAACTGGGGCAGCGCGCGGGCCATCGCGGGCGCGCTCGGCATTCGCAATGTGGTCGCTGAGGTACTCCCGGGCGACAAGGCGCGCGCCGTGACGGAGGCCATGGCGTCCGGCAAAACGGTGGCGATGGTCGGTGACGGCATCAACGACGCGCCGGCATTGGCGGCCGCCGACGTCGGCATCGCGATGGCCAGCGGCACCGACGTCGCGATGCACACGGCCGGCATCACGCTGATGCGCGGCGATCCGGCGCTGGTGGCGGACGCGATCGAGGTGTCGCACCGCACCTATCGCAAGATCCGGCAGAACCTGGCCTGGGCCTTCGTGTACAACGTGATCGGCATTCCGCTCGCGGCGCTTGGCATGCTCAGTCCGGTAATCGCCGGCGCGGCGATGGCGCTCAGCTCGGTCAGCGTGGTCAGCAACGCCTTGCTGCTGCGGCGCTGGCATCCCGCGCCCGCACGCCAACAGGAGCATTTACTCAACCCAACAGGAGAAACGACGATGTACGAATTGACGGTAGACGGCATGAGCTGCGGCCATTGCGTGAGCCGCGTGACCAAGTCGGTGCAGGCGGTCGACAAGGACGCCACGGTCGATATCGACCTCGCCAGCAAGAAGGTGCGCGTGGACAGCCAGGCCGGCCTCGATGAGATCGCCGACGCCATCGGCGAGGCCGGTTATGAAGTCCTCGAGCGCAAGGCCTGAGCAGTTGGTGATATTCCGCGACAATGTTTGACGGGCAAACGGGTATTCTGCATGCTCGTCAATCAATACGCGGAGAAGCCATGCATGCCAGGTTTGCCCGATTTGCTGCAGTTTGCTCGGGCGGTCAATCGGTGAAGCGGCGTCTTGGACTGATCGCCTTTGTCGCGCTGCATGGTGCGGTGCAGGCGCAATCGGCGGCGGAGAGTCCGGCGGCGCCAGCACAGCCGGGCGAGAAGGAAGCATCGAAACCGCTGTCGGTTTCGCCCGATTCATCCACTGCGCGCCTGCGCTCCGCGATCGAAGCTGCGATGGCGCCAAAATGGCACGGGATCGCCAAGGTAACGGAAACGACGATGCCGGTGACGGGCGAGCGCTTATACAAGATCTCGAATGGCACTGGCGAATATTGCGTCAAGATTTTTTCGCCAAGGATCGGGATCGACCAGTATGAGTGGGAACGCAGGAATCGGCATGTGATCACCTGCCCGAAGTAACGGCCGCGCGCCGGCCGATCGAATGTATCCCCAACGCCAACGCTGAAAACCCAGCGCCGAGCAGACACACCGCGGTCCAGCCCGCGAATTGCCAGGCCAGGCTGGCCGCAGCCGAACCCATCGCGCCGCCGAGGAAGGCGCCGCTCATCATCGTCGCATTCAGGCGGTTGCGCGCTTCGGGGCGCAGCGCCTGGATCACATGCTGGTTCGAGACCTGCGAGCCCTGCGTGCCGAAGTCCAGCAGGATCAGGCCGACGACCAGCCCCGCGACCATGCCCCAGATGCCGAAAATAATCCACGACACGATCATCGTCGCGCCGGCGAGGCCAATGACGAAGTGCGGGCCGCGCCGGTCGGCGATCTTGCCGGCGAAGGGCGCGAACAATACGCCCACGGTGCCGATGACGCCGAACATGCCGGCCACGTCGGCGCCGAGCCGGTAGGCGGACGCCAGTTGCAGCGCGAGGATGGTCCAGAACGCGCTGAACGAGGCGAACACGCTGGCCTGGATCATGGTCGCGTAGCGCAGTTGCGGTTCCTCGCGCCACAGATCGACCAGCGACTTGATGAGCTGGCCGTAGCTGGCCTGGGTTTTCGGCGGACTCTGCGGCAGCACGAGGGCGAGTACCATCGCCAGCAGCACGGCCATCACGAGGCCGAGCCAGAACACCGCGCGCCAGCCGTAATGCACGGCGACGGCGCCGGCGAAGGCGCGGCCCAGCAGGATGCCGCACAGCAGGCCGCTCATGACGATGCCGATGGTGTGGCCGCGGCGATTGGGCGCGCTCAATTCGGCGGCGAAGGGGAGGATCTGCTGGGTCACGCTGGTCGACACGCCGACCAGCACCGATGCGAGGATGAGGAACCAGGCGGTCGGCGCCAGCGCAACGGCGGCCAGCGACAGGATCAGCGCGCCGAACTGGATCAGGATGAGGCGCTTGCGCTCGAAGCGGTCGCCCAGCGGCACGAGCAGTAGCATCCCCATCGCGTAGCCGAGCTGGGTGGCGGTCGGCACGAAGGCCGTGATCGATTGCTGGCCCGGGAAGGCTGCCTGGATGATGCCCAGCATCGGTTGGTTGTAATACAGGTTGGCGACGGCGATGCCGCAGGCCGCCGCCATGATGAGGGTCAGCCCCAGGCTGATGGACGATGTCGGAATGCCTTGCTTGATCGCCTCGGAATGGCGGCGCGCCGCGGTGTTCGCGGTGGAATTCATAGGTAATCTCCGGGGTGCAGGGTTCCGAATATAGGAGACGCGCGTGATGCGGTCCAGTGCTCATATTTCACTGGCCCGTTGCGCCAAACGCAACGGTGACCGTTGGGACGATTGCAGGGAGAAGGAAGGGCGATGTTGCGGGGACGGATGAAATATCTGTTAGAGTGCTCCGAAAATCGCAACGGGAGCCGGGATGAGACACCTGCAAATCTACCGCTTCATCGCCGAGGTCGCGCGGCGCGGTTCCATCCGCAAGACGGCCGACCATCTCCACATTACGCCGTCCGCGCTGACACGCAAGATCCAGGATTTCGAGGAAGAGCTGGGGACGCCCATCTTCGAACGCATGCCGCAGGGGATGCGCCTGAATGCGGCCGGGGAGCTGCTGCTGCGCCACATCCATGACCAGGGTGCCGGCTTCGAACGGCTGCGCACGCAGCTGTCGGACCTGGCCGGCCTGCGTCGCGGTCATGTCACCGTGGCATGCGCCCAGGCTTTCATCGACAGCGTGCTGCCGGAAGAAATCGCGGCCTACCGCGCGCAATTTCCGCACGTCTCATTCGCGGTGGAAGTCCGCGACAACTATCTGGGCATCGGCGCACTGGTCAATTACGATGCCGACCTTGCGCTGCTGATCGATCCGCCGCCGTCGGCCGAGATGCTGGAGTTGCTGGTCAAGAAGCAGCCGGTGTGCGCCGTCGTCGGCAAGTCGCATCCGCTGGCCCGGCTGGACACGGTGCGCCTGCGCGACTGCTTCAGGCATCCGGTGGCCATGCCCGGCCAGGCGCTCGCGATCCGCACGCACCTGGACGAAGCGATCTACCGGCACCGCCTCGACGCGCGGATCGCGGTGGAATCCGGGTCGCTCGAATTCCTGCGCAACTTTGTTCTTCGTGAAGACGCCGTGACCTTCCTGCCGTTCAGCGGCGTGCCGCGCGCTGACGAGCGCCTGCGTGCCGTTCCCGTCAGCGCGCAGGATCTCGATCCCCTGAAAGTCGTGCTGGGCCAGCTCAAGGGACGCACGCTGTCCATCGCCGCCGAGAAGTTCGCCGAGCAGTTAAGCGCCCATCTGCCCGACCTCTCGTAAAGCGCTTCAGTGCCCGCCGTGGCCGCCGGGCTTGCGTACCGTGAGCGCGGCGTCGCCAGGGGCGGCCGGCGCCTGCATGACGGAAGGAAGCTCACCCGTCCACTCGCGCGCCTGGGTGCCCGGCGGATTCCGGTACCAGCCCGGATCCTGGTAGTCGCCGCGCGCCAGGCCCGCGCGCACCTTCATGACCGTGAACATGCCGCCCATTTCGACGTTGCCGAACGGACCGCGGCCCGCCATCATCGGCAGGGTATTCTCGGGCAGCGCCATCTTCATGCCGCCCATCGAGCCGCCCTTGTCGCCCATGACCATGTAGCCGGGGATCAGGTCGTTGATCTTCTCGGCGACGCCGCTGTGGTCGACGCCGATCAGGTTCGGCACCTGGTGACCCATCGCATTCATCGTGTGGTGCGACTTGTGGCAGTGGAAGGCCCAGTCGCCCGGATTGTCGGCGATGAATTCGATCGCGCGCATCTGGCCGACGGCGACGTCGGTCGTCACCTCCGGCCAGCGCGCGCTGGGCGGAACCCAGCCGCCGTCGGTGCCGGTGACCTCGAAGCGGTGGCCGTGGATGTGGATCGGGTGGTTGGTCATCGTCAGGTTGCCAACGCGGATGCGCACCCGTTCGTCCTTGCGCACGACCAGCGGATCGATGCCCGGATAGACGCGGCTGTTGAAGGTCCACAGGTTGAAGTCGAGCATCGTGTTGGTGCGCGGCGTGTAGCTGCCGGGATCGATGTCGTAGGCATTCAGCAACAGCACGAAGTCGCGGTCGACGGCGTGCTGGCGCGGGTCTTTGGGATGCGTCACCCAGAAGCCCATCATGCCCATCGCCATCTGGTTCATCTCGTCCGCATGCGGGTGGTACATGAAGGTGCCGGCGTGCCTGGCAATGAATTCGTAGACAAAGGTCTTGCCCGGCGGGATGCCCGGCTGCGACAGGCCCGTCACGCCATCCATGCCGGAAGGCAGGATCTGGCCGTGCCAGTGCATGCTGGTCTGTTCCGGCAGCTTGTTGGTGACGAAGATGCGCACGCGGTCGCCTTCGACCACCTCGATGGTCGGCCCCGGACTCTGGCCGTTGTAGCCCCACAGGTTCGCCGTCATGCCGGGCGCCAGTTCTCGCTTGACCGGCTCGGCGACGAGGTGGAATTCCTTTACGCCATCCTTCATGCGCCAGGGCAGGCTCCAGCCGTTGAGGGTGACGACCGGGTTGAACGGGCGTCCGGTGGACGGCGGCGCCGGCAGCACGGTGGCGGCGGACGACTGCATGGGCGCTTCCGGCAGCGATGCCGCGCCCACCTTGCTGACGGCGGAGGCGCCAACGATAGCGGCGCCGGTCAGGAACGATCTGCGCGATGTCATTGTGCGCTTCCTTTATTGATGGCGACCCGCGTGCCGAGCGCTGCTTCGAGCGTGGCGTGGGCGATCCAGAATTCCTTCTGGGCGTCGATGGTGGCGTTGACGGCGTTGGCCTGTTCGCGGGCGTCGGCCAGCAGCTCGAAGGTGGAGGCGAGCATCCCGTTGTAGCGCAGCAGGACTTCCTGCGAGATCTTCTTGCGCAGCGGGATCACCTCGTCGCGGTAGCGCCGCGCCAGCACATAGGATGCCTGGTAGTCGGCATAGGCTTCGCGGGCTTCGCTGCGGGCATCGACGGCGGCCTGGGCGAGGCGATTCAGTGACTGCATGTACACCGCCTCGGACCGCGCGACCTTGGCGCCGCCCCAATCGAACAGCGGAACTTCCAGCGTGATGTCGTAGCCGCGGCCGCTCGGCTCGCCAGCGCCGGTGTTGCGCACGTAGCCGAGGTCGAACACATTGACGAAGCGGGTGGCGCGGGTCAGGCCGAGGTTGGCGGCGGTGGCCTCGGCGTCCGCCTTGGCGGCCTGCACGTCGAGGCGCTGGGCCAGGGCCATCCCTTCGACGTCGGCCAGCGCGGCGATCGTGGACGGCAGCTCGGGCAGGTGGCCGGGCAGCTGGAACTGGCTGGAGGACAGGCCGAGCAGGCGCGCCAGCTTTTCGCGGCAAGCGCGGGCGTCGCGTTCGGCGCGGGCGAGGGCGGCGCCGGCATCGGCGTGGAAGGCCTGTTCGCGCGACATGTCGAGCTTGCTCGCGTTGCCGGCATCGACCATGCGGGCGGACAGTTCGGCGGCGGCGCCGGCCGCTTGCTCGACCTGGCTGGCGTATTCGACGCCCTGTTCGGCGGCGACCGCTTCATACCAGGCGCGGCGGGTCGCGGCGATGTGGCGTTCGATCGCGGCGCCGACGGCCAGTTTCGCTTGCTGGAAGCGGCGGCTCTCGAGGTGTGCCGCCAGCGGGGTCGTCAATGCGCCGACCAGGCCGACGGTGAAAGTGCGTTCGATGCCGATGGCGCCGGCGGCATTGACGCGCTTGAAGTCGAGCGCCGGATTGGGCAGGCGGCTGGCCTGCACGAGATCGGCCTGGGCGATGCCGACCTCCCAGTAGCTCGCTTGCAGGCCGGGATGGTTGACGACGGCGATGCGCACGGCGTCGTCGACCGACAGCGGCTGCCTCAGCAGTTTGGCGATGGCAGCGGCGATCTCGCGCCTGGCGTCGTCGGTCTGGGCGAGGCGGGGCGTGGCGCCGCTGCGCTCCTGCGCCTGGCGGGCGACGTCGCCGAAGCCGCGGTCGGGCGCGATAGTGGCGCAGCCGGCGAGCGCGGCAGCCAGCGCGGCGCACAGCGTGCGCGATGCGAGGGAATCAAATGTCATGTGTTTCTCGGTTCAAATGCGGGCGGGCCGGCCGTGGCGAGGGCCGGTACGTGGTCAGGCGCGCGCGAACCGGGGAGGTCGTTCAGGATGGTCGAGGTCGACCGTGGGCATGTGGCCGGCGTCGAAGACGAAGGCGTGGCGGGCGGCCGGCGGCATCAGCGGCGGCGGCGTGATGGCGAGCGGGGCCAGCATCGCGGCCGTGCAGCAGGCGGCGCAGTTTGCGCATTTGCCATCGTGTTTGCTGCCGTGAACCTGTTTGCCGTGATGGCCGGCGCAGCCCTCATGATGATGCATGCCGGTGTGCGCCTGCTGCATCGGCTGCACCGGCTGCGCCGCGCCGGGCGGGCAGCAGGCGGCGGCCGCCGACGCGGCACCCGCGAAGGGCAGCGCCAGCAGCACCAGCCAGACCGTCAGGATGCGCAGGAACGATTTCACAGGGCAATTCTAGCACGGGGGATCGGCCTTCGACACCTCGCCCTCGGCCAGCCCGGCCGACTTGAAGTAGATGTGCTGGATGGCCGGATTGGCTTCGCGCACCTTGGCTTCGAGGCGGCCGATGGCCTGTTCCACTTCGTCCACGCGCATGCCGCGCTTGAACTGCACGGCGGCGGTCAGCAGCACCTCGTCCGGGCCCAGCTGCATGGTGAGCAGGCGGCCGACGTTCATGATGCTGGGGTCGGCAGCGAAGATGTCGTGCAGCTTGCCGGTCTGCTCGCGGCCGATGCCCTCGCCGACCAGCAGGGCGCCGGTCTCGCGCGCCAGCGTCACCGCGGCGCCGACCAGCAGCAGGCCGACCCCGACCGAGGCGGCCGGATCGAAGTAGGGGTTGTTGAACAATTGCCCGAGGCCGATGCCGAGCGCGGCGATGGCAACGCCCAGCAGCGCGGTGCTGTCCTCGATGAACACAGTGAACACGGACGCGTCCTTGCTGGCGTGGACCGTTTGCCACAAGCTCGAACCGGGCTTGCGGCGCTGGTTGAGCTCCTTGCGCGACACGTTCCAGCTATAGCCTTCGAAGGCGGCGGCGATTGCCAGGACGAGGTAATTCCAGTACGGAGACTCGATCGGTTCGGGCCGGCGTAGTGCCTGCACCCCGTGGTAGATGGACAGGCCGCCGCCGAGGGTGAAGATGGACAGCGCCACCAGCAGCGCCCAGAAGTAGATGGCCTTGCCGTAGCCAAAGGGATGGCGGGCCGACGGCGGCAGGTTGCTCATCTTCTCGCCGACCAGCAGCAGGAGTTCGTTGCCGGTGTCGACCGCCGAGTGGATGCCTTCGGCCATCATGGCGGCACTGCCGGTGATCAGGGCGACGGCGAATTTGGCCACCGCGATGCCGAGGTTGGCGACGATCGCCGCGAAGATGACCTTGCGCGCGCTTTCCTTGATCTCGGGCGCTGCGTCGCTCTCATTGGGCATGAAATATTATTCCAAAATTACGGCAATTTTGAAATAATATTTCCCGCTTGCGCGGAAGGGACGCGCGGCTTCGGAGGCTTCTCGTGGCAAGCCGCCATCAGCGAAACGGTAAGGCAGAGCACAGCCAGGCGAGCCAGCGATCGGCGCATGATGATCCTCCTTGGAGAACCATCATAGCCGGGCACGCCAGCGCCCGGCGCAAGCTTCAGAAACGATACGACACGGCCGCGCGCAGTACCGGATAGAACTTGTACGACTGCATGTCCGACTTCACGCGGAGCCCCTCGACCGCGACGTCATGGGCCAGTGCCGAGCACACTTCGTTGGATGTCGTGCAACCCAGGCTGACCAGGTGCACGTCGGGACTGCCCTGGTAGAAGGCGCCGAGGTCGGCGCTGAATTGCAGGCGGCTGCTGCCCGCCAGCGGGTTGCCCCAGCCGATGCCGAGGTAGGGCGCGGCCTTGCGGAACTTGACGGTCCCGGTCAGCAAGGCGACGTCGGCCGCCGTGTAGGTGGTGCCATTGAGCGTGAAGCCGCCGGCGGCGCTGGGCTTGCCGGTCGCATGGAACTGGTTGTTGTTGTACAGGACGCCGCCGGTGACGCGGAACGGGCTGCCGTCCTTGAGATACCAGTCGAACAGCACGTCGACGGTGCGCAGCTTGCCCTTCATGTCGTAATCGACCATGCCGGAATGCTTGCTCATGTTGTGGTCGAAGGCGTTGAGGCCGAACCGGCCGTTGAGATAGGTTTCCATCGGGACCACGAGGTGGGCGCCGAGGCCGGTGGTGCCGGCATCCGCGGTCACGGCTACTTGGGCCTGGGCTGCGCCGGCCGCCAGCAGGGCGGCGGCGAGGACGAGCGCTTTGTGCTTCGCAAACATCGAGTTGCCTTTCTTATTGGACAAAAACTGTGCGGCATTGTAGCGGTTGACAGTGCCAAGGGCGACAACGGCGTGGCCGGGTGTGGCTTTGGCGCCGCTTTCGGACCGCGCGGCACGGTGTTCGTCGGCGCCGGCGGGACTTGGTCGGATCGGGGGCGAAGGCGCAGAAATGGCTTGCTAAGCTCGAATCACTCCCACTACAGTTGAGCCCATCATGATTGCTGCCATTTTTACTACTTCCCGCCTCGTCCTCGTCTGGTTCCTGCTCTACCTGTTCGTCATCATCACCATCGGCGAAACGGTGCGTCCCGGCATGAACGGTTACCGCTGGGTCGAAGGCCTGGGCGTGTTTGGAGGCTTCGTGGTGACCCTCACCGTGCTGTCGATCGCCTGCTCGCACGTGCTGCGCGTGCGGCTGGTGGCCGGCAAGCTCGATGGCGGCGCGCTGTCGGCGCGCCAGCGGCGCCAGGTCGAGATCCCGTTCGAGGCCGGCGAATCGTTCGACCTGGTCGATGCCGCCATCCGCGAGCTGCCCGGCGCCCAGGTGGTCGAGAGCGCCCGCGACAGCCTGCAGGTGCGCGCCAAGGTCAAGCGCATCGACCCCTACGGCGGGGTGGCGCGGCGCGCCCGCAACCAGGTGCTGGTGACCGTCACGCCGAACGGCGAGACCGGCAGCGCGATCCTGGTGTGCGAGCCGGAACGTCCGGCCTGGACCGACTGGTTCCTGGTCGACCACGGCACCAACTACGAGAACGCCGAGGCCATCGTGCGCGCCATCGCGCGCCGGGTGACGGCCGCCCGCCGCGGCGAACAGGACAGCGTACGCGACACCGTCGCCGCCAAGGAGCTGGCGGTGGCGCGGCTGAACCTGCTGCAGGCCCAGGTCGAGCCGCACTTCCTGTACAACACGCTGGCCAATGCGCAATTGCTCACGCGCAGCGATCCGCCGCTGGCCGACCAGATGCTCGGCAACCTGATCCAGTACCTGCGCCACTCGCTGCCGCGCGCCGGCGACGGCATCTCGACCCTGGGGCAGGAGCTGGAGCGGACCCGCGCCTACCTCGACATCCTCCAGATCCGGATGGGCGCGCGCCTCTCGACCCAGCTGCAGGTGGACCAGACCCTGCACGCCCATCCGATGCCGTCGATGATGATCCAGACCCTGGCCGAGAACGCGATCAAGCACGGGCTGGAGCCGAAACCGGGCGGCGGCAACATCTGGATTTTCGCGCGGGTGCATGGCGACACCTTGTCGGTGACCGTGGCCGACGACGGCATGGGCCTGGCCGGCCACGCCGGCGGCAGCGGCATCGGCCTGGCGAACGTGCGCGAGCGCCTGCGCCTGGCCTACGGCGACGCGGCCTCGTTCGCGCTGAGCTCGAACTTCCCGAGCGGCGTCGCGGCCACCATCAACCTGCCGTACCAGTTGCCGGCGGAGGCCAGCCATGCCTAGTTGCGTGATCGCCGAAGACGAGGACCTGCTCCGTTCCGAGCTGTCCAGGCAGCTGGCCGAGGCCGCCCCGGACGTCGAACAGCTCGCCCTGTGCGAGGACGGCGCCTCCGCGCTGGAGGCGATTGCCCAGCACCAGCCGGACTTCGCCTTCCTCGACATCCGCATGCCCGGCCTGTCGGGGCTGGAGGTGGCGGCCGCGCTGGCCGAGGCCAGTCCGCGCACCCAGGTGGTGTTCGTTACCGCCTACGAGCAGCACGCGCTGGACGCCTTCGAGCGCGGCGCGGTCGACTACCTGCTCAAGCCGGTGACGCGCGAGCGGCTGGACGCCACCCTGCGCCGGCTGAAAAGCCGCATGGGGCAGGGCGGTCCCGATCCGCAACTGCTGGCCGACCTGGTGCGCCAACTGGGCCACGCCGCGCCGCGCAAGGCGCCGCCGCTGGCATGGATCACGGCCAGCCGCGGGAACGACACCCGCCTGATCCTGGTCGAAGACGTCGTCTACTTCCAGTCCGACACCAAGTACACGGTGGTGATGACGGCCGACGGCGAGGCGCTGCTGCGCACCACGCTGCGCGAACTGCTGGGCGTACTGGATCCGGCACTGTTCCGCCAGATCCACCGCTCGACCATCGTGAACATGCGCGCCATCGCCTCGGTCGCGCGCGACGAGGCCGGCAGGGGCGTGCTCCGCTTAAAGAATCGCCCGGAAACACTTACTGTCAGCCAACCATTTATGACATTGTTCCGAAACATGTGAATGTGTGTAACAACCTATCGGGCGGCCGAGTTCGACTGCTAGACTTTGTTCATATCACAAACACATGTGAGGACAGCATGAAAAAACTTCTCATCGGCGCCGCCCTCGTTGCGGCTTCCGCTTCCGCCCTGGCCCAGAACGTCAGCATTGCCGTGGGCCAGCCGGGCTTCTTCGGCCGCATCGACATCGGCGATACGCGTCCGGTGCTGGTGTCGCCGCGCCCGGTGGTCATCAACGCCCCGCGCTACGCCGTGCAGCCGGTCTACCTGCGTGTGCCGCCGTACCAGCGTGCACGCTGGGGCCGCTACTGCGGCGCCTACAACGCCTGCGGCATGCCGGTGTACTTCGTGACCGACGACTGGTACGAGCGCGTGTACGTGCCGCGTTACCGCGAGGTGCACCGCTACGGTCCGCCGCCGCGCGAATGGCGCGGTGACCGCGACGAATGGCGTGGCGACCGCGGCCACGACAATGGCCGTGGCCATGCGTACGGCCGCCGCGGCAAGGACGACGACGACCGCGACCATGACCGCGGCCACCGCCGCGACTGATCAGGAAACTGAGCAGCCAAGCAACGCCGCCGGCCTCGTAGTAGACTGACACCGTTCGCCCGCATCGGGCGCCTCAACGGAGGTTGGTTTGCAGAGCGACATCGTGATCGTCGGCGGCGGCGCCGGCGGGCTGGAACTTGCATGCAAGCTCGGGCGCAAGCTCGGGCCGGCCAGGGTGGCGCTGGTCGACAGCCGCACCTACCACATCTGGAAGCCCTCGCTGCACGAGGTCGCGGCCGGCACCCTGGACATCCACCAGGAGGGCCTGTCCTACCAGATGCTGGGCCACGATAACGGCTTCACCTTCATCTACGGCCCCATGACCGGGCTCGATGCTGCCGGCAAGAAGATCATCGTCGGCGCGGTGTCGGGCGGCGGCGAGGAAGTCCTGCCCGAGCGCCATATCGGCTACGGTGCGCTGGTGCTGGCCGTGGGCAGCACCTCCAACTATTTCGGCGTGCCGGGCGCGTCCGACTACACCATCTCCCTGAACGCCACCGAAGATGCCGAGCGCTTCCGCCTGCGGCTGCTGCGCCTGCTCGCGCGCGCCGAGGAGCACAAGGAAGAAAGCGGGGACGGCGGCATCAATGTCGTCATCATCGGCGGCGGCGCCACCGGGGTCGAGCTGGCGGCGGAATTGCGCGAGGCGTCCGGCGCTTACGCCGTGTATGGCTTCTCGCACCTGCAGGCGCGGCGCGACGTGCACATCACCTTGCTCGAGGGCGCGCCGCGGATTCTCGCGCCGTTGCCGGAGCGCGTGTCCGGCGCTGCCTTGCGGCTGCTGGAAAAGCGCGCGATCCGCGTCGTCACCGACTGCCGCGTGACGCAGATCGATCCGGACAAGGTGCACGACAAGCAGGGCAATGTGTATCCCGCCGACCTGTGCGTGTGGGCGGCCGGCATCCGCGCGCCCGAATTCCTCGGTTCGCTCGGGCTGCCGACCAGCCATGGCGGCGCGCTCGATGTGGACGATCGCCTGCGGGTCAAGGGCGTGCCGGACGTGTATGCGCTGGGCGATTGCGCGGCCTGCCTCGACGGCAACGGCAAGCCGGTGCCGCCGCGGGCGCAGGCGGCGCACCAGCAGGCATCGTACCTGTGCGACGCGCTGGTGCGGCGTGCGGAAGGCAAGCCGGCACAGGACAAGCCCTATGCCTACCGCGATTACGGTTCGCTGGTCTCGATCGGCCACGGCACCACCGTCGGCAGCCTGATGGGCGCGCTGCGCGGGGCCTCGTGGTTCGTCGAAGGCTTCATGGCCCGCATGATGTACGTAAGCCTGCACCTGATGCACCACCAGGCCGTGCTGGGATCGGTGCGGACCGCCGTGCTGGCGGTCGCGCGCTTCCTGGTGCGGAGGGCGACGCCGCTGGTCAAGTTGCATTAGGTGTACTCGCTCAGACGTTAACTGACAACGACTGTCCGATGGGTTAGTCTCCTCGGGGCGAGACCTGCTATCGGCCAGGAGCGGTCGTTGTATGTCGAAGGAGATAGGGTCGTGCGTGTTTCTAAAGTCAAGCAGTATGGGATCAGCTTAGCGTTGATTTGCTTGATAGCCCTTGCGCTCTCTTTGCTCTGGAAGGTGCCTTACATATACACGGCGGTAGGCTTTGCTGTTTGGGCTTTTGGAGGGCACCTCGTCACGGTTGACGACCACCTCCCAGGAGGCTGGAGCAATCCTGATTCCAGTATTTCGTTCCCTTGGGCGGAACTTGCGATCAAAGCAGCGATCTTGCTTGTCTTTATTGGGCTAGCTTTTTTCGTCCCTGGACTTCGGACGCTGGGTGCATGACCAAAGGGACTCAACGTCTGCAATGGGTCGGTTGCTGTCGGTCGTGGCAGGCAGGCTGCTGTCGGCCAATTGCGGCCTTCAAACTTGCGTTTCATAGCGCTCATTGGCGTGTATGCTAGACCTTCCATCCTACAAAATGTGGGGCCGCGAATGAATTACCTCGCCGTCATTGCTCTCGGCCTAATCGTTGCATCTGCTGCGTTTGGGCAGGATGGCTTATGGAAGGATAAGCAGGGAAATCGAGTGCAGGAAACAGAATCGAGACGTTCTCTCAATGGTCTCGGCGGGTGGTTGCTTGTCGCGCCAGATGCAAATTGGCGCGAGAAATGGGACACACCTTCAAACACTGTCCCGTCCTTTAGCGAGGCAAAAACTGTCGTAAGAGGCAAGCAGGTGTTCGTCCTAATCTTCTTCGCCAACCCCAAGCTGACTGCTGAAGGTCGCGCAAACTTGACCTGCGACCTTGACGCGACTAGACCAGACGGAACGACTTCAATTCATCAAACTGATGTCGTCTGCTTCCAGGGCATTCTCAAAGGAGGCCCCAACAACACGTATCTTGCTGCGCCTGTCATTGGCTTCAGTGGAGAGACTTCTGACCCAGCCGGTACGTGGACGATTCGTGTTTCGCTCAAAGACAACATCAGAAATACGGTGCTACCGCTCAAAACGTCCTTCATTCTCAAATGAGCGCTCCAACCGGGTTTCCACACGAGCTACGCTACTAATGAGGATGTCTGGTTCGACCCCAGACTTTTGTCGGGAAAGTGACCGTCCGCTTCGAGGCGTAAGCCGCCGGTCGGTGACGCAATGTGTCAGGTCAGATCGGAGCTGCTACACATTAGGTGCGCGCGCTGCCTTCAAGTTCAGGACAGGATCAAGGCCAGTTCTTTGCCGAGCGCCGCGGTTGCGGCAGCGACCGTGTCGATTTTGGTTGCGTGGCTGAGGTTCATGATGCGATTCACCTCCTGTCGGCTGACGCCCATTCGTCTGGCGAGCTCTACCGGCCGCACCCGTTGCGCGACCATTTCATTCAGCAGCATGACCTTGGCTGAAACGGAGAGCGGCAGCACAACCAGACGTTCACCCTCCATTGCCTTCGACGGGACGGGCACCGCGCGAGCGTCCTCAAAGTAAAAATCCATTGCTGTCAGCAAGGCGTCTGCGGCCATTTCCAGCGCATCTGCTTCGGTTTCACCTTCAGTAATGGCTTCCGGGATGTCGCGGAACGTAACCACGAAACCGCCACGTTCATTCGGTGTGAAAAGCGCCGGATATCTCATTTCTACAATGTAGGCAATTTTGATTACAAATACAAGCCATCGAAATCAAACCGCGCGGGAGCCCCTGGCAAGAAAACAGGCGTATGCTGGCATCCCGCTGCTGACAACCTGAAAGCTGAAGGAGACCCACATGACCAGTGAAACCATCCGCGACCCGCTGCAGGACCACTTGCTGACTCCACAAAACGCGGCGCTCATCATTATCGATTACCAGCCGGTGCAGGTGAACTCGATCGCCTCTATGGACCGGCAACTGCTCGTCAACCATATCGTCGGCACCGCGAAGGCGGCGGTGGCCTACCAGCTGCCGATCATCCACTCGACGGTGAACGTGAAGACGGGCCTGAACAAGCCGCCGATCGGCCAGCTGCGCAAGGTGCTGGGCGACTATCCGACCTACGACCGCACCACCATCAATTCCTGGGAAGACGTCGTATTCCGCAAGGCCGTCGAAGCCACAGGACGCAAGAAACTCATCATGACGGCGCTGTGGACCGAGGCTTGCCTGACCTTCCCGGCACTGGACGCGCTGCGCGATGGCTACGAAGTGTACGTGGTGGCCGATGCCGTCGGCGGCACCTCGGTCACCGCGCACGAGATGGCGCTGCGCCGCATCGAGCAGGCCGGCGGCAAGATGATCAGCGTGGCGCAGTTGTTCTGCGAACTGCAGCGCGACTGGCAACGCAAGGAAACGGTGCCTGCCTTCATCAACCTGTTCATCGAAACGGGCGGGACGGCCGGCATCCAGTTCGGCTACGACCGCTCGGAGTAGCGCGGCCGCCGGCTAATCCTCGTCGATGGCCTTGAAGCGCTCGGCGAGATAGTCGAGCAGCGCGCGCACCGATGGCAGCACGCCGCGCCGCGTCGGGAACACCGCATGGATGATCTCGCGGCGCGGCGCCCATTCCGGCGCTACCCGCACCAGGGAACGCTCGGCGAGCTGCTCGCGCACCATCAATAGCGGGAGCTGGACGATGCCGATGCCGGCCAGGGCCGCGTTGCGCAGCGCAATCATGTCCGAAGTCACGTAGCGCGGCGAGTGATGTACGAGGGCGTGGGCGTCGTTCGGCCCGTGCAGCGACCAGCTGTAGGTCTGCTTGACCAGGCCAAGCCCGAGGCTGGGCCAGCCGTTCAGCTCCGCGGGAAATAGCGGAAGGCTGCCATGGCGGGCGACCAGCGCGGGACTCGCCACCAGGCACTGCCCGCGATCGGAGAACACCCGCATCACGAGGTCGCTGTCCTGCAGCGGCGGCGGACGAACGCGGATGGCGAAATCGATCGCCTCGCTGACCACGTCGACCTCGCGGTTGGTCGCGTCCAGGCAGACCGTGACCATCGGGTACTGGGCCATGAAGTCGGCGACCATCGCGCCGACGTGCGCGTGCAGCAGGGCGATCGGGCAGGCCATGCGGATGACGCCGCGCGGCTCGGCGCGCGTGGCGTCGATGACTTCCTGCGCCGCATCCGCTTCCTCCAGCATTGCCTTGCAATGCTCGTAGTAGGAACGCCCGATCTCGGTCACGGCGAAATGCCGGGTCGAGCGCTGGATAAGGCGCACGCCCAGCTGTTCCTCGAGCAGGGCAACACGCCGGCTCAGCTTTGATTTCGGCATGTCGAGCGCCCGTCCGGCCGGCGCGAAGCCGCCGTGGTCCACCGCCTGCACGAAGTAATAAAGGTCGTTCAGGTCCCGCATCTGCCGCTCCATCGTTCTAAAAATAGGACTCTGTCGTGCAATTTAGCATGCTACCCAAGTCTTCGTCCTGAAACTATGATGTATCCATCGATTCGGCGATCCGAAAAATTTTCAGGAGATTCAGCATGAAAAAGGTTCTTGGCATTCACAGCGCCCCGCGCGGCCATTGGGTTGGCGATGGCTTCCCGGTCCGTTCCATGTTTTCGTACAACAGCCATGGCGCGCAGCTCAGTCCCTTCCTTCTGCTCGACCACGCAGGCCCGGCCAGCTTTACGCCGACCGCGGGACAGCGCGGCGTCGGCGAGCATCCGCACCGCGGCTTCGAGACCGTGACCATCGTCTACAAGGGCGAGGTTGCGCACCGCGATTCGACCGGCAAGGGCGGCGTGATCGGTCCGGGCGACGTGCAGTGGATGACGGCCGGGTCCGGCATCCTGCACGAGGAATTCCACTCGCCGGATTTCAGCGCGAAGGGTGGCGATCTGGAAATGGTGCAGTTGTGGGTCAACCTGCCGGCGCAGCACAAGATGACGGCGCCTGGCTACCAGGGCATCGTCTCCAGCGACATTCCTTCGGTGTCCTTGCCGAACGATGCAGGCTCGGTGCGCGTGATCGCAGGCGAGTTCGACGGCCACAAGGGACCGGCCCGCACCTTCACGCCGATGAACGTCTGGGACATCCGGCTGGCGCAGGGCGGCTTCAGCGCACTGAACGTGCCCGAAGGATGGACGGCTGCGCTTGTCGTCCTGCGCGGCACGGTGCAGGTCAACGGCAGCGCGCTGGCCCGCGAGTCGCAAATGGTGGTGCTGGACCGCGAAGGGCGGGACGTATCGATCGAGGCGAACAGCGATGCCGTCGTGCTGTTGCTGGCCGGCGAGCCGATCGATGAGCCGATTGTCGGCCATGGCCCCTTCGTCATGAACACCCCGCAGGAAATCGTGCAGGCGTTCACGGACTTCCAGAGCGGCCGGTTCGGGCAAATCGCGTAGCGAACACAGCCGGCGATCCCGATGGATTGCCGGCTGTGCGCCTTGCCTCAGTCCGGCACCGCAATGATCACGCTCGATGCATTGAACAGCGCCGACACCGGCTCGCCGACCTCCAGCCCCAGCGCCTCGCTGCTGTCGTTGGTGATGACGGCCGCCACCGAGCCGCCGCCGGCCAGGTCGATGACGACTTCGGCATTGACGGCGCCCGGCTGCAGCCGCGCGACGATGCCGGTGAGCCGGTTGCCGGCCGAGAAGCGCGCCTCGGTGTCCGCGCTGGCCAGGACGATCGCCGAGGCCTTGATGAGGGCCAGCGCCTCGCCGCCGACGCGCAGGCCCAGTTCCTGCGTGCTGGCCCGCGTGATGGTGGCGACGATCTTGTGGCCGCCGGCGACGCCGAGCTCGATCTCGTCGTTGACGGCGCCTTGCTTGATCGCGTTGATGGTGCCGAAGAACTGGTTGCGCGCGCTGGTTCTCATGCCGACCCTCCTCATGAGCAGATAATCTTGTTCCAGGCCGCCGGCCTGCTGGCCCAGGCGTTCGACAAACTTCCGGTGTTCTTGTTCCACCAGCTGAAAGTTGCGCACCAGCTGATGGCCGCGCTCGGTGAGGCGGGTGCCGCCGCCGCCTTTGCCGCCGGCCAGCCGTTCGACCAGCGGCTCGCCGGCCAGGTTGTTCATCGCGTCCACCGCGTCCCAGGCGCCCTTGTAGCTCATGCCGACGGCCTTGGCGGCCTGGCTGATCGAGCCGCACGCCGCGATCTGCGCCAGTAGCGCGAGCCGCGCATGGCCGCCGAAGTTTTCACCGCCGACGGTCAGCCAGACCGATCCTTCCAGCGCGATGCTGCTGGTCTGTGGTGCCGTCATGGATTCCTCGAAGTCGCGGGCGCGCTGGTTGGCGGGAACGCCAGATCGTGGCATCCGGCGGTGTCATCGGCAATGCGATCCGGACCGTCGTCGACCCTGCCGTCGCGCAGCCTCACGATATGGTCGCCGAGGAGTTCGGCATCTTCTTCGTCATGGGTAATCAGGATCATCGGGATCGCGAGATGGCGCTGTACTTGGTCCAGTTCGCTGCGGAGGTGGGCGCGCAGGCCGCGGTCGAGAGCGGCGAAGGGTTCGTCCAGTAGCAGCGCCGAGGGATGCGGGGCGAGGGCGCGCGCCAGGGCAACGCGCTGGCGCTGGCCTCCCGACAGCTCGTCCGGCCGCTGCTGCGCCACCTGCTGCAAGTGGAAGGCTTCGAGCCAGTAATCGATGGCGCCGGCGTGCTCCGGCCTTTCGCGGTTGAGCCAGCGGCGGTTCAGGCCGAAACCGATGTTCTGGCGCACCGTCAGGTGCGGGAACAGCGCGTAATCCTGGAACAGGTAGCCGACGCCGCGGTCCTGTGGGCGCAGGTCATGGCCGCTGGCGGAATTGAACAGCTCGGTCCCGGCGACGGCGATGCGACCCTCGTCCGGACGCAGCAGGCCGGCGATCGCTTGCAGGGTCAGGCTCTTGCCGGAGCCGGAAGGGCCGACGATGACGACGCGCTGGCGGTCCGTTTGGAACGCCACGCGCAAGGCGAAACTGCGCTTGCCGGCGCGCAGGGTTTTGTGGATGGCGACGTCGAACACGGCCACTTCCTCAGCGCCTGAGCGGCTGGCCCGGCGCCAGCCTGCCCGCCGTCAGCAGGACCGCGATGCAGAGCACCGAGGTGATGATCACGAGGCCGTTGGCGATATCGTCCTGCCCGGCCTGCACCGCTTCGTAGACAGCGATCGACAGGGTCTGGGTGCGGCCGGGAATGCTGCCTGCAACCATGAGCGTAGCGCCAAATTCGCCGAGCGCGCGCGCGAAAGCGAGCAGGACGCCGGCAAGAATGCCACGCCAGGCCAGCGGCAATGTGACGCGGAAGAACAGCGCCAGTTCAGACACGCCCAGCACCCGTCCCGCATTCTCGATGCGCTCGTCGATCGATTCGAAGGCGGCGCGGGCCGGCTTGAACACCAGTGGGAAGGCGACCACGGCGGCGGCGATGACGGCGCCCTGCCAAGTGAAGATCAGGTTGATGCCGAAGGTATCCTGCAGCCAGCCGCCGATCGCGCCGCGGCGGCCGAGCAGGACCAGCAGGTAGTAGCCGAGCACGGTCGGCGGCATCACCATCGGCAGGGTCAGCATCGCGTCCAGCAGGTCGCGCCCGGGGAAGCGCTTGCGTGCCAGCAGGTAGCCGACGGCGACGCCCAGCACCAGGTCGATCGCGGTCGCCAGCAGGGAGACCTTGAGCGACAGGGCGAGCGCGGTGGCGGTTCCTTCCATCAGGCAGGCCTCAGGGCTTGGCGAAGCCGTAGCGCGCCAGCACGGCTTGCGATGCCGGCGCCATCACCCAGGCGATGAAACGGCGCGCCTCGTCCTTGTTGGCGCTGGCCGAGGTGAGGGCGATCGGATAGGTGATCGGCTTGTCCAGAGGCACCTGCAGCGCCACCTTGACGCTGTCCCTGGCGATGGCGGCATCGGTGCCGTAGACGAAGCCGGCGTCGGCCTCGCCGCGCGCCACGTAGTCCAGTGCCTGGCGCACATTGGTCGCCATAACCATGCGCTGGCCGAGTTCGTCCCACAGCTTGTGCGCCGCCAGCGCCTCGCGGGTGTAGCGGCCGACCGGCACGCTGGCCGGGTTGCCGACGGCGATGCGGTGCACGCCCGGCTGAAGCAGGTCGCCGACCTGGCGCAGCGCCAGCTTGCTGTCGGCCGGGACCACAACCACCAGCGTGTTGCGCACGAAGTCGCGGCGCTCGCCGGGGGCCAGCAGCTGCTGGCTGGCGGCGCTGTCCATGGTTTCCTGGTCGGCGGAGGCGAACACGTCGACCGGCGCGCCCTTGGCGATCTGCTGCAGCAGGGCGCCGGACGCGCCGAAATTGAGCAGGACTTTCGCGCCCGGATGCTGAGCCTCGTAGGTCCTGGCGATTTCCTTGAAGGCGTCGGTCAGGCTGGCGGCGGCCGACACGGTGATCTCGGCCGCGCCGGCACCCACGGCGATGCCGCAAAGAAGGAGGGCGGCGAGCAGTCGCTGGAACATGGCGGTGACTGTGGAGTTGTCGATGCGCCAGTGTACACCATCGTTATATATCTTGGTATATAGCGATGGCCGGAAGCTATCGCGGCGCGGCCGCTGCATCAGTGCGGAAGGGTCATGGTCAGCGCGGCGCCGCCATCCGGGTGCGCGGACAGCGCCACGGTGCCGCCCAGCAGGCGGGCCCGTTCGCGCAGCATGCGCAGGCCGTGGCAGGACGGCTTGGCGAACGGGTCGCCAACCGGGCCGGTGCCGTTGTCGCGCACCGTCAGCATGGCGTGGTCGCCGTCGTCGTCAAGGATGAGGACGGCTTCGGTCGCCTGCGTGTGATCGGCGATGTTGCGCAGGCCTTCCTCAGCGCAGCGCAGCAGCAGCACGCCCTGTTCGCGGCTGAAATGCGGGTCGTCGTCGGGCATGCTGGCGCGGGCGGCGATGCCGCGTTCGTCGGCGAACTGCGATGCCAGCTCCGACAGCGCGGCTTTCACGCCAAGGAATTCGAGCTTGTCGTTCCACAGCGCCAGCTGCATCTGGCGGTTGGTGTCGATGATGGCGGCCAGCAGCTGCTTCATCTGGCCGGCCCGTTCGCGCGCCTTGCCTTCGGGGAGTTGCTGGGTGAGCAGGCCAAGGTGCATGGTCAGGGCCGTCATCGACGAGCCGAGGTTGTCGTGCAGCTGGCGTGCCAGCAGGCGCCGTTCGTCGTCCCAGCAATTGGCCAGGTAGCCAAGCAGCTCGGACAGCTCGGCCACGCGGGCGGCGAGCTGCTGTTCGTTCTCCGTCGGTGGCGCGGGCTGGGTCATATGGACAGGGTAAATGTTTCCCGGATCATACAACAAGGTGACAAGTTCACGGCGCGCGGCGTGCGTGGTCGCACATACCTGCGCCGGATTTCAGGCGACGCTTGAGGCGGGCCTGCGGGCCACTTCACCAACGCTTTCAATCAGGGAGAACGGATACATGACCACGAAATCGAACGCACCGCAGGACGCGGTTGCCATGCTGACGGCAGAACACCGGGAGGTCGCGGGCCTGTTCGATCAGTACGAGAAACTGACCGACCGCGCCAAGGTTTCCAAGAAAAAGTTAGCGGACCAGATCTGCAATGCGCTGATTGTGCACGCGACCATCGAGGAAGAGATCTTTTATCCGGCCGTGCGCGAGTCGGCCAAGGATGCCGAGGACAAGGTGGACGAGGCCGTGGTCGAACACGCGGCGGCCAAGGACCTGATCGCGCAGATCCAGGAAATGGATCCGGACGACGAGCTGTATGACGCCAAGGTCAAGGTGCTGTCGGAGCAGATCGACCACCACGTGCAGGAAGAAGAAAAGGAAATGTTCCCGATGGCGAAGAAGAGCGGCATCGATCTCGTAACGCTGGGCGCGGAAATGGCCGAGCGAAAGCAGGAACTGGAGCAGACGAACTCTTAGGTGGCTGCTTCGTTCAGGCCGTTTCCGACGGCGTCGTCGGCTGCACCGTGGCCTGTTCGCCGATCGCATCGAGCAGCAGCTTGATGTCCACCGGCTTGACCAGGTGCAGGTCGAAGCCCGCCTCCATCACGCGCCGCTGGTCTTCCGCCAGGCCGTAGCCGGTGAGGGCGATCAGGCGCATATTGCGCGTGGCCGGGTGTTGCCGCAGGCGGCGCGCGACCTCGTAGCCGTCGATGCCGGGCAGGCCGATGTCCACCAGTGCGACGTCGGCGGGCTCGGCGCTGGCCACGGCCACGCCGTCCAGGCCGTCCGCCGCCTGGCGTACCGGGTAATGGTAGGCGGCGAGCATCGAGGCCATCATCTCGCGGCCGTCTTCATTGTCTTCGATCAGCAGGATGCTCGGCTTGCCGTGGCCGGCTGTGTTGCGGCGCGGCGCCAGCGTCGGAGCGCTGGGCGCGGCGATGCGCGGCATGCGGATTTCGAAGCGGCTGCCAGAGTGGTTGCCATCGCTGTGGGCGTGGACGCTGCCGCCGTGCAGTTCGACCAGCCTGCGCACCAGCGACAGGCCGATGCCGAGACCGCCTTGCGCGCGGTCGAGCGAAATCGTGCCCTGCACGAAGACGTCGAATACGTGGGGCAGCAGCTCCGGCCCGATGCCGACGCCCGAATCGGCGACCGTGAAGACGATTTCCTTGTCGGTGCCGCCGAGCACGATATCGATCGTGCCGCCTTCGGGCGTGTACTTGAGCGCGTTGTCGATCAGGTTGCAGGCCACCTGCTCGAGGCGGGTGGGATCGCCCTCGATCCACGCCGGCGACAGGTCGACGTGCATGGTGTAGCCGGCGGTACGGCCGGTGGCGCGGAAGGTGTCGAGGCAGCTCGAGGCCAGCGCGGCGAAGTCGATCGCTTTCTTGTTCAGCAAAATCTTGCCGGACATGGCGCGCGACAGGTCGAGCAGGTCGTCGACGATACGCGACAAATGCTGGCTCTGGCGCTGGATGATGGCGCGCGCGCGGCCATTGTTTTCCGCGCCCGGCATCGACATCAGGGCGGCGGCGCTGGAAATGGCCGACAGCGGGTTGCGCAGCTCGTGACCCAGCATGGCCAGGAATTCGTCCTTGGCGTGGCTCTTGCGCTCGACCAGGCGGCGCTCCTCGATTTCGTGGGTGAGCTGGCGGTTGGTGGAGGTCAGCTCGGCGGTGCGCTGGGACAGCTTTTCGGCCTGGCGCCGCAGCTGCTCGTTCTTGTTGGCGAGCGCCACGAACACCGACACCTTGGCGTGCAGGATCTGCGGAATGACCGGGGTGAACAGGAAATCGACGGCGCCGCGCTGGTAAGCCTTGAGGCGGTCGATTTCATCCGCGAGGAAGGCGGTGACGAAGATGATCGGAATGTCGGCGGAGCGGGCGCGCTGGTGGATGGCCTCTGCGGTCTCGAAACCGTCCATGCCGGGCATGTTCACGTCCAGCAGGATCACCGCGAAATCGTGCAGCAGGACCTGGCGCAGCGCCTCCTGGCCCGAGCGCGCGGACACGACGGTGTAGTTGGTCTCCTCGGCCCATTGGTCAAGCAAGCTGGTCAGTGCCAGCAGGCTCGCGGGGTCATCGTTGACCACCAGGATCTTCGGTTTATCGGTTTTCGGCACGGCTATATCAATCGGCGACGGGTCGCATCTCGTTTGTTAAAAGCATAGCAGAGCTTTGAAAAATTGCCGAAACAAAACATACCCACGTTGCAACAAACCATCATATCACGGCAAACGGCCAATTTCGATGACGTGCGGCTATCGTGCGCGGGGTACACAGTACGCTATCGCACATACCTTTTCGGGACTGTTGTGGGATAGTCGGAGCGTGTCCGGTTCGACTGCGTCGTTGGAGAACGGGGGCCATTCTTGAAAGGACAAAGATGAATATCCACAGCATCGTGAAGGACCAATACCGGGAAAAATGCCTGCGCGACCTGTGCCACGCGCCGCTGACGGCGCTGGCCGATGTCACCGACGAGCAGGCCGAAGCCTTGCGCCGGGCCTTCGGTGTCAATACCGTTGGCGAGCTGGGCGATTTGAAGATCGTCAAGACGGTGCAGGCGATCAAGTTGCTGGCGGCCGAGGAAATGGAAACGCCGAAGGAACTGGCGGAAGACGCCCTGATCGACGACTCGGTCGAGATGACCTTCCCGGCCAGCGATCCGCCCGCGGTGGCTTCCAGCGTCACGCGGATCGAGGTGCCGCCCGAGATGGTGCAGGCCAGCACCGACCACCAGCACGCGGCCGCCATCGAGGCGCGCAACGAGGAAGTGCTGGGCGAGCCGGCATTGCAGCAGGCGCAGGTGCGCAAGGAGGATGGGCATACTCACCATTAGGCTTGGGGTTTAGTCGGGTTTAGTCAGCCTTTGACCGTCGTCCCGGCCCAGGCCGGGATCCAGGCCTGCTGTG
>JAEWEK010000348.1 GCA_023389425.1 Pseudomonadota bacterium | reverse complement strand
GGATGCTGCCGCCCTGGCCAGCCGGGCCGCCGCGGCCTCCCGCAGGCGCCGTGCGCGCCTGCGCCGGCGCCGCACCGGCCGGCCTCGGCTCTGGCTGCGTGAACTGGTATTGCAGGCGTTCCACATTGGCGCAGCCGTAGGCCTTCAGCTGGGCCTCGATCCAGTCCAGCGCCTTGCGGTTGCGCTCGGTTCCCTGGCGGCGGTCGCCAAACGTCGTCAGCCCCTTGATCGTCGCCTTGTATTTTTCCAGCTCGAGCTGGCCGACCAGCGCCGCGACCGGATCGGGGGCGGGCGCCGCCGCGGCTGTCGCCGTCTGCGCCTGCGCAGCGGGGGCGGAAAACGCCAGCGTGCCGAATGCCAGGGTCAGCGCGGCCGGGAGCGATGCAACTTTCATGGGGTCTCCTGTGGTGGGATGGTTATTTTTCCTGAAGCAAATATAAATGCTTTTCCATAAAGCCGAGCAAAAATTTGAGGAAGCCGGTTCGCCCTCAAGCGTGCGCGGCGCAAACTGCGGCTGAGCGACAATGAAAACTCATCAATTGGCGACAGCGCCGAAAGCATCACAATGGAAATCCAGGTTCAGCCGTATCCGGAAGCGCGGGGGCACACATCGTCCCACGCGGCTGGTCAGGCCCTGGATGTTCCCGCACCCCACCCATCGCTCGCGACCGTACAGCGCTCGCTGAAGCATGCCGCCGACCCCGCCGCGCCCCTGCTCGAACGCTTGCGCGCGCTGTGCATGGTCAGTAGCAAGCTGGATGATTTTTTCGAACTTGGCGCCGCCGGACTGGTCGAGCAGAAGCGCAAGGCAGGCGACCTCGCTCCCGCCTTGCTGGAATGCCGGGGCATCGTCGAAGACCAGTACGCCTTGCTGAACCACGAGATCCTGCCCGGCCTGTCGCGGGCTGGCATCCGCCTGCTGCAGCCGGACCAATACCAGCTGGCGCAACGCGCATGGACCCGGCACTACTTCATGCGCGAGATCCGGCCGCTGCTCACGCCCATCGGCCTCGATCCTGCCCATCCTTTCCCGCAGGTGGCCACCAAGGCGCTGCATTTCATCGTCGAACTTGGCGGCAGGGATGCCTTCGGGCGCGGCTCCCGCATCGCCATCATGCGCGCGCCGCGCGTCCTGCAGCGCGTCATCAGGATGCCTGCCAGTCGCAACGGGCGGACGGAGCACGCGTACATCCTGCTGACTTCGCTGATCCTCGCCCACCTGGCCGAGCTGTTCCCCGGCCGCGAGGTATTGGCCTGTTCCCAGTTCCGCGTCACGCGCAACAGCGGGCTCCCCGCTTCAGACGACGCACTGGCGCACCTGCCGGGCGAGCTGCGCCGCCGGCTGTACGGCTTTCCTGTCCGCCTTGAGGTCGATGCGGCCTGCCCACGCCACCTTGCCGGCCTGCTCCTCGATCAATTCGGCTTGCCATGCGAGCGTCTGTTCGCGGTGAATGGGCCAGTCAATCTCGTGCATCTGGCCGAGCTGGATGAGCCCGGTCCGAATGCCGCGATCGCTTCTTCCAGCGGCGAAACGAAACAGCTGCATACGAGCTGACGCGCTACGATTAGGTCCTGGTTGGCGAGCTCACTCATACCGTGGAAATCGAACTCAAACTGAACGTGGATCCCGCCGAGATCGCGCGGGTGATGCGCCGCGATCGGCTCGAGGGCGTACTCAAGGCCAAACCGTCCAGCATGACGGTGGTCTCGCGCTATCTGGACAGCGGCAAGCTTGACTTGCACCGGCACGACCTGTCCTTGCGCACGCGGACGGAAAAGAAAAAACGCCTGCAAACGCTCAAGCTGGGCGGCAAGGACAGCGTCGGCGTGTCCGACCGCGGCGAATGGGAAATGCCGATCGCGGGGCCGGGGCCTGACATCGCCAAGTTGCGCCACACCGACGGCGTCCCGTCGACAGCGGCGGCCCTGCTCAAGGATCTGGACCGCAAGGATGCGCTGCACGAACTGTTCCTGACGGACGTCAAGCGCACTACCTGGCAATTGCAGGTCGGCGAATCGGAAGTGGAAATGGCGCTCGACGAGGGCACGATCCGTTGCGGCGACGCCAGCCTTCCCGTTGCAGAAGTGGAGCTGGAACTCAAGGCCGGCGACAAGGCCGCCCTGTTCGAGGTGGCGCGCGAGTTGGCGGCCCAGGCCGCCGTCCTGCCGGCCGAGCGCAGCAAGGGTAGGCGTGGCTATGCGCTGGTCACCGGCGAGTCGCCACATCCGGTGCGCGCGGAAACGATCGGCCTCGCGGCAGGCATGCCGGTCGACGACGCCATCAAGACCATCCTCGGCGCCTGCCTCCAGCACGCCTTGTCGAACGTGCGCGGCATCCTCGACGAGGACGATCCGGAATACGTGCACCAGATGCGCGTGGGCCTGCGCCGATTGCGCTCGGCCTGCAAGCTGTTTTCAGACTGGGTCGAATTGCCGCCGCAGATCGAGGGCGAACTCGAATGGATCGGCGGCCTGCTCGGCAGCGCGCGCGACCACGATGTGCTGGTACAGTCGACCCTGCCTGTGATCCGCGACGCCCTTGCCGGCGACGACGCGCTGCAAGCCTTGCTGGCGCGCGCCGGCGCCGCCGCGGCCGAGCAGCGGGCCGCCTTGCGCCGGGCCTTGCATTCGCCGCGTTTCGGACAGTGGATGGTGGCGCTGCTCGAGTGGATCGAATGCCGCGGCTGGCATCACGGCCTGGATGCCGCCGCGAGCGACAAGCTGCAGCGCCCGCTGGGCCGCTTCGCCCGCAAGGCGGTCGCGCGCGGCCAGCAGCGCATCGCCAGGCGCGGCCGCCACGCGGACCCGCGCGACAACCCGCGCATGCATCGCTTGCGCATCGCCTGCAAGCGGCAGCGCTATGCCGTCGAGTTCTTCCAAAACGTCGAGCGCGGCGGCAGGGCACGGCGATACATCAGGCAACTGGCCGGGCTGCAGGACATGATCGGCGCCCATGTCGACGTCGCCGTGGCGCGCCGGCTCGTAGGCGAGATGCGGCAGGAGCTGCCGCAACTGGCGGAAGCGGCGGCGCTGGCTTCCGGTTTCCTGGCCTGCCGCGGCAGCGACGAACTGCGCGGCGTGCGGCGCGGCTGGAAGAAGCTGACGGCGCGTTCACCGGACCGCCTGTTTCGCGCGAAGGGAAAATCATGGAGCTGATCCTGTGGCGCCACGCCGATGCCGAAGAGGGCGATCCCGACATCACGCGCAATCTCACCGGCAAGGGCCGGCGCCAGGCCAGACGCATGGCGCGCTGGCTGCGCGGGCATCTCCCCAAGGATGCGCGCATCCTGAGCAGCCCGGCGAACCGCACCCGCCAAACCGCCGATGCGCTGCACCGGCCCTACGAGGTGTCCGACGCGCTGGCGCCGGACCGCAATGCGCGCGACTTGCTGAAAGCCTCGGGCTGGCCCAAGGGTGACGGCGTGCTGGTGCTGGTCGGACACAATCCCGCCATCAGCGAAGCGGCCAGCATGCTGCTGGCCGGCCAGCCCTTCCCGATGTCGATGCGCAAGGGCAGCATGCTGTGGGTGACCAGCCGGACGCGCGAAGACGAGCCCGGCGTCATCCTCAAGGCCGCGCTGGTGCCGTCGATGCTGAAGGCTCGCTGAGTCTTAGCTTGCGAACAGCTGGGACGGATCCTCGAAGGCCTTGATTTCGAGGGCGTTGCCGGACGGGTCGAGAAAGAACATGGTTGCCTGTTCGCCCACCTTGCCCTTGAAGCGGATCTGCGGCTCCATCAGGAATTCCACCTGCAGCCCGCGCAGACGCCCGGCCAGCGCTTCCCATTCGCGCATCGGCAGCACCAGGCCGAAATGCCGCACCGGCACCTGGTGCCCGTCGACCTCGCTAGTGCAGCGCGTACCGCATTCCTCCGGCGACAGGTGCGCGACGATCTGGTGGCCGAAGAAATTGAAATCGATCCAGCTCGTGGAACTGCGGCCCTCGGGGCAGCCGATGACCGTGCCGTAGAAGTGGCGGGCCTGCTCGAGATCGTGGACGGGGAAGGCGAGGTGGAAGGGTGGAACGGCGGCGGTCATGGAGTCCCTTTCAATAAAGACGGGCGCCCGGCGCCCGTCGCCGGTGCATTAGAACAGATGGTTCAATCCTACCGAAACGCCGCGCTGCGATGTTTGCTTCGACGCCGGAACCAGGGCGCCGCCATAGTGGTTGACGTCGAACTCGGCGTACAAGTTGCTGCGCTTCGAGAAGGCGTAGCTGGCGCCGATCATGTCCAGTGTACGCTCGCCGCTGGCTGCCAGGCTGCTGTACTCGGAATGGTACACCGCGGCGGTCACCTCCACCGGCTTGCTGAGCTGGTAGCTGACGCCGCCAAAACGGGTCTCGTTTTGATAGGTGGCTGCAGTCGTCGTTTCCTGGCGTTCGCGCGACATGCCGGCCTTGACGGTGAAGCCGTGCAGCCTGAAGCCGCCGCCGCCGACCCAGGCCGTATTGCCCAGTCCGGCCACGGTTTCCTTGTGGATGTAGGAAGCGGCCGCCAGCAGGATATTGCCGGTGTAGCTGAAGGCAGCGCCTTTCGCCGTACCCTTGTTGGCGTCGCCCGCGACTTCGCCCAGGGCGTATTCGGCGCGCACGGTCAGGCCGCCGAAGCTGCCGGTGTACTGCACGTCGTTATTGAAGCGGGTGCCGGAATTCGACGAAGCGGACAGGCCCGCGTTCTTGGCATCGGCCGGCAGCGTGGTGCCGGCGCCGGACGACAGCGGCACGATGCCGGTGTAGTGGTGATCGAAGGGATCGAGGAACTTCTCGGTGCGGAAGCCGATCGTATACTGGCGGCCCATGTCGAGGGAGCCCCACGCGCCGCCGATGCCCACTTCGGCGGTACGGTTGAACAGCACGTTGTTGGTGTTGTCCAGGGCGCCAGTCTTGCTGTTGAAACCGCTTTCGAGCTGAAAGTGCACGTTCAGGCCGTCGTCGAGCTTTTCCAGTCCGCGAAAGCCCAGGCGGTTCGAATAGTAGTTGCCGGTTCCCATGGTGGTCTGGCTGTTGCCGGCCGCGTCCACATTGGTCTGCTTGCGCAGGCCGGCATCGATGGATCCGTACACCTGCACGGACGATTGGGCCAGCGCGGTGGCGGGCAGGATGGCGGCGAGCGCCAGCATCAGGACGGTTTTTTGCATCGTTGTCTCCGTTGTTATGAATGTGTTGTGGCTGCGAAGGGACGCAGCGGTCCCTCCGCGAACTGCGGTGAAAACAAAAACGGGGAGCGGCTGGTATCAGCCGCGGGTGGTGTGGCGGCTAGACGGTCGCCTTGGCAGCGGCGCTGCGTTCGGCCCGGCGCGCATCGCTGCTCAGCGAGAGCAGGGTGACGATGCTGGCCAGCGAGAGCAGGGCAATCGGCAACAGCGCGAGGGCATAGCTGCCGGTGGCTTGCTTGATCCAGCCGTAGACGTTGACCATCAAGCCGCCGCCGATCAGGTTGGACACGGCATTGATCGACGCCAGGCCCGCCGCGGCGGCCGACGGCGCGAGCCAGCTGGAGCTGAGCGCCCAGAACGGGCCCTTAAAGGAGTAGGCGCCGACGAGAATGCACGACAGCAGGAAGATGGTAGGCGCCAGCGAGGACGTCACCAGCGTGCTCAGCATGCCGATGCCGATCAGTGCCAGCGGCATCACGGTGTGCCAGCGGCGCTCGCCCGTCCTGTCCGAATGGCGGCCCCACAGCACCATCAGCACGGCGGCGACGATGTAAGGGATGGAGTTGAGCAGGCCGGTCTGCATCACGGTCAGGCCGAAGGACTTGATCAGCTGCGGCTGCCACACGCCCAGCACCGAGCCGGCGGCGGATGCGGCCGAGCAGGTCAGCGCCATGCCCAGCACTTCCTTGCTGCGGAACAGCTTCCATACCGACGGACGGGAAACGGTCTTCTTGTCCTGGCGTTCATTGGCAAGGCGGGCGCACAGCCAGTCGCGCTGTTCCCGGCCCAGCCAGCTGGCCTGTTCGGGCTTGTCGGTCAGGAAGAACAGGCAGACGAAGCCAAGCAGCACGGTGGGCAGGCCTTCGAGGATGAACAGCCAGTGCCAGCCGCGCAGGCCGAACATGCCGTCCGCCTGCAGCAGCATGGCCGACAGCGGCGAGCCGATGAAGCTCGCCATCGGGATCGCCACCATGAAGATGGCGACGATGCGGGCGCGGTAGGCGGCGGGGAACCAGTAGGTCAGGTACAGCACGACGCCGGGGAAGAAACCGGCCTCGGCGGCGCCGAGCAGGAAGCGCATGAGGAACAGCGAGTTCTGCCCCTGCACGAAAGCGGTGCCGGCCGACACCAGGCCCCAGGTGATCATGATGCGCGCAATCCATTTGCGCGCGCCGAATTTCTGCAGTGCCAGGTTGCTGGGGACTTCGAACAGGAAGTAGGAGAAGAAGAACAGGCTGCCGGCGAAACCGAAGGCGGCCTTGGTCAGGCCGAGGTCGCCGTTCATCTGCAGCGATGCCATGCCGATATTGCCGCGGTCGATGAAGGCGAGCAGGTAGCACACCATCAGGAAGGGCAGCAGGCGCCAGGTCACCTTGCGCATGGTTTCGGCTTCGAGCCGGGCGGTTGTTTCTTTATCGCTCATCGTTGTCTCCGTAGAAGTGTAGCGTGGTCACGCGTCTTGTTGCGCGTTTTTGTGCTTGTTGTCAGGGTGGCTAGTCCAGTACCGCCAATACGTTCTTCGCTGCCGCGACGCCCATGCCGACGTAGGCGTCGCTGGTCACGCCGCCGACGTGTGGCGACAGGATCACGTTGCCGATGCCGGTGAAGGGATGGCCGGCCTGGAACGGTTCGGATTGGAAGCTGTCCAACCCTGCTGCGATCAGGGCGCCGCTGCGCAGTGCATCGGCCAGGGCCGCCTCGTCGATCAGGCCGCCGCGCGCCGTGTTGACGACGATCGCGCCCGGGCGCATGGTCGCCAGCGTCGTCGCGTTCAACATGTTGGCGTTGTCCTTGGTCAGCGGGCAGTGCAGCGACAGCACGTCGGCATGGGCGATCACGCCGGCCAGCGGCAGCAGCTCGATGCCCTCGGGCGCGGCAGCGGCAAACGGATCGTGCGCAATCACGCGCATGCCCATCGCCATGCCCACCGCGGCGGTGCGCGCGCCGATCGCGCCCAGGCCCACCAGGCCCAGCGTGCGGCCGCGCAGTTCCAGGCTCTTGTGCGTTGCCTTGTCCCAGTGGCCTTCGTGCATGCGGCGGTCCAGCGCCGGCACGTTCTTGGCGCAGGCCAGGATCAGGGCCCAGGTGTGCTCGGCAACGGCGGCGGCATTCGCGCCGACGGCGGCCTTGATGGCGATCCCGCGCTGGCGGGCCGCTTCGCTGTCGATGGTGTCGATGCCGGTGCCGTGCTTGGAAATCACGCGCAGCCGCGCGCTGGCGTCGATCACGCGCGCCGTGATGCGGCCGTAGCGCACGATGATGGCGACCGGCTGGTGCTGGCGCGCCAGCGTAATCAATTGTTCTTCGTCAGGCGTCGTGCCGGCGAACACCAGTTCGTAGGCCGACAGCAGCGCGACCGCCGGTTCGGCCAGGTCGGCGCCGGTGACGAGGATCACGTCGCGCGCCGGCGCCGGTTGCGGCAACGCGCTCACAGGCTTTCCCCTTCGGCCAGCACGCCGGCTTTGCGCAGGGCGCCGTCCAGCCATGCCGGGCGCAGCTGGCTGCCGTTGCGGATGGCTTCGATGCGTGCGGTTTCATCGGCCAGTTTCTTGCTGGCCGCTTCCAGCACGGCCGGCGCCTTGGACGGCTCGACCACGACCACGCCGTCGGCATCGCCGACGACCAGGTCGCCCGGCTGCACGCTCACGCCCCCGACCGAAATTGGATGGTTGACGCGCCCCGGCACCAGCTTGGTCGGCCCGTTCGGATTGGCGCCGACGGCGTAGACCGGGAAGCCGAGCGCGCGGATCGCTTCGGTATCGCGCACGGCGCCGTAGATGATGACGCCGGCGATGCCGGATGCCATGCACTGCGACACCATGATCTCGCCCATCAGGGCGCAGGTTTCGTCGCCCTTGCCGTCGATGACGAGCACGTCGCCCGGTTTGGCGATGGCCATGGCGGCGTGGATCATCAGGTTGTCGCCCGGACGCACGTCGACCGTCAGCGCCGGCCCGGCCAGGCGCATGGCCGGCGCCAGCGGCGCGATGCGGCTGCTGAGGGCGCCGCGGCGGCCGGCGACGTCGGCCAGGATGGAAGAGGGGAACCGGGCGGCGCGTGCGACCAGTTCGGCGTTGACGCGGTCGATCTGGCGGACCACGTCCGGCGGGGTGGTAAGGCTCATGAAGTCTCCTGCTGCGTTGGAAGTTCTTTGTCTGAGCCGAGTATAGGAAGGGCGATCTATAATGTATATTCACTTATTTTTCTGATTCTTAAACTTTCGGGAATGTATTTGTGGACTTCCGTGACCTGAAGTATTTCGAAGTGATCGCCACCGAAGGCAGCCTCGGCCGGGCCGCGGAAAAGCTGCACCGCACCCAGCCCGCGCTCACCAAATGCATCGACCGGCTCGAGGAAGCGCTCGGCTCGCGCCTGTTCGAAAAGGATGGGCGCGGCA
>JAEWEK010000310.1 GCA_023389425.1 Pseudomonadota bacterium | reverse complement strand
TGCTGGCCGTGCATGCCGCGCTCGGCCATGTCGGCGGCGGTACGCGCGACCTCGTCGGCCATGGCGCGCGCCGTGCGCGTGGTGTTCTGGGCGTGCTGCTCGGTCACGCGGGCCAGGTCGACCTGGGTGTCGGCCGCCAGCCGCGATAGGTGATGCTGGTAGGCGCGCAGCCGCTCCGTGGCCGATTGCGCGCGCGCGGCGGTGGCCGGCGGCGCCTCGGGATCAGACTGGGCGTTGAACATCTGCTTGCCTGCCGACGTGGTTTCCTCGAGCATGGCTTGCATCAGCTGGATGTTCAGGTCGCACATGCGCTGGAAGGAGCGGAACATCGACTTGGACATATCGCTCAGGTAGGCGGCCTGGGAATCGAAATGGGTCTTCAGCGCCGGTGGAATCGCTTGCGAAAAAGGGTACATGGGTCGCCTCCAGTTGGATGGTGTGAGGTGGCGGCGAACGGCCAAGAAGCGTCGCGCCGGCACAAGCTGGAAGGCTAGGCCATGCGCGCCGGCCGCGTTTGATATGGGCTAAAGGACGGGCATTGCAATCGCCCGGCCGCTGTGGCTGATTATTCTCCGGCCGGCGCCAGCGGCACGCCGCAATCCTTGCAGAAGCGCGCACTGGCCTCGTGGCCGCCCGTGCCGCATTGCGGACAAGGCCGCGCTTCCGCCGCCGACGCCCAGCCATCGCGGCCGCGCAGCGTCATCTCCGCGGTAACAATGCCGGTCGGCACGGCCAGCGTGCCCCAGCCCAGCAGCATCATGAACGATGCGATGAGCTTGCCGATATTGGTGTGCGGCGTGATGTCGCCATAGCCGACGGTGGTCATGGTCACGGTGGCCCAGTACATCGACACCGGGATGCTGGTGAAGCCATGGCGCGGCCCTTCGACCACGTACATCAGGGTGCCCATCACGAGGATGGCCATGACGACGGCCGAAAGGAACACCATGATCTTGCGCCGGCTCGCATACAGGGCTTCGCCGAGCCGCGTGTATTCCGCCACATACAAGGTCAGCTTGAAAATACGGAACACCCGCAACAGGCGCAGGATGCGTATGTCGAGCAGCAAGGCGCTGCCCGGCACGAGCAGCGAGAAATAGGTCGGCAGCACCGACAGCAGGTCGACGATGCCGAAGAAGCCTGTGGCATAGCGCCAGGGCCGGCGCACGCACCACATGCGGGCCAGGTATTCGGCCGTGAAGATGGCGGTGAAACCCCATTCGAGGGCGTTGAAAGTTTCTTCGTAGCTCGCGTGCAGGTGGGGCACGCTGTCCAGCACCACCACCAGGATGCTGAGCAGGATCGCAAACACGAGCGCGATGTCGAACCTCCTGCCGGCCGGCGTGTCTGATTCGAAGATCACGTCGTACAGCCGTGCCCGCAGGCCGCCCTGGGGACGGCCGTAGGATGCTGGCGACTGCGGCACGTAGGGCGCAGGTTCGTCGTTCACGCCGGCGGTCCCTTCAGTTCGATGGTATTGCCTTCCGGGTCTTGCAGGTAGATCGACGGGCCTTCGCCCTCGGCGCCGTAGCGCGACTCGGTCGGCCCGGCGTCGACGCCGCAGGCGGCCAGGTGGGCGCGGATGGCGGCCTCGTCGAAGGGATGGACGCGAAAGCAGAAATGATCGAGGTTGCGGCCCTCCACGCCCGGCGCGGCGCCGCCCATGCGGCCGAGCTTGCCATCGACGGGCACCAGGTCGACCAGTGCGCTACCGGCGCGCAATTGCACCAGGCCGATGGCGTCCTGCCGTTTCTCGATGGGGCAGCCCAGCACCTTGCCGTACCAGTCCACCATCGCGTCCACATCGCGCACCCGCAGCACGAGGTGGTCGAGCTGGCGGATGGCGATGGGATGCCGCGACTCAGTCGGCATTGCGCTCGACCCAGGCGGCGTAGGCGTCGATGAAGGTCTGCAGGAACTTGCGGGTGGCCTCGTCGGTCACATGCTCGGCGTCGACCTTGTTGGCGATGCCGTTGACGTAGGCTTCCGGCTGCTGCAGGACCGGCATGTCCAGGAACACCAGGCACTGGCGCAGGTGATGGTTGGCGCCAAAGCCGCCGATCGCGCCCGGCGACACGCTGACGATGCCGGCCGGCTTGCCGTTCCACACGGCCTGGCCGTAGGGGCGCGAGCCGACGTCGACGGCGTTTTTCAGTACGGCGGGAATCGAGCGGTTGTATTCGGGCGTGCAGAACAGCACACCGTCCACGTCGCGCATGCGGTCGCGGAATTCCGTGAAGGCGGCCGGCGGCGCGGCGGTTTCATCGTCCTGGTTGTACAGGGGCAGCTGGCCGATCTCGACGATGTCCAGTTCCAGCGAGGGCGGCGCCAGCAGCATCAGGGTCTTGGCGACCTTGCGGGTGAAGGATTCCTTGCGCAGGCTGCCCACCAGCACCGCGATCTTCTTTGTTGCCATGTGCTTCCTTCCGTATCAGGCGAGGGATAGCAAATGGTAACCATTTTCGCGTCATCGCGTGCGGCGGCAACAAAACCCGTTCATTCAGATCCGGATGCGCCGATATTCAGCGAGAAATTTCTTCGCCTGCGCGCGGGTCAGCACGACGACCGGGTCGCCGTGCCAGGCATACAGGAAGGGCTCGCCGCCGAGGCGGTCGGTGAGCTTGGCGGACAGCAGGAAGCAGCTGCCCGCCGGATGCCGCGCAGGATCGCTGAGCGCGCGCGAACACTGCACGCGCAGGGTCGATGCATAGGCCTGCCCCGCCATCGGCCGGATCACGAGGCGGCCAGTGACGGGATCGGCGACCGATTCGACCGCCACGTCGCGGTAGGCCCAGGTATCGCGCGCCATGCTCAGGCCTTCGCCGCCGGCAGCGCGGCCGGCACCACCCGCGCCTCGCGGATCGGCAGGTTGATCAGGGCCGCGCCCAGCGCCAGCACGATATCGGCGTACCACATCCATTCGTAATTGCCGAAGTGGACGTAGGACAGGCCGCCCAGCCAGGCGCCGAAGAAGCCGCCGATCTGGTGCGACAGCAGCGTCAGCCCGAACAAGGTGGCGAGGTAGCGCATGCCGAACAGCTTGCCGACCAGGCCGGCAGTGGGCGGGACCGTGGCCAGCCAGGTGAAGCCGAGGGCGCCGGCGAACAGGTAGAAGGTCAGCGCCGTCTTCGGCAGCAACAGGTAGGCGACGATCAGCACCGCGCGCAGCGCATAGATCAGGGCCAGCAGCGACTTCATGCGGTAGCGGGTGGCGAGCGCGCCGGCGATCAGGCTGCCCGCGATGTTGAACAGGCCGATCAATCCCAGCGCGCGGCCCGACACGGCGGCCGGCAGCCCGCACAGCGCGACCTCGCCGGGCAAATGGGTGACGAGGAAGGCGATATGGAAGCCGCAAGTGAAGAAGCCGGCGTGCAGGTAAAGATAGCTGCGGTCGCGCAGCGCCACGCGCAATTGCCCGGTGAGCGTGATGCCGCCGGCCAGCGGGCCGGAACCGACGTTCGACGACACGGGCCGGCCACGCAGCGGCCAGGCCAGGGGGATGGTCGCCAGCGTCGCCGCCGCCATCACCAGCATGGCCTGCACCCAGCCGGCGGCCGCGATCAGGCCCGCCATCAGCGGCGAGAACACGAACTGGCCGAAGGAGCCGCCGGCATTGATGAAGCCGGAGGCGAAGGGGCGGCGCGCGGCCGGCAGGCGCTGGGCCGTGGCGCCGATCAGGATCGAGAAGCTGCCCGCGCCCGCCCCGGCCGCCGACAACACCCCGAGCGTGAACACCAGGCCCCATTTCGAACTGACGAAGGGCGTCGCCGCGAGACCGGCCGCCAGCATCACCGCGCCCAGCAGCAGCACGCGGCCGGCGCCGTATTTGTCGGCCACCGCGCCGAACAGCGGCTGCGATGCGCCCCACATGAACTGGCCGATCGCCATCGCGAAGCTGATGGTGGCGATACCCAGTCCGGTCGAGGTATTGATCGGCGACAGGAACAGGCCGGTCGTCAGGCGCGCGCCCATCGTGATCATCAGGGTCGCCGCTGCGGCCAGGATCAGCAGCCACGAGGCGCGCGGGTTCAGTTCATGGTGTTCATTCATCGCTTGCCTCGTCGAGTAAGAGAGTGAGCCGGGCCAGGGTGTCGTCGAGCTGGTCGTGGAGTTTGCCGACGGCGCCGGCGCCGAGCCGGTGTTCGAATGCGTCCTGGGCCGCGCGCCAGAACGGCCAGGCTTGCTTGAGCTTGGCGCGGCCGGCATCGGTGATGGTGACGATGCGCTGGCGGCTGTCCGCGCCCGGCACCAGCACGATCCAGCCGGCGTCGCACAGGGGCTTGAGGTTGCGCGTCAGCGTGGTGCGTTCGGTGCCCAGGCGATCGGCCAGTTCGGCTACCGGCAGCGCCGCGCGGCCGGCGTTGGCCAGCACCGAGTACTGCGTGGTCTTGAGGCCGGCGGCGGCAAGATGCTGGTCATACAGCCGCGACATCGCGCGCGCCAGCCGCCGCAAGCGGAAGCAGGAACAGCCGAGGGGCGAGACAGGCAGGTCGGTCATGGTCACAAGATCATCAACACGTCGTCCACGGAATTATAGTGTATATACACCTAATTGGACAGGCAGGTCCACAATAGATCCCGCGATGCATTATTTTTTAATTTTTGTGCCATGTCATTGGCCGATCAGCCAAATCCACGCTTGCGTACAGACGGGCCGCCAGCGACAATCGGCGTGTTTGTTAACTTTTTCAGAGATCATAGTGACGATAACTAAGTCGATTCCCATCTGGTCCATCGTCGCCACGGTCGCGGCCTGGGTCCTGCTGGGCGCGTCCAAGCTGGGCGCCGGGCAGTATCTAGGCGGAACGTTCACCGCCCTCCTCGCCCTGGCGCTGTTCGGCGGCGTGCTGGCGGCGGTCCACTACGCGGAAGTGGTGGCGCATCGCGTCGGCGAACCCTACGGCACCCTGGTGCTGGCGGTGGCGGTGACGGCGATCGAGGTGGCGCTGATCGTGTCGCTGATGATTTCAGGCGGGGAAGCCGCGGCCGGCCTGGCGCGCGACACCGTGTACGCGGCCGTGATGATCATCCTGAACGGCATGGTCGGCATCTGCCTGCTGGCCGGCGGCCAGCGCCACCACGAACAGTCCTTCGGCCGCTACGGCACTTCGGCCGCGCTGGCCACCCTGGTGGCGATTTCCGTGCTGACCATGGTGCTGCCGAATTACACGACCACCACGCCGGGTCCGGCCTACAGCGCAAGCCAGCTCGGCTTCATTGCCGTGGTCTCGATCGTGCTCTACGGCGCCTTCGTCTTCATGCAGACGGTGCGCCACCGTTCGTATTTCCTGCCGGCCGGCGGCGAGGAAGAACATGCCGCGCCGCCGGGCAACGCCATCGCCTGGGCCAGCCTGGGCCTGCTC
>JAEWEK010000280.1 GCA_023389425.1 Pseudomonadota bacterium | reverse complement strand
CATGGCGCGACGGCGCGCCGCGCGCTCGACCGCCTTCTGGTCGAGCGCGGAACGGAAGCCTACTGCCAGCCCAGCCTGTCGCCGGTGTGGGATACGGGGCTGATGTGCCACGCGCTGCTGGAGGAGGGCAGCGCCGCATCGTCCCAAGCAGTGGCGCGCGCGCTCGGCTGGCTGCGGCCGCTGCAGGTGCTGGAGGGCGCCGGCGACTGGCGCACGCGCCGTCCGCGCCTGCGTCCCGGCGGCTGGGCCTTCCAGTACGCGAACCCGCATTATCCGGACGTGGACGATACCGCCGTGGTGGCGATGGCGATGGACCGCGCGGCCGCCGGCGGTCATGCCGGCGATGCCGCGGCCATCGCGCGCGCCGACGAATGGATCGCCGGAATGCAGTGCCGCTGCGGCGGCTGGGGCGCCTTCGAGGCCGACAACACGCAGTTCTACCTGAACAGCATCCCGTTCGCCGACCACGGCGCGCTGCTCGATCCGCCGACGGCGGACGTGTCCGCGCGCTGCCTGTCGATGCTGGCGCAGCTGCACGGGCCGCCGCGGCGGCGCTCGCACGCGGCGCGCGCGCTGGCATGGCTGCTGGCGGAGCAGGAGCCGGACGGCAGCTGGTACGGGCGCTGGGGCATGAACTACGTGTACGGCACCTGGAGCGCGCTGTGCGCCCTCAACGCGGCTGGCCTGCGCCACGACAGCGTCCCGGTGGCGCGTGCCCTGCGCTGGCTGGCGGCGGTGCAGAACGGGGACGGCGGCTGGGGCGAGGACGGCAGCAGCTATGCGCTCGACCATGCGGGCTACCGCAGCGCGCCGAGTACGCCATCGCAGACCGCGTGGGCGCTGCTCGGCTTGATGGCGGGCGGCGCCGTCGGGCAGGCGGCGGCGCTGCGCGGCGTGCGCTGGCTGCTGGACCGGCAGCGCGCGGACGGCCTGTGGGACGAGCCCTGGCACACCGCCACCGGATTCGAGCGCGTGTTCTACCTGCGCTACCACGGCTATGCGCGCTACTTTCCCCTGTGGGCGCTGGCCCGCTACCGCAACCTGCGGCAGCAGGGCAGCCGCAAGGTCGCCTTCGGCATGTGATGGAGGACGCCGACGTCATCGCGGTATGCGGCTTGCGCTTCGAGGCGGCGATCGCGGCGGGGCCGGGCGTTCGGGTGCTGCGCTCGCTCGGAATGCCGGAGGAGGCGATCGGCGAGCTCAAGTCCTGCGCGGGCATCATCAGCTTCGGCTGCGCCGGCGGGCTCGATCCCATGCTCCGCGCCGGCGATTGCATGCTGCCGGAAGCCGTGCAGACGCCGGAGGGAGCGGTCGAGACGGATGCTGCGTGGCGGGCCGCATTGCGCCACATGCTGCCGTATGCGAGCGGCGGCCTGCTGGCTGGCGTGTCGGCGCCGTGCAGCGGCAGCGCCGACAAGGACAGGTTGCGGCGGCTCGGCGCGCGCGCCGTCGACATGGAGTCGCACCGCGCGGCACTGGCCGCGCGCAGGCTTGGCATACCGTTCGCCGTGCTGCGCGTGATCGCCGATCCGGCCGCGCGCAGCATTCCTTCCTGCGCCCTGGCGGGATTGCGCGACGACGAGTTGGCGCTGGCGCCGGTGCTGCGCGCGCTGGCGGCGCACCCGACGCAGTTGCCCGCCTTGCTGATGCTGGCCGTCGACGCGCTGGCCGCCAAACGCACGCTGCTTGCCGCCCGCGCGCTCGCCGGCGGCAGGTTCTCGCTCCCCGGTCATTGAGAGTGCGTTTGCTCGTCCTTGTCGTAATCCGGCAGCTGCTCGTCCGTGTTCCCACGCACCTTCGCCGCGCGCTGGCCGAGCCAGGCGTCGCGCGTGAACAGGTATTTGTCCAGTGCGGCCTCCTCCAGCAGCGTGGTGGCGTTCAGGTAGCGCGCGCGGGTGCTGAGGAAGTCGAGTCCCCACAGCGAGTTGCGCCATGCCGGATCAGCGTAGGTGATGGGGGAGGCGTACCGGTCGATGCCGAAGCCGGCCGCGTCGCGGAAGGTGCTGGGGCCGAACAGCGGCAGCACGAGGTAAGGCCCGGAAGGCAGGCCGTAGTGCGCCAGCGTCAGCCCGAAATCCTGCTCATGCCTGGGCATCTTCACGGCCGACGCGATGTCGATGGTGCCGAAAATGCCGAAGGTGGTGTTGAAGGCGATCCGCCCCAGGTCGCTCATGCCGTCGCCGATGCGCAGCTGGGCGAAGTCGTTGAACATCACGGCCACGTCGCCCAGGTTGGCAAAGAAGTTGTCGACCGCCGTGCGCGCCGCCTGCGGCACCAGGCGGTTGTACTGCTTCGCCACCGGCCTGGCGAAGTGGCGGTCGAGCGCGTCGTTGAAGCCGTAGGTCACGCGATTGAGCGGTTCGAGCGGATCCTGCGGATTGCGGTTCGGCCCGGTGGCGCAGCCGCCGGTGGCGAGCAGCGCGGCCACGGCGAGCGCCGTGAGCTGGCGGTGTTCATTCATGACTTGCTCCACGTTTGTCTTGATGTTGTGCGGCTCGCGGTGTGCCCATCAGGATGGGCTGGAAGAACACTGCGCCGATCAGGGTGCACCCGAGCGCGAGCACCAGCAGCTTGCCCATGCTCGCCGTGCCGGGATGGTTGGACAGCCACAGGCTGCCGAAGGCGGTGCCGGTGGTGGCGGCCGACAGGATGATGGCCTGCGTCAGGCCGTGCTGCAGCAGCTCGGCGGTGCCGCTGCGCCAGGCCATGACGTAGTAGATCTTGAAGGCCACGCCGACGCCCAGCAGCAGCGGCAAGGCGATGATGTTGGCGAAGTTGAGCGAGATGCCCAACACCACGCACAGCTCGAGGGTGACGAGGCCAGACACCAGCAGCGGCAGCATGGTCAGCAGCACGTCCTCGAAGCGGCGGAAGGTCAGCCACAGCAGCGCGGTGATGGCGACGATCGCGAGCAGCGCCGCTTCGACGAAGGCGCGGACGACGACGCCGGCTGCGTTGAGCACCGAGATGGTGCCGCCGGTGGCATCGGGCGCG
>JAEWEK010000262.1 GCA_023389425.1 Pseudomonadota bacterium | reverse complement strand
GCACGGTAGCGTGGCTGGCGACGGCGGCTGCGGCCGGACGCGCCTGCGGCGCCGGGCGTGCCGGCGCAGCTTGCACCGCCGCCGGCGCGACGCCCTCGGCGCCGCCCTGCCCCGGACGGAAGGCCAGCATGCGCAGCAGCGTCATCGTGAAGCCGGCGTATTCGTCGGGCGCGAGGCCGATCTCGTTGCGGCCGTGGACCGCGATCTGGTAGAACAGCTGCACTTCCTGCGGATCGAATTCCTGGGCCAGGCGCTGGATGTCGGCCAGCTCCGGCAGGTCTTCGGGAACGGCTGCCGGAACCGATTGCGCCAGCGCGATGCGGTGAATCAGGGTAGCCAGGTCCTGCAGCGCGCCGTTGTACGATAGGCTGCGGCTGGCCATTTCATCGGCCACGGCCAGGAGGTCGGCGCCGTCCTGTTTCGCCAGCGCGTCGAGCAGGCGCACCAGGTAGGACTGGTCGAGTGCGCCGAGCATGCCCTGCACCGCGTCCAGCGTGACCTGGCCGGCGGCATAGGCGATGGCCTGGTCGGTGAGCGAGAGCGCATCGCGCATCGAGCCGTGCGCCCCCTGGGCGAGCAGGCGCAGCGCCGGCTGGTCGTAGGTGACGCCTTCCTGGCCGAGGATGTTCTCGAGGTGGCCGACGATATGCCCCGGCGGCATCTGCTTCAGGTTGAACTGGAGGCAGCGCGACAGCACGGTGACCGGGATCTTCTGCGGGTCGGTGGTCGCGAGGATGAACTTCACGTGTTCGGGCGGCTCTTCCAGCGTCTTGAGCATCGCGTTGAACGCGTGGTTGGTGAGCATGTGCACCTCGTCGATCATGTAGACCTTGAAGCGCGCATTGGACGGTGCGTACACCGCCTGCTCGAGCAGCTGTGCCATCTCGTCGACGCCGCGGTTGGAGGCGGCGTCCATCTCGATGTAGTCGACGAAGCGGCCGGCATCGATCGCGCGGCAGGCCTCGCATTGTCCGCAGGGTTCGGCGGTAATGCCGCCCTGCCCGTCCGGCCCGGTGCAATTGAGCGACTTGGCCAGGATGCGCGACAGCGTCGTCTTGCCGACGCCGCGCGTGCCCGTGAACAGGTAGGCATGGTGCAGGCGCCCGGTGCGCAGGGCGTGCGTGAGCGCGCGCACCACGTGCTCCTGGCCGACCAGCGTGTCAAAGTTCCGGGGACGGTATTTGCGGGCGAGGACTTGATAGGACATGCCGGGATTTTACAGCACTTGTCGCGCGTCGCCCATATTCGAAAATGGGGTCGCTGGACTGCACCCGTAGAGCCGCGAACCGGGCACGGGAAACTACAAGAAGAGGAAGGGGAAAGAGGCGAGCCTGATCTGCGGCACTTGCGGTGAACGGCTTTGGCTGCTTCGTTCCCGACCTGACCAGGTTAACCATGCCACAATGCGCAGGGGCCCGCCGGGGCGAATTATAACCGACCGGCGCGGATTGTGGGGGAGGGATCGGGTGCGCAAGGCGAAATGGGGTTCCCGCCTGCGCGGGAACGACGGGTCTCTTAGAGATAGTTACCACTGCAACGCGATCCCAGCATCAGAGCCACCGTCGTTCCCGCGAAGGCGGGAACCCCATTTGCGCGCAGACCGCTAGCTCACATCCCCAGCATAAGAGCCACCGTCGTTCCCGCGAAGGCGGGAACCCCATTTCTCACATCCCCAGCGACTGCCAAATCTCATCCACCCGCTTCTTGACCTCCGGCGCCATCACGATCGGCGTGCCCCACTCGCGCTTGGTTTCGCCCGGCCACTTGTTGGTGGCGTCGATCCCCATCTTGCTCCCCAGCCCGCTGACCGGCGACGCAAAGTCCAGGTAATCGATCGGCGTGTTATCCACCATCACCGTATCGCGGGTCGGATCCACCCGCGTCGTGATCGCCCAGATGACCTCCTTCCAGTCGCGCACGTCCACGTCCTCATCCACCACCACGATGAACTTGGTATACATGAACTGGCGAAGGAAGCTCCACACCCCGAACATCACGCGCTTGGCATGCCCGGCATACTGCTTCTTCATCTGCACCACCGCCATGCGGTAGCTGCAGCCTTCCGGCGGCAGGTAGAAGTCGGTGATCTCGGGGAACTGCTTCTGCAGCAGCGGGATGAACACTTCGTTCAGCGCCACGCCCAGCACCGCCGGCTCGTCGGGCGGCTTGCCGGTGTAGGTCGAGTGATAGATCGGGTCGCGCCGCATCGTGATGCGGTCGACCGTGAACACGGGGAACCAGTCCTGCTCATTGTAATAGCCGGTGTGGTCGCCATACGGCCCTTCGAGCGCGTGCTCGTAGCCGGACGGGTGGCTGGCGTCCGGGTAGATATGCCCTTCCAGCACGATCTCGGCCGATGCCGGCACGCGCAGCTCGCTGCCGATGGCCTTGGCCAGCACCGTTCGCTGCCCGCGCAGCAGGCCGGCAAACTGGTATTCGGACAGCGTATCCGGCACCGGCGTCACGGCGCCGAGGATGGTGGCCGGGTCCGCGCCCAGCGCCACCGCCACCGGATACGGCTGGCCCGGATTGGCGATGCAATGCTCGCGGAAATCGAGCGCGCCGCCTCGGTGCGCCAGCCAGCGCATGATGAGCTTGTTCGGCCCCAGCACCTGCTGGCGGTAAATGCCCAGATTCTGGCGCTTCTTGTGCGGCCCCTTGGTTATCACCAGCCCCCAGGTGATCAATGGTGCGACGTCTCCCGGCCAGCAGTGCTGGATCGGCAGGCGCGCCAGGTCGACGTCCTGCCCTTCCCACACGATCTCCTGGCAGGACGGCGACTTCACTTCCTTGGGCGACATGTCCCACACGGCTTTTACCAGCGAGCCCATGTCCATCACGTCCTTGAAACCGCGCGGCGGCTCAGGCTCCTTCAGGCGCGCCAGCACATGGCCGATCTTGCGCAGCTCGCCCACATCGTCCGCGCCCATGCCCAGCGCCACGCGGCGCGGCGTGCCGAACAGGTTGCCCAGCACCGGCATCGTGTGGCCGGTCGGGTGTTCGAACAGCAGTGCCGGTCCGCCCGAGCGCAAAGTGCGATCGCAGACTTCCGTCATCTCCAAATGGGGAGAAACCGGCACCGAAATGCGTTTAAGTTCTCCGGAATGTTGTAGTTGGGAAATAAAATCCCGAAGATCGGCGTATTTCATCAAATTTTCGTTTTTTTTCGATTTAGACGAGGTTGCTGAAATAGCACGTCCAAGTGCTTGATTTCTCAGCAGTTTGCTGCATTGCAGCGAAAAATATAAGACACAAAAGTAATAAAAGTCTAGCGTGCTAGGGTTGACTGAGTATAAGCAAGCTCATACAATCTGCTCCACTTGATGAGACCGCACATTTCCCGCACGGATTGTAGCCGGTCTCAGTCATCCACGGGGCTGGGGGCCCCACAGACATTTTAGGAGTGTTTTCCCGAGGCGACTGCCTCATTCCCCCCACTAGAGTTGTTTGGCACACTGGCGCGCCCCCTTCTGGGCACAGGCGTCAGCTGATAGCAAGCAATGACGGCGTTTACGGCCACAGCAGTGGCGTACAACGATTTTCTGATGCACGGCATTGGCAACCCAACGTAGCGCTACTGTGCGCCGCGACGGGAGCTTTTTGGCCGCGACAAAGGGGAATACGATATGAATCGTTTCATGGATTCGAGCGCAAGGCTCGTCCGCACCGTGGCCGCCCAGCCGATCAGCTGGGCGTCGGCGGTTAAGGGTCTGCTGACCACCGCACAACATACCTTGACCGTTTTCGGTCTTTCCGCAGTGGGCGTTCTCGTCCTGCTGTACGCACGTCCGGACCTGGCGAAGCACGTTTCCAGCCTGCTCGATCCGAAACCGGCGCAAGCGGCAACGCTGCCGGTTCACCCGCTGTCGGCCATGGTCGACATGCGCCAGGACGCGGTGGAAACCGCGCCGGCCGACGATAAACTGGCTGTCAACAGCAAGCAGCAGCAGTTCGTCACCAGCTGGCTGTCGCGCCGCTACCGTGTGGCCACCGATGCCGCCAATATGCTGGTCGCGACCACCTACGAGACCGCGCACGAGATCAAGATCGATCCGCTGCTGGTGCTGGCGGTGATGGCGATCGAATCGGGCCTGAATCCGTTCGCGGAAAGCCCGATGGGCGCCAAGGGCCTGATGCAGGTGATGGCCAAGGTCCACCACGACAAGTTCGAGGAAGTGGGCGGCGCGCAGGCGGCGCTGAACCCGGTGGCGAACATCCGTGTCGGCGCGCAGATCCTGAAGGACTACGTGAACCGCACCGGCTCGGTCGAAGGCGCGCTCAAGACCTACGTCGGCGCCGGCGCGTCCGACAACGACTCGGGTTACGGCAACAAGGTGCTGGCCGAGTACCGCCGCCTGAAACAGGTCGCCAGCGGCAAGAACGTGCCGATCAGCTTCCCTGCCGCCGCCCCGGTGGTAGCCGAGAAGTCGGCGCCGGTGCGCAAGGCCGAGGAAGTCGCCACGCCGCAGCACGAAGAGAAGCTGGCCGGCCTCTAAACAATTGTTTGGATAGGCAAACAAAAGCCACCTGCGGGTGGCTTTTGGTTTTTGTGGCCGAAGCATACCTAAGAGCCTCCGTCGTTCCCGCGCAGGCGGGAACCCCATTTCCTGCGCCGACCACTAACGGAAAACGAGGTGGTGTGCACGCAAAATGGGGTTCCCGCCTGCGCGGGAACGACGTTCTGTACTAGGTCCGCGACCGCAGTAAACAAAAGCCACCTGCGGGTGGCTTTTGGTTTTTGTGGCCGAAGCATACCTAAGAGCCATCCGTCGTTCCCGCGCAGGCGGGAACCCCATTTCCTGCGCCGACCACTAACGGAAAACGAGGTGGCGTGCACGCAAAATGGGGTTCCCGCCTCCGCGGGAACGACGGTTTGCTTTTCGAATAAAAAAGCCGCCGCGGCGAACCGGGGCGGCTTTCTATATTAGAGCGAGCGATCAGCGCTGGGCCGCGTTCACCTCATCCACGCGCAGCTTGCCCGCCAGGCGGTCCAGCACGCCATTGACGTACTTGTGCCCCTCGGCCCCGCCAAAGGACTTGGTCAGCTCCACCGCCTCGTTGATGACGACGCGGTACGGGATCTCGATCTTGTTCTGCAGCTCCCACGCGCCCAGCAGCAGCGCGGCGTGTTCGATCGGCGACAGCTCGGTGATCGGGCGGTCCAGCAGCGGCGACACGACTTCGCGCAGCGCGACCGACTGCGCGATCGCGCCGTTCAGCAGCTCGGTGAAATACTCGCCGTCGGCCTTGTCGAAACCATGCGCATTGCGGATGTGGTTGACCACGGTCGATGCCGGCTCATTGTTCAGCAGCCATTGGTACAGGCCCTGCAGCGCGAACTCGCGTGCGCGGTGGCGCGGGGTGCGGCTCTTGTTCGGATTTGCGTGCGTCGTTTTTTCGTTCATATCTACCTCTGCCGCTCAGTCTTCTTCGACCTGCAGCTCTTCCAGTGCGATCAGCAAGTTGGCCATCTCGACCGCCACCTTGGCCGCGTCGCTGCCCTTTTCCGCCATGCGCGCTTCGGCCTGCTCGTCGTTCTCGGTGGTCAGCACCGCGTTGGCGATCGGCATGCCGTAGTCCAGGCCGATGCGGGTGATGCCCGCGCCCGATTCGTTCGACACCAGCTCGAAGTGATAGGTCTCGCCGCGGATCACCGCGCCCAGCGCGATCAGCGCGTCGAACTGCTGGGTCTGGGCCAGCTGCTGCAGCGCCAGCGGAATCTCGAGCGCGCCCGGAACCGTCACGTGCAGGATGTCTTCGTCGGCCACGCCCAGGTGCTTCAGCTCGGCCAGGCAGGACGACAGCAGGCCGTGGCCGACGTCGGCGTTGAAACGCGCCTGCACGATACCGATGCGCAGGCCTGCGCCATCCAGATTGCTTTCATAGGTTCCAACGGTCATGGCTGCCCTTTTCTTTTCTAATGTGTAGTAATCGTAATCGTCTGTGCGCTCAGGCCGCGTTCGGCAGCGGCACGTAACCCGTCACTTCCAGGTCGAAACCGGTCATCGACGGCATCTTGCGCGGGTTGGCCAGCAGCTTCATCTTGCGCACGCCGAGGTATTTCAGGACCTGGGCCCCGATGCCATAGG
>JAEWEK010000182.1 GCA_023389425.1 Pseudomonadota bacterium | reverse complement strand
AGGTGGGGATCCCAGCCCGGCGCCGGCGCGGCCTGGCACTGGACGCAGAGCAGCAACAGGATCAACAGGCGCCTCATCGCTTGCCCTCCGGCGCGGCCGCTTGCCGCTGGCGGACCAAAAGGTCCATGGCGTCCTCGATCGGAATGCGGGCGATGCCGGCCTGGCGGTCCACCCACTGCCAGCTGTGCAGCGCGCGGTTCTTTTCGTCGAAGTAGGCTTGGCGGTCCATGCGCGGCGCCGCCTCCAGCCGAGGCCCGGCGACCTCGACCGTGCCGGGGCGATCCGGTCCGTCGCCGGCGCCGTCCGGCCTCCAGGCCTGCCAGGCAAACCGCGCGGCTATGCAAGACAGCACGATCATCACGAGGATCGCGATGGCGCCGATGGCGACGCCGCGCAGGTCGATGTCGTTCGAAGTGCCGCTCATGTGCGCCTCCACGTCCGGCCTTGCACGCCGAAGAACAGCGCCATCGCCACCGCCAGCGCCAGCGCCCCCAGCGGCGCCGCCCACGGCCAGTTGCGGCTGGCGGCCGGCAGCGAGGGCATCACCAGCCACCACGCATGCAGCAGCAGCATGGCCAGCACCAGCCACGCGATCCAGGCCAGCCCCGCCGGGTTGCGCTTGATGGTGCGAAACAGCAGCGCGAGACATGGCACTGCAAACAGGAGCACGGCCAGCAGGCGGGCCACATCGGGCCACGCGCCGATCCGGCGTGCCGTGTACCAGACGATCTCGTGCGGCAGATTCTCGGCCCAGATGATAAGGAACTGCATGAAAGCCAGGTAGGCCAGCATCATGATGTAGGACAGCAGCAGGTTGGCGAGGTCGCCCAGCAGCTCCGGCTTGCCGCTGCGCCCGCGTATCACGAAGACGATGGCGAGCGCCATGCCGCCGGTCGCCTGCGCCATCAGCACCAGCAGGCCGAACACACTGGAATACCACAGCGGCATCAGCGACATGATCCAGTCGAAGGCGGCGATGCTGGCCGACAGCGTGTAGGCGATGAGGGCGATGGCGGAAAAGGCCCGCGACCGTGCCAGCCGCTGCGGCTGGCTGTACCAGGCCAGCACGTTCCACAGTAGCAGCCACAGCACGCTGCGCAGCACGAAGCCGGACGGTTGCAGCCACGCGTTCTTGAAGCCGGGCCGGGCCAGTTCGCCCGTCCAGCGGGCCGCACCGGCGGCGGCATCGTGCGCCCACGGGTACAGCAGGTTCAGCGCCAGCAGCACCGGAATGAACAGCAGCGACACGAACCACATCGAGCGTCCCAGCGCCTGCAGTGGCGCGCGGATCGGCTCGCCCCACCCGCCGCCGGTGAGGTTGTGCAGCCAGATCTGCGCCAGCCCGCCCATCACGATGCCTGCCCAGCACCACCATGCGGCCAGCCACGCGGCCAGCAAGGCCGTGCGGTCGATGCGCCAGCCGGCCACGCAGGCCGGCACGATGGCCACGGCGACGAGGATGATCCAGCGGCGCGACGTCATGGCGGGCCTCCCAGGCGCGCCTGCTGCGCATGGCTGAGCGCGGACGAAGGCGCATGCTGGCTCAGCTGCAAGGCACGGATGTAGGCGACGATGGCCCAGCGGTCCGCCGGTTCGATCCGGTCGGCGTAGGAATACATGATGCCGTAGCCATTGCTGATGACGTCGAAGAAATGACGGTCGGGCGCCTTGCGCAGGCGATCCTGGTGGTAGCTGGGCGGCGCCGGAAAGCCGCGCCGCACCACCCTGCCGTCGCCGTCGCCCACCGGGCTGTGGCAGGGCATGCAATAGATGTCGAAGCGCTCCTGTCCGCGCCTGAGCAGCTGCGGGGTGATTGGGTATGGGATGGACCTTGCCGCCAGCGCATCCTGCTGGCGCGCTACCGCGTCCTCGCCGAGCTGGCCGCTGGACGAGCCGGAGAACGGGCCGCGCGCATGCGGCACCGTGCCCGGCGGCGGCGTGCGCGCCGAGGTTCCGTCGGCAAACATCGTGCTCGGGGCCATCGGCTTGTACCTGGGCTGGTCGTACATGTCCTGCCTGGCCTTCTCGCAGCCGGCCAGCAATAGCACGAGGAGAATGAGCGCGCGCATCATGCCGCCACCTCGCGCATCATCAGGGGCTTGAGGTCCGCCAGCATCTGCATGCAACGGCCGAGGTGGTAAGTGGGATCGCTGGCGCGCAGGCACAGGAAGAAGCGATTGCGCGTGGCCAGGTCGAATTCGGGCGCACTGAACAGCGGATGCACCAGCTTGGGCAAGCCGCTGGCCGCGAAGGTGGCGATGACCGCGCCGAATGCCGCACCCAGCACGGCGATTTCAAACGTCGCCGGGATGAAGGATGGCCAGCTGTGCAGCGGCCTGCCGCCGATATTAATTGGGTAATCGATCACGGCCGAATACCACTGCAGCAGATAGGTGCCGAGGCCGCCGACCAGGCCGCCGATGATGGCCCAGGTCTGCACGACATGGCTGCGAAAGCCGATGGCCTCGTCCAGCCCCTCCACGGCAAACGGCGCGTAGGCCTCGACCTGGCGGCAGCCATTCTCGCGCGCGCAGCGCACGGCGGCGACCAGCGCGTCGGCCGTGGGGAACTCCGCCAGCAGGCCGTAGGGCTGCGCGCTCACGCCTTGCCCTCCGCGGTCTCGGTCACCAGCTCGCGCATCTCGGCGATCGAAATCACCGGCAGCACGCGCACGAACAGCAGGAACAGCCAGACGAACAGCGCGATCGATCCGGCCAGGGTGATCCAGTCCCACATGGTCGGGTAGAACATGCCCCAGGCCGAGGGCAGGAAGTCACGGTGCAGGCTGGACACGACGATCAGGAAGCGTTCCATCCACATGCCGACATTAACCACCAGGCTGATCGCGAACAGCACCAGTACGCTGTGGCGCAGGCGCCGCCACCACAGCAGCTGCGGCACCAGCACGTTGAAGGTCATCATGGTCCAGTACACCGGCGCGTAGGGGCCGACCCAGCGGTTGATGGTCATGTACTGCTCGTACTGGTCGCCGCTATAGAACGAAGTAAAGATCTCCGAGGCATAGCCATAGCTGACCAGCAAGCTGGTGGCGAGCAGGATCTTGGCCGCATTCGCCAGATGGCGCGCGGTGATGAAGTCTTCCAGCTTGAAGAAATGGCGCAACGGAATGGCCAGAGTCAGCACCATCGCAAAGCCCGAGAACAGCGCGCCCGCCACGAAGTACGGCGGAAACACCGTCGAGTGGTAGCCCGGCGTATTGCCGATGGCAAAGTCGAGCGACACAATGGTATGCACCGACACCACCAGCGGCGTCGCCAGGCCGGCCAGCAGCAAGTAGGCCATTTCGTAGCGCGACCAGTGGCGCGCCTCGCCGCGCCAGCCCAGCGCCAGCAGGCCGTAGATGAACTGCTTGCCGCGCTGGGGCGGATTGTGCATGCCGGCGCGGTCGCGCAGGGTGGCAAGATCCGGCACCAGGCCGACGTACCAGAACAGCAGCGATACGGTCAGGTAGGCGCTGATCGCGAAGAAGTCCCACACCAGCGGGCTGCGCCATTGCGGCCAGACGTTCATCACGCTGGGATACGGGACGATCCAGTAGAAGAACCATGGCCGGCCAAGGTGCAGGATGGGGAACAGGCCGGCGATGCCCGCCGCGAACAGGGTCATCGCCTCGGCGAAGCGGTTGATCGAGGTGCGCCATTTCTGCCGCAACAGCAAGAGGATCGCGGAAATGAAGGTGCCGGCGTGGCCGATCCCGATCCACCAGACGAAGTTGCCGATAGCGAAGCCCCAGGCTACTGGAATGTCCACGCCCCAGATGCCGATGCCTTTCGCGAACAGCCACGATACCGCGCCGAACAGCATCAGCACGCCGGCGAAGCTGAACAGGAACAGCGTCATCCACGGCCAGTGCACCGGCCGCGTGAGCACGATGTCGGCGATCTTGTCCGACACGCTGGCATAGCCCCAGCCCGGCCGCAGCACCGGGCTGGGCGCGGACACCGGCGGCTGTTCGGACGGCGTGCTCATGCGTCGAGCTCCGGATCGGGATTGCGGATGCGGGCCGCGTAGCTGGTGCGTGGCCGTGTGTTGAGCTCGGCCAGCAGCAGGTAGTCGAGTGGCGATGCCTTGGCGCGGTTGACGCGGCTGGCCGGGTCGTTCAGGTCGCCGAAGACGATGGCCTGGGTCGGGCAAGCGGCCTGGCAGGCCGTCACCACCTCGCCATCGCGCACGCTGCGGCCGAGCACTTCCGCGTCGAGCCGTCCGCGCGTGATGCGCTGCAGGCAGTAGTTGCACTTCTCCATGACGCCGCGCCGACGCACGGTGACGTCCGGGTTGCGCTGGCCTTTCAATGACTCGGTGTCTTCGTCCGCGTACTGCAGGAAATTGAAGCGACGAACTTTGTACGGGCAATTGTTCGAGCAGAAGCGCGTGCCGACGCAGCGGTTGTACACCTGCACGTTCAGGCCTTCGCTGTCGTGCACGGTGGCGCCGACCGGACAGACTTCTTCGCATGGCGCGTTTTCGCAGTGCATGCAGGGCACGGGCTGGAACAGGGTGCGCGGGTTCTTCGTGTCGCCTTCGTAATAGCGGTCCACGCGGATCCAGTGCATCTCGCGGCCGCGGATCACCTGGTCTTTGCCGACCACGGGGATATTGTTCTCGGCCTGGCAGGCGATGGTGCAGGCGCCGCAGCCGATACAGGCGTTCAGGTCGATCGCCATGCCCCAGCGGTAATGCGGATAGTCGTATTGCGGATAGAGGGTCTGCGGCGGCTGGCGCTGCTCCGGCTCGCTGCGCGCAAAGTGCGGCTGATTGCGGAAGTGTTCGAGCGTGGCCGTGCGCACGATATCCCTGCCCTGCATGCTGTCGCTGCCCTGTGCCGGCGCGAACTGGTGGCGGCGCCCGGTCTGCTCGATGGTGACGGGAGCCATGTGCAGTTGCCGGCTGGTGCGCAAGCGGTAGGCGTCGAAGCCGACACCGTTGCCGACACGGCCGGCAACGGTACGTCCGTAACCGAGCGGCAGCGTGATGCAGCCATCGGCTTGCCCGGGCAGCACCCACACCGGGGCGTCGATCGCCGCACCACCGGCACGCAGGCGCGCGACATCGCCGGTTTGCAGGCCAAGCCGCCTTGCATCCGCCGCGCTGATGAAGGCGGCGTTGTCCCAGGTCAGGCGGGTCAGCGGATGCGGCAGTTCCTGCAACCAGGCATTGTTGCAGAAGCTTCCGTCGGCAAGCCGCATGTCGGGGACAAACAGCGCGACCATCTGCTGGTTTACCGCCGGCGCCGATGCTGCGGCCGCGTTCGCCGTGAGCCCTAACGGCCGTCGCGCGCTTGCATCGATCACGCCGCGGCGCAGGGCGCGTTGCCAGAACGTGTCGAAATCGCCGCCAGCCGTTTGGCGCCAGTGATTGCGTACCTGCTCGTAGCCGCTGCGCACTGGATCATCAACAAGCAGCGCCAGCAGTTCGTGCTCGCTGCGGCCTGCGTACAGCGGCGCGATCACCGGTTGAACGATGCTGGCCGTGCCGTCGAAGCCGAGCGCGTCGCTCCACCGTTCATAGTCGTGGGCGCGCGGCAGATGCCACAGGCAGCGGCTGCCCGTTTCGTCGCGGTACAGGCCAAGATGCACGGTGAACGGCACTTTGGCCAGCGCGCCGGCGAAGGCGAGATCCGCAGGGGCATCGTAGACCGGATTGGCGTCGAGAATCACCAGCGCTTTCACCGCGCCTGCGGACATTTCCTGCGCCAGCGTGCGCAAGGATGCGACATGGTTTTCAGGCCGCGCCGCCACCGCCTCGATGAAGCTGACGGTCTGTCCGGTATTGCCGAGCTTGTCGTTGAGCGCATGCACCAGCGCGCGGGATTGGGGCGACAGGCAGCCCCCGGCCACCACGAGCGAGCGCCCCCTGCTGTCGCCCAGCACTTTCGCCAGCCGCGCCTCCCAGTTTGCAAGCTCGGCACTGGCGGCGGCGACCGGCGCACTGCCCAGGCCGAAGCGCGATGCCAGCCGCTGCACCAGCCATTCGATCTGCGCGGGCGAGGCCGGCAGCTTGTTGTCCGCCACGCTGCCGGTGATGCTGGGGCTCGGCTCGACCACGTAAAGGCGCCGCGCGAATGTGGGATCGACGCTGGTGCGTCCCTGCACGAATTGGCGCGCATTGATGATGCTGCCGGGCCATTCACCGAACAGGTCGGCATCGAGACAGGCGACCACGTCAGCATGGTCGAGATGCAGCACCGCATCGACCGGCCTGCCGAAGGCCATGCGCGCCGCTTCGAAACCCGCGTCGTCATGCAGCGGATCCCATTGATGCCAGCGCGCCTGCGGATAGCGCCCCAGCAAGGCCTGCATCTGCGCCGCCAGCGTCGGAGAAGTCACGTTGCCGGTGAGGATGCGCACGCCCTCTCCGCCGCTCGCCTGCCACGCGGCGCGTTCGCCCAGCATCGCCGTCTCGAATGCCTGCCAACCCGTCACCTGCCTGCCGTGGTGCACGGCCTGCGAGCGGTCCGGGTCCCACAACTGCAGGACCGACGCCTGCATGAACACGTCCGTCGCGCCGAGACTGGCCGGATGCAGCGCATTGCCTTCGACCTTGGTGGGACGCCCATCGTTCGATTCCACCAGCACGCCGTGCGCCAGTCCACGCCGCACGAAGACCGAGGCGTAGAACAGCGGCACGCCCGGCACCAGTTCCTCCGGCATCTGGACATAAGGCACGATCTGCTCTTGCGGCGGCCCCTTGCAGCCGGCCGCTGCCAGCGCCGCCGACGCCGCCATCCAACGGAGCGCGGAGCGCCGCCCCGGGCTGGGGGGAGCGTCGGCCTGTGCAATGGGAATTTGCGGATAGCGATGCATGGTCATCGGTGGCAGGTCGAGCAGTCGGTGAGGCGGCGGGTACCCTGGATTTGCAGCAAGCGGTTGAGCTGGGTCACTTCGGAGGGCGTCAGCGGCCGCGCATCCTGCATCAGGAACACGTCGGCCAGCGGACGGATGTGCTGCCTGGCGGATCGGTGGCAGGCCAGGCACCACTGCATTTCCAGCTGACCAGTGCGCAGCATCAGCGGCATGCGGTCGACGCGACCGTGGCATTCGACGCAGGCCATGCCCTTGTTCACGTGGATGCGGTGATCAAAGTATGCAAAATCTGGTATATCGTGGACGCGGTTCCAGCTGACCGGTATGCCGCTGGCCGCGCTGGCATGCAGCGGCGCCAGCATCGGCGCATCGCGGAACAGCTGGGAGTGGCAGGTCAGGCAGATATCGGTGGAAGGCAGGCCGGCGAAGCGCGATTTTTCCACGGAGGTGTGGCAATAGCGGCAGTCGATGCCATCGTCGCCCACATGGTGCTGGTGGCTGAACGGAATCGGCTGCGCGACCACGGTGCCGTCGGCGGACGGCGTGCTCATGCGCCAGCGCGCCAGGAATACGATGCCCAGCAAGGCGATGATGCACGCGATTGAGCCGAGCTTGAGCGCAAGAACGGTTGCAGGGTGAAACGCCGGGGCCATGAGTTTGACGGTCGAGAGTCGAACGAAAACGGATAGCCGCAGGGGTCTAATGTTTCAGAACATCCACGCTTGACCTTGCCCCTGTCGGAAGCACTACACTGGTCAAAATATCACAGCGTGATTCATGATGACGAACGTTACCGTACTGCCACATCCGGACTTCGCTCCCGACGGTGCGAGCTTCGACACCGAAGGGCCGACCTCCTTGTGCGACGCCCTGCTCGACCATGGCGTCGAGATCGAACACGCCTGCGGCAAGGTGGGCGCATGCACCACCTGCCATGTGATCGTGCGTGAAGGCTACGACTCGCTGAACCCGCCGGACGAGGACGAGGAAGACATGCTCGATCGGGCCTGGGGGCTGGCGCCGACCTCGCGCCTGTCGTGCCAGGCCGTCGTCGGCACGCAGGACCTCGTGGTGGAAATCCCGCGCTACTCGATCAACCTGGAAAAAGAAAAAGGCTGAGCCAGCGCTGTCAGGGAATCCTGCGCTGTCGCGTTCCTGCCGATGGATGGTGGTCCGGACGGACCGGTGTGAACGATGCGCTGGTCGACCGCGAACGGGTGTCCCAGCGCATGCGATGCGCGGCCGTCAGGCGGCCGCGCGGGAGAATGGGATCAGTCCAGCTTCCAGGCGTAATCGACGCGGGTCCAGGTCTGCGCCGGGGCGCCGTCCTTGGTGCCCGGCTTGAACTTGCACGCGGCCAGGCCTTTCAGCGCGGCCTTGTCGAGGTTCTTCGAACCGCTCGACTTTTCCAGCTTCGAGTCGGCCACGCTGCCGTCCGCGTTGACCAGGAAGGACATCGACGTCGTGCCTTGTTCTTCGTTCAGCAGCGATGCCTTCGGATAATCGACTTTGCATTTCGACGCATCGAAGCTGGCTGGCACCTCGCCGGCGGCAGCCAGGCCGGCCACAGCGGCCAGCACCATGGCTGCAAGGACATTCACATAAGGCTTTTTAGACATACCGTTTCCCTCTGATTTTTTGCTATTGGTTGTTACTGCACTACTTTAAAACTCTTCCCACTCGTCGCCGGCGGTCGCGGCGGCCGCTTTCGGCTTGGCCGGTGCTTGCGCTTCGGCACGTGGGGCGGCAGCAGCGGCTGCGGATTTCTTCGCGGCAGCAGTGCGGGCACCGCCACGCTTGGCCGGCGGACGCACCACGGCCGGCACGCTCGCGGCGACCGGCGGCGCCAGCGCCACGACCGGCTCGACGCGATGGCTGTCCTGCTCGTCCAGCTTGAAGATGCTGACCACACGCGACAGCTCGCCGGCCTGGTCCTGCAGGCTCTGCGCCGCGGCAGCGGCCTCTTCCACCAGCGAGGCGTTCTGCTGGGTCATGCTGTCCATCTCGATGATCGACAGGTTCACTTGTTCGATGCCGGCGCTCTGTTCGGCACTGGCGGCGGCGATGTCGCTCATGATGTCGGTCACGCGCTTGACGCTCGACACCACTTCTTCCATCGTCACGCCGGCCTGGCCGACCAGCTTGCTGCCGCGCTCGACCTTCTCGACCGAATCGCCGATCAGGGTCTTGATCTCTTTCGCCGCGGCGGCCGAACGCTGCGCCAGGTTGCGCACTTCGGATGCCACCACCGCGAAGCCGCGGCCCTGCTCGCCGGCGCGGGCCGCTTCCACTGCCGCGTTCAGCGCCAGGATGTTGGTCTGGAACGCGATGCCGTCGATCACGCCGATGATGTCGGAAATCTTGTTGGCCGAGCTATTAATCTCGCCCATGGTGCCAACCACCTGCGACACCACATCGCCCCCCTTGCGCGCGACGTCGGAGGCGCTGGCGGCCAGCTGGTTCGCTTCGCGGGCGTTGTCGGCGTTCTGGCGCACGGTCGTGGTCAGCACTTCCATGGCCGACGCGGTCTTTTCCAGCGAACTGGCCTGCAGTTCGGTACGCGAGGACAGGTCAAGGTTGCCGGCGGCGATTTCGCGCGAGGCGGTGCCGATGGTCTCGGTGCCGCGACGCACTTGCGCCACGATGTCGACCAGGCTGTTGCGCATTTCGCGCATTTCCACCAGCAGGCTGCCGCGGTCGTTGTCGGCGGTGTTGATCGGGATCGACAGGTCGCCATGGGCGATGCTGCCGGCGATGCTGGCGGTGTAGCCCGGCTCGCCGCCCAGCTGCTTGAGCAGGCTGCGCGAGATCACCCAGGCGGCGGCCACGCCCATCCCCACGGCCACCAGCAGCATGATGAGCATGAAGTTGCGCGCATTGGAGAAGGCCGCTTCGGCATCGGTCTGGGCCTGGGCATTGAGCTTCTGCTCCAGCGCGGCCAGCTGTTCCAGCGAATCCATCCACTTCTTCTGTGCCGGACGGATTTCCTTGATCATCACGCGGGTAGCGTCCTCGGCCTTGTCGGCGAGGTAGAGCTCGGATGCCTTGTTAATTGCCGGCATCGCGACGCCTTCCGCTTCCTTGACGGAGGCGAGCAGCGTCTTTTCCTGTTGCGACGATTCGGCGGCGAACTTGGCGTCCAGCCTGGCCTGGACTTCGTCGTACTTGCGGGTTTGTTCCTTGAACTTGTTCAGTTCAGGTTCCATGTCATCCGCATTGGTCATCAGGGTGAGGGTGCGCAGGGAGGTGATGCGTTCGCTGACGTTGTTGCGCATCTCGACCACCAGCCCGGTCACGACGTTGTTCACGCCGACCACGTGGTCGAGGCGGTCCTGAATCTGCGCCATGCGCAGGATGCCGACAACGGTCACCGCGACCAGCAGCACCAGCACCAGGGCGAAACCGAGGCCCAGGCGCATTCCGACCTTCATATTCGACAAATTCATTTGGTCCCTTCTCTCTCTCACTTTTTGGATGACCGCTAGCTGCGCCGACAACTGTATTGTCAATTTTGCTTCTTTAAAGCAACTCGCGTATTTGTGTGAGAATAATCCAAAACACTGGCCGTGTAGAAAGATTTCATGGAGTCAGGTAAGTTTGTTACGGACTCACAACAATCGTTACAGGATTGATCATCGCGGCAGCAGAACCGGAATTATAGGGACGTATGTTTCCACGCGGCAAGCTAAATGTTGTCGTGTTAATGTAAGCGCAATGGAAGTGTGGTGCAGGGCCGACATGCCCGCGCGGGAATCAGGCAGCGCGCTGCATGCGGGCCATGGCCTCGAGCAAAAGCTCCGGCCTGCCCTCGGCCAAGCGCTTCGGGTCGGACATCATCTGGCGGAAAGCACGCGCGCCCGGCAGGCCGGCCATCAGGCCCAGCATGTGGCGCGTGATGCTGTTCAGCTTCAGGCCGTGCTTGCCGTACTCGGCCAACTGGCTGGCGATGTAGGGAATCATCGCTTCCAGCACCTGTTCGCGGGTTTTCCCGGGCGTAGCGTCGCCGTAGAAGCGCTGGTCCCAGCCCGCCATGACCCACGGGTTGTGATAGGCCTCGCGGCCCAGCATCACGCCGTCCACGTGCTCGAGGTGGCGCGCGATCTCGTCATCGGATTTGATGCCGCCGTTGATCAGGATCTCGAGATGGGGGAACTGGCGCTTGAGGTCGTAGGCCACTTCATATTTGAGCGGCGGGATCTCCCGGTTCTCCTTCGGCGACAAGCCCTTGAGGATCGCATTGCGGGCGTGGACGATGAAGGTCTTGCAGCCGGCGTCGGCCACGGTCCCGACGAAATCGCGCACGAAGCCGGCATGCTCGATATCGTCGATGCCGATCCGGTGCTTGACGGTGACGTCGATCGACACCGCGTCGCGCATCGCCTTCACGCAGTCGGCCACCAATTGCGGTTCGGACATGAGGCAAGCGCCGAACGCGCCCTTCTGCACCCGCTCGGACGGGCAGCCGCAGTTCAGGTTGATTTCGTCGTAGCCCCACTGCTCACCCAGGCGCGCGCTGTGCGCCAGGTCGGCCGGGTCGCTGCCGCCCAGTTGCAGCGCGACCGGATGCTCGACCTCGCTGTAGCGCAGGTGGCGCGCGACGTCGCCGTGCACCAGCGCGCCGGTGGTCACCATCTCCGTGTACAGGAAGGTATGGCGCGTGATCTCGCGGTGGAAGACGCGGCAGTGCCGATCCGTCCAGTCCATCATCGGCGCGACCGACAGCCTGCGCGCGCCGGGTTTGACCGGGGCGGCGGGAACGGTGCGGGGTTCGATGGAAAGCGTGGTCATGATGGAAAACGACAAAAGCGCGAGAGCAAAGCCGGCCATTTTACCGCAAGCGGAGCTGGCGAGCAGGGGCCTGCCCGGTGCGGATCTACCCGTGATGCTACACTGGCACGATGTTTCCGCCCGCCGATCTTCACGTGCGCAGTTACGGCCGATCCTTCGAGCCGGATCGCCATGCCTTCGCCCAACTGGTGCTGCCGCTGCGCGGTGAACTGCTGCTCGACATCGAAGGCCGGCGCGGGCGCCTCGATCCGCTCAATGTCGCCTTCGTCGATTCCGGCGCCTGGCACGCCCAATTTGGCGATGCGTCCAACCGCTCCATCATTGTCGACCTCGACCTCGGCACCATCCCGTCGGCAATGTCGGAGCGCCTGCGCGAAAAGCAATTTCGTGAAATCGGCCCCGCCACCCGCAAGCTGGTCGAATTCATGGGCCTGATGGCCGATGGCGGCACGCTGCCGCCCAGTGTGCTGCAAGGCTGGGTGCCGCTGCTGCTCGACGCGCTGGCGCTGGACGCGCCGCGTCCCGCCTCGCGCCTGGCCGCCCTGCTGGCCCGCATCGAAGCCGAGCCCGCCCTGCCGTGGACGACGGAATCGATGGCTGCCGCCGTCAATGTCAGCGTCAGCCGGCTGCACGCCCTGTTCCGCGAAGAACTCGACACCAGCCCCCACTCCTGGCTGCGCGAGCACCGCCTCTCCCGTGTGCGCGAGTGGCTGGCCAGCACCGACCTGCCGATCGCCGAGCTGGCCCTGCGCGCCGGCTTCTCCGAACAAAGCGCCCTCACCCGCGCCATGCGCAAGGCTTCCGGAATGACGCCGGCCGCCTGGCGCCGCCAAAGCCGGGAGAACGGGTCAAATCCACAGTAGACCCGGTCAAGATTTCCCAACGCCAGCACGGCATCATCGCTGGCTGAAGGGAATTATTCATGCATCGATTCGCATCGCAAAACATCCTGCTCGGCGTTGGCGCGGGCGTCCTGGCCGGCGCCTTCTGGGGGCTGGTCTTCCTCACCCCCGAGCTGACGCGGGGCTTCCAGCCGATCCAGCTGTCGGCCGGCCGCTACCTTGCCTACGGCGCCATTGCGGCGGCGCTGCTCGCGCCATCGTGGCGCCGCGTATTCGCCATCCTGAGTTGGAAGGAGTGGCGTGCGCTGTGCTGGCTCAGCTTCACGGGCAACATCATCTACTACGTGTTCCTGGCGAACGCGGTGCGCCTCGGGGGCGTGGCCATGACTTCGCTCGTGATCGGCATGCTGCCCGTCACGGTGACGCTGGTCGGCAGCCGCGACCATGGCGCGGTACCGCTTTCGCGCCTGCTGCCGTCGCTGGTGCTGAGCGCGGCTGGCCTCGCCTGCATCAGCTGGCCGGCCCTGTCCTCGGGGCCGAAAGGCTCATTCGTCGGCTTGCTGTGCGCGATCGGGTCGCTGGTGTCCTGGACGACCTATGCGGTCGGCAACAGCCGCTGGCTGGATCGCCTGTCGCACGTCACGGCGCATGAATGGAGCCTGCTGACAGGCGTGGTGACCGGCGCGCAGGCACTGGTGCTCGCGGTTCCCGCTTTCCTGCTGACCTCAGTCACGCACCGGCCGCCGGAGTGGCTGTATTTCGTCGGTGTGATGAGCGCCGTCGCCCTGTTCTGCTCGGTGATCGGTAACGCGCTGTGGAACCGCGCCAGCCGCCTGCTGCCGCTGACCATGTCCGGGCAATTGATCGTATTCGAGACGCTGTTCGCGCTGCTGTATGGCTTCCTGTGGGAAGCGCGCTGGCCGACGGCGCTGGAACTGCTGGCGATGGTGCTGCTGGTGGCCGGCGTGCTGTCCTGCGCATCCGCCCATCGCCCGTCGGAGGTCCACGCTGAATGAGCTTGATGTGCCGCTATGCCACGCCGGCGGCGATCTCGCGCTGCTGCTTTTTGGTCAGCTTGGCGAATACCAGCTCGTACGACCGGCGCAACAACTCCGCGGCTTCCTGATCCGACAAATCCGCCTCGCTACCGACACGCACCCACTTGGCGCGCGCCAGGTAGGGGGCTGGAATGATCCCGGGACGATCTGTGAGTTCCAGGAAGCGGTCGTCCTCGACCTTGAAGCTCATGCCCGTGGAGGGCGACGCGCTGCCGGTCACCGCGAACATTTTTTCGCCGACCGAAAAGACAATGTCAGCGCCCCATTTGATGTCCTCGGTACAGCCCGCGAAACTGCGGCACAGCACCTTGGCGGCTTCAAAATCCATCGCTCTTCCCGTTTTGTAATCAAACGCCAGCTACCGGGCCAAGAACTTCCGAAATAAGGTCAGCGATCATAGGTCGTTCATGGCTTCACGAACTTGAGCGTCATGCGGTCGCTCTCGCCGATGGCCTGGTACTTGTCGCGGTCGACGGCGGCATTGGTCAGGGTCGGCGGCAGCGCCCACACGCCGCCCTTGTGGTCGGCCTTGTCCTTCGGATTGGCGTTGATCTCGGATTTGCCGGCCAGCTTGAAGCCGGCGCTCTCGGCCATCTTGATCACATACGACTCGTGGACGTAGCCGCTCGTGGCCGTGGCATCCTGCGGCATGGATTCCGGCAGGCGGTGGTCGGTCACCCCCAGCACGCCGCCCGGTTTCAGGCTGGTATACAGCGCCTTGAACATGTCCTTGACCTTGTCGTCGCCCAACTCGACGAAGTTGTGCACGTTGCGGAAGGTGAGCACCATGTCGACGCTGTTTGGCGGAGCGAAGTTGTAGATGGCCTTTGGCGGATTGAAGGTGCCCCGCACGACCTTGTCATAGACCGCCGGGTTGGACTCCAGCAAGGTCCTGGATATGAGGCCGGCGCTGATCAGCTTGCCATCCTGGCGCAGGTAGGGTGCCAGGATCTCGGTGTACCAGCCGCCTTCCGGCAACAATTCGACCACCGTCATGGTCGGCTTGATGCCGAAGAAAGTGAGCGTTTCGTAAGGATGTCGCCAAGTATCGCGCGCGACGTTGGTGCTGCTCCGGTGGCTGCCTGCGATGGCTTTGCGCAGCTGGGCATCGTCGGCCTTGTCGGCGGCCTGCGTGAGGCCGGCCAGGCCGACCGCCAGCAAGCCGGCCGCCAGGATGAATCGTTTCATTGTGTCGTCTCCGGGATCGATGGCAGCGGCGCCATGGTATGCCGCCCGGCAATCATCGACCACACCCTGATTGTCGTCAAGTTAATATTTGTGTGCACAATAGCGCCAAAATGAAAAACCCCGCAGCCTTCGCAGGCGGCGGGGTTTTTATCAGCAGCGAATCGCTTACGCCGCTTCGCGGCTGGCCTTCTTGCGCTCGTGCTCTTTCAGGAAGCGCTTGCGCAGGCGGATGCTCTTCGGCGTGATCTCGACCAGCTCGTCGTCCTCGATGAACTCGACCGCATATTCCAGCGACATCACGATCGGCGGGACCAGGCGCACGGCCTCGTCGGTGCCCGATGCGCGCACGTTGGTCAGCTGCTTGCCCTTGATCGGGTTGACCACCAGGTCGTTGTCGCGCGAGTGGATGCCGATGATCATGCCCTCGTACACCGGGGTGTTGTGCTCGACGAACATGCGGCCGCGGTCCTGCAGCTTCCACAGCGCGTAGGCGACGGCCTGGCCGTCGTCCTGCGAGATCAGCACGCCGTTGCGGCGGCCGGCCAGCTCGCCCTTGCCGTTGTCGACCGGCGAGTAGGCGTCGAACACGTGGCTCATCAGGCCGGTGCCGCGGGTCAGGGTCATGAAGTCGCCCTGGAAGCCGATCAGGCCGCGCGCCGGGATGCGGTACTCGAGGCGCACGCGGCCCTTGCCGTCCGGTTCCATGTTCTGCAGGTCGCCACGGCGGCGGCCCAGTTCTTCCATCACGCCGCCCTGGTTCACTTCTTCGACGTCGACGGTCAGGTTCTCGTACGGCTCGCACTTGACGCCATCGATCTCCTTGAACACCACGCGCGGACGCGACACGGCCAGCTCGAAGCCTTCACGGCGCATGTTTTCCAGCAGGATGGTCAGGTGCAGCTCGCCACGGCCCGACACTTCGAACACGGTGTCGTCCGGGGTCGGCAGCACGCGCAGCGCCACGTTCGACTTCAGTTCGCGGTCGAGGCGGTCGCGCAGCTGGCGGCTGGTGACGAACTTGCCTTCGCGGCCGGCCAGCGGCGAGTTGTTGACCATGAAGTTCATGGTCAGGGTCGGCTCGTCGACGGTCAGCATCGGCAGCGCGTCCGGCACGTCCGGTGCGCACACGGTCGAACCGATGCCGATGTCTTCGATACCGTTGATCAGCACGATGTCGCCGGCGACAGCTTCATCGACCAGCACGCGCTCCAGGCCCTTGAAGTTGAGCACCTGGTTGATGCGGCCCTTGATCGGGCTCGAATCCGGGCCGTTCATGATGACCACGTCCTGGCCAGCCTTGATGCGGCCGCGGCTGATGCGGCCGATGCCGATCTTGCCCACGTACGAGGAGTAGTCGAGCGAGGTGATCTGCATCTGCAGAGGACCGTCCGGATCGTCTTCACGCACCGGCACATACTTGAGGATGGCTTCGAACAGCGGCTTCATGTCGCCGTCGCGCACGTCTTCGGTCAGGCCGGCGTAGCCGTTCAGGCCCGAGGCGTAGATGACCGGGAAGTCGAGCTGCTCGTCGGTTGCGCCAAGCTTGTCGAACAGTTCGAAGGTCTGGTTGATCGCCCACTCGGCGCGTGCGCCCGGACGGTCGATCTTGTTCAGCACCACGATCGGCTTCAGGCCCAGCGCGAGAGCCTTGCGGGTCACGAAGCGGGTCTGCGGCATCGGGCCTTCCTGGGCGTCGACCAGCAGCAGCACCGAGTCGACCATCGACAGCACGCGCTCGACCTCGCCGCCGAAGTCGGCGTGGCCCGGGGTGTCGACGATGTTGATGTGAGTGCCTTCGTACTCGACCGCGCAATTCTTGGACAGGATGGTAATACCGCGTTCCTTTTCGAGGTCGTTCGAGTCCATGACCCGGGTGTCGACCTGCTGGTTTTCGCGGAAGGTGCCCGACTGACGCAGCAGCTGGTCGACCAAGGTGGTTTTGCCGTGGTCAACGTGGGCGATGATTGCGATATTACGAATCGCGCGTTTGGTTTGTGACATTGTCTATCCAGCGTGAGATTGAGGCGGGAGTACGGACGGGCCAGGACTGCCGATTTAGGTTAGCCGGCTAGTATAACACGGTTGCGACACGCGCCTGTTGCAGGGTGTCGCAAAAACGCGTGGATTTTCAACAGCTTGTCATACCGGCGACGCAATCCGTCCTTTCCCCTTTCGCCTACTTCAGCACTTCGCCCTGCCTGACGCGCAGCGCGATCCTGGATAAATTGGCAAAATCCGCCAGCGGATCGCCCTCGAGCACGAGGAAATCAGCCTCATAGCCGGATGCGAGGCGGCCGATTTTCCGATGCGGGAAAATTGTCGCGCCCGTGTTGGCCGACCACATGGTGATGATCGTCGGCACATCGAAAATCCGGTACGTGTTCAGGTATTGCGCCGCGCCGCGGCTCGTGACGAAGGGCCGTTCCCCGCTGATGCCGTCGCTGCCGAGCCCGATGGTCACGCCGGCGGCGGCAAGCGCGAGCAGGTTGCGGCGGTTTAACTCCGCTTCCGCCTCGCTCCGCTGCTTCATGCGCTCGCGCATGGCCGCCTCATCGGCGGGCGAAGGCTTGCCGGCCGGTCCCATCATCATTCCTGTGGGCGTTGACGCGGGATCGCGCAGCGTCGCCACGACCGCCACCTTCTTTTGCGCCGCCAGGGTCGCGGTCGCCTCGTCGATCAGGTACGGCGCCAGGTTGGTGCCCGCGCTCCTGCCGAGGTGCGGCAGATGGTTGATCTCGTCGACGCCGGCCTGCACGGCATGGCGGAAATCCGCCGCCGTCTCGATGTGCGTGGACACCCGTAGGCCTGCCTCGTGCGCGCGGGCGACGATCAAGGGCAGCAGCTTCGGATCGAGACCCTTGGCGTCCGTCCCCATCGTCGCGCGCTTGTCGAATTCTTCCGAGTAAAGCAGGTAGGTCTTGATGAAATCCGGCTTGGCGGCCAGCACCAGGGGCCACTTGGCATCGAGGTCGGCCGGATTGTCGACCAGGACGTAGGCGTGATTGTCCATCTCGCCCGGGCCCAGGCCGGGAAACACGCCGCGTTTCGCCAGCATGTCGTGCAGCCTGGCCGGATG
>JAEWEK010000179.1 GCA_023389425.1 Pseudomonadota bacterium | reverse complement strand
CTTCGCCTGTTTCCTGGATGCGCTGGATAAATTCCGCTGTGCCCTTTTGCCCGATGAAGCGGTCGGGCGCCAGCGTGCGGGCGACGATGGTGCCGCTGCGGTCGAACACTGCCGCCATCCAGTTCGAGGGCAGGCGCTGGTTCGCCAGGATTGCATTGAATTCGTTTGGCTGCACGCCGATGCTCAGCACATATGTCGCTTTGCCGTTGATGAAGACGGGTACGTCGACCGTCATGATGGGGCGCTTGGTCAGTCCGCCGATGAAGAGGTCGGAAATGACGGGCTTTCCTGTCTCAAGGACCTGCCGGATGCGGTGCAAGACGACAGGATCGTGGGCGCGATACGAGGACTCCCCGGGTTCCTGGAGTGTATTTACCAGCTGCAGGCCGGTCTTGTCCGTCAGGACGACATTGCTGCCGGGGCGGGCGACCTCGAGCACAGACAGTGCGCGCTTGCGGAAGCGCTCGAAATCTCCTTTCGGCAGCGAGCCGGCGGTCGACAGCGACTGGGCTGCGGTCTGGGCCTGCATCAGGTGCGCGTCGACGGCCTGGACGAGGGCGCGCGCGGTGAGGATCGTGTCCTTTTCCAGGCGCTGGTGGCCGTCGCGGTATTCGTGGACCAGCAGCAGGCCGGCGCCGAGCAGTCCCGGCCCCAGGCAGGCGATGACCAGCGCGGCGAGGTAGGCGTAGACGGACCAGCGTGGGCTTGCGTCGCCCGTGTTGACTGAGTGGGTGGTTGCCATCATTTTTTCGACCAATCAGGACTGCACTCTCATCATGCCACGGCAGGGACTTGCCGGGTGTAATTATTCGGACCGCCGGCGGTCGCTCTCAATGTGTTGATGGGCAGGCTACGGTCGTGGTCGATCGGATAATTGTCGGATTCGAAGAGTCGAATTAAACGGTCTTTCCCTGCCTCCTCGGCTTGCTGGGATGCGCCGCGGCAACGGATAATCAGGGAAAGCCCACCGGACCGCCAACGAGACCCACCTGATGCACGCCGACCCGATCCTGCAACAAGATGCCGACCTGATTATCGACTTGTCCCCAGCCGCCGAGGCGGTCGAGACGCACGAGTCGCGCGCGCCGCTGGCGATGGACGACATCAAGCAGGCGATCGCCCGCGTCGAAGCGGAAGCCAAGGCCAGTTGCGCCGCCGAGAGCCGCGCCGCGGCCGAGTCGCAGGCGCGCGAGCTGGCCGACCAGCGCGCGAAGATGGATGCCGAGGCGGCCGCAGCGGCCGTGGCCATCGCGCAGGCGTCGGAACAGGCGATCGAGGCCAACCGCGACCGCATCGACAGCCTGCGGGCGGCGGCCAAGGCGGCCGGCGAGCGCCTGGAAGCGGTGCGCGCCGAGACCGTGGAACTGCGCGCCCGGGTCGAGACCGACACCCAGATCAAGCTGGCCGCCGAAGCGCGCGCCAAATCCGAAGAAGAAGCGCGCCGCCGCGCCGTCGAACAGATCGAGGCCGAAGCGGCGCTCGCGGCCAGGGCGGCGCAAGCGGCCGACGAGCTGCAGGTCCAGACCGAGCAGGCACGCCTGCAGGCGGCCGAGCGGGCGGCGGCGGTGCACGCGGCCAAGGAAGAAGTGCTGCACAGCGCGAGCGCCGACGCGCGCGTCGCGATCCTGGCGCGTGAACGCGAGCGCGCCGAGAAGGCCGCGCGCCAGACCGCCGAGAAACTGGCCGAGGCCGAAGCCGAAGCGCTGGAACTGACGCGCCAGCGCGAGCTGGCCGACCAGGTGGCGCTGGCGTCCGCATTCGCGCGCGCCGCCGCCGAAGCCCGCGCGCTGGAAGAAGCCCGCGCGCTGGCCCACATCGAACAGGAACGCGAGGCGACTGCCGCCGCGCAGGCCGAGTCGGAACGCGTGGCGGCGCAATCGCTGCGCATGCGCCTGCAGACCGAGAAGGAGTTGCGCGACGGCGTGCTGCATCGCGAGCGCCTGGAGAAGACGGCGCTGGCGGCGGCCGAGGCGCGGCGCGAGGCCGAGGTCCGCATCCTGGCGGCGACCGAGGCACGCATCGAAGCGGACCGCAAGTTGCGCGAAGTCGCGTTCCAGCGTGCCCGTGCCGAAGAAGAGGCGGGGGCGCAGGTCGAGGCGAAGCTGGCGGCAGAACAAGTGGCGGCGCAGCAGGCGAGCGAACGCGCGCAGGCCGACGAACTGGCGGCGCAGGCCGCGCAACGCGAAGCGGAAGAACAGAAGCGCCAGCGCGCGCTGTCCGACGAGCGTGCGGCGCTGGCGCAAGCGGCCGCCGATGCCAGCGCGGCCCAGAACGACGCCGAACAGCAGGCCCTGGCGGCGCTGGCGGCGCAGGTCGAACAACAGCAGGAAGCGGCGCGGCAAGCCGCGCGCCGCGCCGAAGAGACCGAGCGCCTGGCGCAAGCCGAGCGCGAACGCGCGGTGATCGAAGCGGAAGCGCTGGTGGCATTGCAGGACAAGCTGGAAGCGGAGCGCGCACTGGCCGAGGCCGCGCAGGCGCGGACGATGGCGGAGCAGGCGGAAGCAGCGCTGCTGCGCCAGCAATCCGAGGCCGAGCGCCGCATCGTGGCGGCGAAGCAGGAAGCGATCGAAGCGGCGCGCATGGTGGCCGAGCAGGAGTTGGCGCGCGCGGCGAGCGAGGAGGAGGCGAGCGCCGCGCTGGAGCAGCAGGCGCAGCGCGCCACCGAACTGGCGCAGGTGCAGGCCGAGCGCGCAGGGTTGGAGCTGCGAAAGCTGGCCGAACTCGATGCGGCGATCGCGGCCGAGCGCCTGGCGTTGCAGGCGGAACAGGAGGCGCTGGCGCTGGCCGAGCAGACGGCGACGGCGCAGCGCGAACAGGCGCAAGCGGATGCGCGCGCGCAGCAGGCGGCTGCGGCGGTCCTGGCATCGGAACAGGCGGCGGCCCGTGCGGCCGAGGCGCGGGCGCAAGCCGAGGAAGATCAACTGGCGCTGGCGCGCGAACGCGAACTGGCGGAGCAGGCGTCCGCGCAGGCGGCGATCGACAAGCGCGACGCCCAGCGCGCCCTGGTGGAGCAGGCGCAGAAGCATGCCGACATGCAGCGCAAGGTGGCGAAGACGACCAACCAGATGGCGGAAGCCAAGCGCGAGCTGGCGGAACTGGAACATCGCCGATACGACGAACAATCGGCAGAGCTGAGCGCGACCAAGGAAGCGGTCGGCGAGCGCAAGGAAGAAGCGCAGCAGCGCGCCGTGTCGGAAGACCTGACGCGTGAAGTGATCGACCGCGTCAAGCAGCCGTCGGCGGCGCAGGCGGCCAAGCGGCTGGCGGATGTGATTCCGCGCAGGAGCTGAGCTGCTGTTCGTCGTCTGCGCTAATAGTTCACGCTCACAATCCATGGCATACTGCTTCGGTTTCGCTACTGCCGGGTCTTCCATGCCGCTCTTGTATGTACGCCTTTTTGCCGCAGCCATTCTTGCGCTGCCGCTGTTCGCCCGAGCCGCCGACTGCATCGAACCTCCGCCGGACCCCACCAACACCTACGACTTCCAGCACACGTTCGACAAGAACATCAAGAAGTATCCCTTCATTCGTATCGCCGACTCGGCGCTGCCGCAAGGCGTGATGAAGGTCGCGGACCGGACCTACGTCCAGTACGGAACGCGCTGCCTGAAGCTGGACCTCTATCTTCCTGCTTCGTTCCACCAGGGCGAGCGCTTCCCGACCGTCATCATCGTTCATGGTGGCGGCTGGCGTTCGGGCTTCCGGTCGGAGTTCGTGCCGATGGCGATCCGCCTGGCGCAGCGCGGATATGCGGCCGTCACCATCAGTTATCGCTTGTCCGGCGAGGCGCTGTATCCGGCCGCGATCCATGACACGCGCGCCGCCGTGCGCTGGGTGCGTGCGCATGCGGATGAATATCGGCTGGACCCGAACCGCTTCGCACTGGCCGGCGGCTCGGCGGGCGGACAGATCGCCAGCCTTGCCGGCGTGACCGGCAAGCTGGACCGCTTCGACCCGGGCGCGGCCAACAGCAAGGTGTCGAGCGCGGTGCAGGCGATCGTCAATATCGACGGGCTGTCCGACTTCACCTCGGAAGCGGCACGCGTGAACGAGGACGATCCGAAGAAGAATCCCTCCGCTGCCGGCATGTGGTTCGGCGGGCGTTATTCCGAAAAGAGCGAGTTGTGGGCGGAGGCTTCGCCTATCCGCTATGTGCACGTAGGGATGCCGCCGATTATCTTCATCGACAGTGCGCAGCCGCGCTTCGCGGTCGGGCGCGATGAGATGATCGAGAAGATGAATCAAGTCGGCGCTGCGAATGAGGTGGTGTTTATCAAGGACACGCCGCATTCGTTCTGGATGTTCGATCCGTGGTTGCAGCCGACTGTGGATGCGACGGTTCGGTTCCTGGATCGGGAGATGCCGAAGCGCTGACCGTGCGCGTGGGTGTCTGCCTGGGAAATGGGGTTCCCGCCTGCGCGGGAACGACGGAGCTTTGCGCCTTTCAAGTCACGTTGACCTCCACGCTTGGCGCCGTTGAGCCATTGGCGAGCGTAATGCGGGTGCGCGTCGCCAGCGGGTTGGCCGGAGCTGAGCCGTCTGAATTCAGCGGTTTCACTTTATTGAAGACGACCACGAAATTGTCTGGCGTGACGGTGGCGACGGCGTAGCCCTGCGCGTCGTGGTCGCCGTAGACGAGATCGGGGTTTTGCTTGCGCAGCAGGCGGTCGAGCGCGTCGGGAATCGCGGCAAGGTCCGTCAGGCGCGACTGCCCGATGCGGCCGAGCTGTTCCAGGATCTCGCGGTAGAACGAGGGGCTGCTGATGCCCGCGCCGACGAAGTCGACCATCACGGCACTGCCGACCGCGGGATCGGGATTGTCGCGTATCACGCCGCATTCGAAGGCGTGCAGGTCGCCGCTGACCGATACCACGTTGCCGATACCTTGCGCCTTCAGGTAGCTCATCAGCTCGGTGCGCTCGCCGGGGTAGCCGTCCCACACGTCCGCGTTCAGCACGAACAGCTTGTCCCACGGCGAGATGCCGATGTGGCTCAGGTCCAGCCATAGCCGGTTGAGCGTCACTTCGTTGCCCCACACCCGCCAGCGCGCGGTCGATGCGCGCATGGTGTTTTTCCACCACGTGCTTTGGGTCTGGCCCAGGATGGAGGGCTGGTGGCCGAGCTCCAGCGTGTCCGCCTGTTCCGCCGCCAGCAGCACGTCGCGCGGCACGAAGGCGCGCGCGCCGATGAAGTCGTCGCCGTTGACGGGATCGTGGCCCAGCGACCGGGCCAGGGCCGCTTCGGACACCACGTGGTCGTCGCGGTACAGACGCTCGTCCGTCATCACCAGGTGCAGCAGCGTGCCGAACTTGAAGTCGCGGTAGATGCGGATGTTGTCGTAGGCCGTGTTGTTACGGTCGAAGGAGACGTCGCCGAGATCGACTGGCATGTATTCGGCCCAGGCCTGGTTGGCGTTGCGGCGGCGCGCGGTGTCGCGCAGGTCGGCGTTGGTGTAGGTTTGATGGTCCTGCCAGCAGTCGTCGGAGAATTCGTGGTCGTCCCACACGGCGATCATGGGGAAGCGGCGGTGCACTTCCTGCAGGCGGGTGTCGCCGCGGTAGGTGCGGTACAGGGTGCGGTAGTCCTCCAGGCTGGTGGCGTGGATGCCGGGCGAGCCGCCGGGCGTGGGCGCGCCGTTCGGCAGCGTGATGTAGCCGTGCGCCGGTTCGGCCTGGCCGCGCTGGAAGCTGCTGTCCACCTGCTCGTAGACGTAGTCGCCAACGTGGACCACGAAGTCCAGCGTTTCCTGCGCGAGCAGGCTGAAGCCGCCCCAGTGGTTGAAGCTCCAGTCCTGGCAGGAGATCCAGGCAAAACGCAGCGAGGCAGGCGAACTGGATGCGGCCGGCGCCGTGCGCGCCATGCCGACGGGACTGACGTCCTTGCCGGCGACGAAGCGGTACCAGTACTGCGTGCCCGGCTGCAGGTTGATGAGCTTGGCGCGCACCGTGTTGTCGTAGACGGCTTGCGCGGCCAGGCTGACCGAGGCGGCCAGCGTGGCGAAATTTTGTGCGGGCGACACTTCGAGCTTGAGCGCGCCGCCGCCCGGATAGCGGGTCCAGAACACGATGCTGGACTCCCGGGGATCGCCGCTGGCCACGCCTTGCGGGAAGGCGGGGTTGGTGGGCGGGGCGTTGTCGCCACCGCCAGGGTCGTCGTGGGCGCCAGCGTGGCAGCCCGCGAGGACGCCGCCGGCGCTGGCCACGGTGTAGAACATTGCGCCACGGATGAAGTCGCGTCGGTCCATGTGAACCTCCCCTTGTACGCTTGAGTTAAGCCAGCGTAGAGGAGGGGGGATCGCCGCGTTTGATGTAGCTCAGGCGTGCGCCTCAGCGGTTCTCATATGTAAAAGTATGAGTTTCGGCCTCTGTGATACGCATTGCGAATCACATATTGGTGGCCGGCTGGCCGCCCACGTGCACCTTGTCGACGAAATAATCGGTCTCGCCGAAGCAGGTGGTCGGCAGGCCCTTGTGCTGGGAGTAGCTGATCTGCACGCGCTGGCCCATGGCTTGCTGCAGCTGGGTGACGACGGCCGGGTCGCGCACGGTGAAGGCGAAGCGCTCCGGAATCGCCCCGGGCATGCTCGACAGCAGGATCTCGCCCTCCCAGGTCTTGCACAGCCAGCCCTTGTGCGACAGCTTTTGCAGGTAGCCGGCGCGCTCGCCTTCGGAGTAGGACCAGTTCAGCGCCATCCACACGTACAGCGCGAACAGCACGATGCAGGCAATCAGCAGGGACAGGACGATCGTAAATACGCGCTTGGGCAGGGTCATGGTCGGGGGCGTGCGGGTTGAACGGCGGCTGGCCGCGGCGGGAAGCCTGCGGCGCGCTCATTCTGCCACGCCGGCGCCGATTGTCAAAATGTCAGGCGTCGACCCCGTAGGAACGCGCCAGCGGCGACAGCCCGCCGCGGTAGCCCTGGCCCACCGCGCGGAAGCGCCAGTCGCCGTTGGCCCGCACCAGTTCGCCGAACACGAGCGAGGTTTCGCTGGAATAGTCGCCGGACAGGTCGAAGCGCGCGATCTCGCTGTCGGTGTCGGCGTCCAGGCAGCGGATGAAGGCGTGGCTGACCATGCCGAAGTCCTGGTGGCGCGCCTCGGCATCGCGGATCGTCACGGCCACCGCGATGCGCTGGACGTCGGGCGGCACGTGGGCGAGGTCGACTTCGAGCTGTTCGGCGTCGGTGGTGGCGGGGTTGGTCAGCTTGTCGCCGGCGTGCTCGACCGAGCCATCTTCCGAGCGCAGGTTGTTGTAGAAGACAAAGTCGTCGTCGCTCCTGACCTTGCCGTCGGCGCGCAGCAGGAAGGCGCTGCTGTCGAGGTCGCACACGGTGCCGTTGGGCGGTTCCGGCTCCCAGCCGAGGCCGATGATGACGCGCTGCACGCCCGGCGCTTCCTGCGCGAGGCTGACATTGGCGCCTTTTTGCAGATGGATAGCCATGATGTCCCTTTCGTGTCGTGAAATGCTAGGCCGGTTCCTGGGCGTCGGCCGCTTCCCGCGCCAGCCGCTGGCGGTAGCGCACCGAGGACCAGAGCGACACCAGGATGAAGGCGACGCCGGACAAGCCCGTGAACCATTCAGGAATATCGTACTCCACACTGAGGAACATGATCAGGGCCAGGATGCCGATCGCGTAGTGGGCGCCATGCTCCAGGAACACGAACTCGTCGAGCGTGCCGCGCCGGACCAGGAACACCGTCAGCGAGCGCACGAACATGGCGCCGATGGCCAGCCCGAGCATGATGACGACGATGTCCTGGGAGATCGCGAAGGCGCCGATCACGCCGTCGAAGCTGAACGAGGCGTCCAGCACTTCCAGGTAGAGGAAGCCGCCGATGCTGCCGCGCGAGATCAGCTTGCCGATGCCCGGATCGTGTTCCTCTTCTTCCAGCAGGCTGCTGAGCCAGTCGACCCCGATATAGGTCCCGACCCCGACCACGCCGGCCACCAGCACCGGCAGTTGCTGGGAAGTGGGCATGATGCTCATGGCGGCGCCGGCCGCGAACAGGGCCAGCAGCACGGCCAGGCCCTGGGTTCCGTATTTGCCGGCCTGTTCCTCGGCGCGGCCGAGCCAGTGCAGTTCCTTGTCGTCGTCAAACAGGAAGTTAAGGAAGACCAGCAACAGGAAGGCGCCGCCGAACACGGCAACTTCGGCGTGGCGCGCGGCCAGATGGCGCGCGTATTCGTCCGGGTGGGACAGGGCCATCTGCCAGACATCGACCAGGCCGAGCCCGGTCGCCACGGCAACGATCGCCAGCGGAAACAGCAGGCGCATGCCGAACACGGCGACGAGGATGCCGGCCGTCAGGAACAGGCGCTGCCAGAACGGGCTCCAGCCGCGCAGCACGGTGGCATTGACCACCGCGTTGTCGAAGGACAGCGAGACTTCCAGCACGCCCAGCACGGCGGCGATCCACAGCGCCTGCAGCAGGCCCGCCGGGCCGCCGCGGGCATAGCCCCACCAGCCGGCCAGGGCCAGCAGGACGATGGTGAAAATGAACGACAGCCTGAAATGTTTCATTGCTTTCCCGTGGGCCCGCGCATCGCGGCATCTTACTGGCTCTCCCTGGTGAGCGGCGCAAGGAAGGTCGCCGTCGCGTCGTGCTTCTGAGATAATTCCGCGCGCCAATCACTTTCTGGACTACACATGACTCTTGCTTACCTGGTAACCCCGTTCCTGACCTGGCTCGTGGTCGGCCCGATCAAATTCCTGATTAACAGCGCGCGCCAGCGGCGCTGGGCCTTCAACCTGGTCGGCAATGGCGGCTTTCCCAGCAACCATAGCTCAGTCGTCATCAGCATGGCCACCCTGATCGCCCTGCGCGAAGGCATCGGCCACCCGGCCTTCGGCGTGGCCGTGACGCTGGCCTTCATCGTGATGATCGACGCCAACAGCCTGCGCCAGCACGTGGGCCGCCAGGCCGCCGCCATCAACCGCCTGGCCGGCGACGACGCCCGCCATACCCGGCTGCGCGAACGGATGGGCCACACCCTGGTCGAAATCGCGGGCGGCATCTGCACCGGCATCGCGATGGGCTTCATCGTCAACGCACTGTTCAGCTAACCCATGGCTTGTCCGCCGCGATGGCGGACAGGGCGGACAAAGCGGACATTTCCGTATGCATTCCAGCCCGCCTGGAATGCATTTCGTCGCTCCATACCGCAGTTCATCCATCGATTTCCGCAACAGGCCGAACATTCGTTGACGCTTGTGGCGGCCTCTAGGATACTGCGCGCTGACCGTATTTATGCGCGTTTTGAGAATTACATAAAAGTCCACTCTCGGAGATTGACAATGTTGCGGAAAACTATACTCGTCCTCGCCCTGGCCACGGCGCTCGGCGCCTGCTCCAAAGGGCAGGGTCCGGCCAAACCGGACGCCGCCAAGGACGGCAAGCCGGTGTCGCTGCTGGTGGCGCAGGAAGACCTGTTGACGATCCAGAGCAACGCGCTGGTGTCGGGCCCGGCCATCACCGGCTCGATCCTGCCGGAACGCCGCGCCGACCTGCGGGCCGAAGTATCGGCCATCGTGTTGCAGGTAATGAAGGAAAACGGCGAACCGGTGCACAAGGGCGACGTGCTGGTCAAGCTGGACGAGACCTCGATCCGCGACAGCCTGCTGTCCGCGCAGGAAGCCATGCGCGCCTCGAGCCAGGCGCTGGACCAGTCGAGCCGCTCGCTGGACCGCCTGAAGACCCTGCGCCAGGCCGGCATGACCTCGCAACAGGCGCTGGACGACGCCGAAGTGCGCCGCAACAATGCCCAGAGCGACCTGTCGGCCGCCCGCGCCCGCGAGGTGTCGGCCCGCCAGCAGCTCGGCCGCACCGTGGTGCGCGCCCCATTCGACGGCATCGTGTCCGACCGCAAGGTGTCGAACGGCGACACCGCCTCGATCGGCAAGGAACTGCTGAAAGTGATCGACCCGACCAGCATGCGCTTCGAAGGCCAGGTCTCGGCCGACCGCATCAGCCAGGTGAAAGTGGGCCAGCCGGTGTCGTTCCGCATCAACGGCTACGGCGAGCAGAGCTTCAACGGCGTGGTCAAGCGGGTCGACCCGAGCGCCAACGACGTCACGCGCCAGGTCCAGGTGCTGGTCAATTTCACCGGCGAAAGCGCCAAGCCGCGCGTGGCCGGCCTGTACGCCGAAGGCCGCATCGATTCCGAGACCACCGACGCCCTGATGCTGCAGGAAAGCGCGATGGTGCGTTCCGGCGACAAGACCTATGTCTGGCGGGTGGATGGCAAGAAGCTGGCCAAGGTCGACCTGGCGGTCGGCGCGCGCGACCAGCGCACCGGCAAGTACGAGATCCGCGGCGGCCTGAAGGCCGGCGACGCCGTACTGCGCAACCCGAACTCGAGCCTGAAGGACGGCCAGACCGTCGAACTGGCGGCGCCGAAAGTCGCCAGCGCCACCCCGCCGGTGCAGGGGAAATAATCCATGTTCCTGTCCAATTTCAGTGTCAAGAAGCCGGTCGCCACGATCGTGCTGATCCTGGGCATGGTCGCGCTCGGGCTGATGTCGCTGTCCAAGCTGCGCGTCAACCAGAACCCGGACGTCGAAGTCCCGTTCATCATCGTCAACGTGCCGTACCCGGGCGCCTCGCCGGAGACGGTCGAGCGCGAAGTCGTCAACCGCCTGGAAAAGTCGATGCAGTCGATCCCGGGCGTGACCGAAGTGAACTCGAGCGCCGACGAAGGCATGGCCTCGATCTTCATGCAGTTCGACTTCAAGCGTAACCTGATCGAAGCCTCGGACGACATCCGCAACGCGATCGCCTCGGTGCGCTACAAGCTGCCGGTGGAGATGCGCGAGCCGGTGCTGCGCCGCATCGACCCCTCGGCCCAGCCGGTCATGCAGCTGGCGCTGTCCTCGTCCTCGCAGTCGTTCGCGGAAATCTCGCGCCTGGCCGAAGACAAGCTGGCCGACAAGTTCCGCGGCATCGACGGCGTGTCCACCGTCAACGTCAACGGTTCGCTCAAGCGTGAGCTGTCGGTGCTGCTGCACGCCGAACGCCTGCGCGAGTACAACGTGTCGGTCGGTGAAGTGGTGCTGGCGCTGCAAAAGCAAAACACCAACGCCCCGGTCGGCAAGATCCGCGGTACGCTGGACGAGAAATCGATCCGCCTGGTGGGCCGCATCGAGCATCCGGAAGACTTCAACCAGGTCATCGTCAAGCGCAACGGCGGCACCATCGTGCGCCTGAACCAGGTGGCCGACGTCAAGGACGGCTTCGCGGAAATCAACGGCTTCTCCATCCGCAGCGGCAAGAGCAACGTCGGTATCCAGATCGCCCGCTCGCGCGACGCCTCCACCGTGCGCGTGGCCGACGGCGTGCGCAAGATGGTGGACGAGGTCCAGAAAGAGCTGCCGGCCGGCACCAAGCTGGAAATCGTGCGCGACGGCGGCAAGGATTCGCAGCGCAACCTGAACAACGTGATCGAGTCGCTGATCTTCGGCGCCGTGCTCACCGTGTTCGTGGTGTACGCCTTCCTCAACTCCTGGCGCTCGACCCTGATCACCGCGCTGTCGCTGCCGACTTCGGTCATGGCGGCCTTCATCGCGGTGTGGCTGTGCGGCTTCACGCTGAACTTCATGACCCTGCTCGGGCTGTCGCTGGCGATCGGCGTGCTGATCGACGATGCGATCGTGGTGCGGGAAAACATCGTGCGCCACATGGAAAACGGCGAGGACCGCCGCACCGCGGCCCTCAACGGCACCGCCGAGATCGGCATGGCCGTGGCCTCGACCACCTTCTCGATCATGGCCGTGTTCATCCCGGTGGCCTTCATGCCGGGCGTGGCCGGCGAATGGTTCCGTCCGTTCGCGCTGACCGTGACCTGCTCGGTGGCGGTGTCGCTGTTCATCTCGTTCACGCTGGACCCGATGCTGTCGGCCTTCTGGGGCGACCCGCCGGGCCACCACCATGCCGAGAAAAAGGGCCTGTCGAAGGCGCTGCAGAAGTTCAACGAATGGTTCGACCACCAGGCCGACCGCTACGGCCGCGTGATCGCGTGGGCGCTGCACCACCGCCGCTGGATGACGGTGATCGCCCTGGCCAGCTTCGTCGGCGCGATCGTCCTGCACGCCAAGTTCGGCGGCTCGGCCTTCCTGCCGAAGACCGACAACGGCAACCTGGCGATCGACGTGCGCACCCCGGCCTCGTCCTCGGTCGACTACGCCAAGCTGAAGATGGAAGAAGCGGCCGCGCTGGCCCGTTCGCTGCCGGAAACCAAGGAAACCAATAGCTACATCAACCCGGCCGGCGGCCGCATCTACGTCGACATCGGCAAGCGCAGCGAGCGCACCAAGAGCGCGGCGGAAGTCGCGGTCGACCTGCGCGCCAAGGTCAAGCGCCTGGTCGGTGCCGAATATGTGGTGCAGGACGACCTGAACAACGGCGGCGGCAAGCCGGTGCAGATCGAATTCACCGGCCCGGATTCGCGCAAGCTGATGGAACTGACCACGGCCTTCATGGAAAAGCTGCGCCAGGTGCCGGGCGCGGTCGACGTCGGCCTGTCGCAGCAGGATCCGAAGGACGAGCTGCAGATCGAGCTGAACCGCGGCCTGGCGAACTCGATGGGTATCGCGGTGGGCGACGCCGCCCAGGCGATGCGCGTGGCGTTTGCCGGCATCGAGGCCGGCGACTGGGTCGACCCGACCGGCGAGACGCGCGACGTCGCGGTGCGCCTGCATCCGGACGACCGCGTCAACCAGGAAAACATCGAGCACCTGCCGATCCCGGTGCAGGGCACCAATACCATGGTGCCGCTGGACCAGATCGCCAAGATCACGATGGGCAAGGGCCCGTCCGGCATCGAGCACAAGAACGGCAAGCGCGTCATCACGGTCTCGGCCAATGCGCAGGGCCGCTCGAACGGCGAGGTGACGGCCGACGCCATGAAGCTGGCCAAGCAGATGGACTTCCCGCCGGGCTATGGCCTGTCGCTGGGCGGCGCCGGCAAGGACCAGGCCGAGCTGTTCACCCAGATGGTGATCGCGCTGGTGTCGGGCATCGGCCTGATGTACCTGATCCTGGTGATGCAGTTCGGTTCGTTCACGGCGCCGCTGGCGGTGATGATGTCGCTGCCGCTGTCGCTGATCGGCGTGGTGCTGGCGCTGCTGCTGACCGGCGGCTCGATCAACCTGATGAGCCTGATCGGCATCATCATGCTGATGGGCCTGGTGGCGAAGAATGCGATCCTGCTGCTGGACGCGACCCGTGCCCGCGAGGCCGAAGGCATCGACCGCGAAGAAGCGCTGATGGCCGCCGGCCGTGCGCGCCTGCGTCCGATCCTGATGACCACGTTCGCGCTGATCGCCGGCATGCTGCCGGTGGCGATGGCCTACGGCGAATCCGGCCAGTTCTACCAGCCGCTCGCGATCGCCATCATCGGCGGCACGATCACCTCGACCATGCTGACCCTGCTGGTGGTGCCGACCTTCTACGACAGCATCGAACTGGCGCGCGACCGCATGTTCGCCAAGTTCAAGCGCCGCGCCGTGCGCTTCCATGCGCTGCCGGCTTTCGTGATGACCTTCGTCGAGGCGATCTTCACGCTGACCTTCATCCGCCTGGTGTTCCGCGGCCTGGTGAAGCTGTACCGCATGCTGACCGGACGCCGCGCGCCGCAAGCGGCCTAAGCGCAAGGACGCCGCACGCGAAAACGCCAGCCTTCGGGCTGGCGTTTTTTTTGTGGGCTGGCGAAATGTCGTAGTGGTTCAGCGCGCAGCGAGGCTGCTGTCGGTGCCGATGGTAATCATGGCGGTCGCGTCGGAGCGCGGCACATAGCTCATCACCATGTCTTCGCCGGTCATGCCAAGATTGAATTCCATCTGCACGTTGCCGTCGCTGGTGCGGAACTTGTAGTCGGACAGTGCAATGAGGTGCATCGGGTGCTCATCGTCGATCTTGGCGACGATGCCGGTGCGGCTGGGCGTCACTTTCAGATTCCAGCCGTTGGATAAACCGTAGACGCCCTTGATCGCATCGCGCTGCGATGTAGCGTGGAACGGACGGATGGCCGTCACTTCCACGGTGGATACCGACGATTCATCGGTCAGTGGATAGTCCCTCGATTGGGCGCCGGCATAAGCCGTCGCCAGTAACAAGGGGATTGCAAACATGAAGCGGTGCATGATTCTCTCCCATCGACGCATTTTTATCGGCACGCATGGTCATGCCATCCGTGTCCTTCGACGTTTCCACTTCCAGAGGATTCGACGCGGAAGCGGTGAATGCAGTCTAGGGCGGCCTCAGGTGGATACAAGCCTTATATCGGCTGCATCACGAAACGGTCTCAAGCCGTAATTACAAAGACCGAAGCGAAATGACTCAGAATCGCTGCGGCGATGCGTGATTTTGAATCGTGTATTTACGTCATGCGGAGTGCACCAACTCAAGCACGTCGTCCCGGCGCAGGCCGGGACCCATACTGAGCATATTGGATCGCGGCTGCGGCGAGAGCTGCAAGCACGCACACTCAGCATGGGTTCCGGCC
>JAEWEK010000155.1 GCA_023389425.1 Pseudomonadota bacterium | reverse complement strand
GTACTCGATCTCCGGGTCCGAGCCGTCGCCGGCCATGGCCTTGAACATGAAGCCGGTCGGGTTGTGGGCATCCGTCCGGACGTGGCGCAGGTCCAGGCCTTGCGCGGCCATGAAGGCGCGCAGGCCGTGGCCCAGGCTGTCGTCGCCGAGGCGGCTGATGTAGGCGACCTTGTATCCCAGCCGGGACAGGCCGACCGACACGTTCAGCTCGGCGCCGGCGGTGGCGCGTTCGAATTCGCCCACGCCTGCCAGCGGCCCGGTTTGGCGGGCGATCAGCAGGGCCATCGCTTCGCCCATGGTAACGACGTCCGGATTGCGCATGATGCTCTCCTTAGAACCGCATGGTGGTGACCAGGGTGGCGTCCTGGCCGGCCGGCAGCGACAGGCGCAGCACCATGCCGCGCTCCTCGCGCGGCCCCTTGTCCACATTGCCCGGCGGCCCGGCGGCGATGACGACGCCAGGTTCGATGACGGCTTTCGCCGCCAGGGTCTTGACGTCGACCTTGAGCGAGGACGGCTTGCCGGCGACGACGAAGCTGCGCTGCGCCGACTGGCTGATCGCGGTGTCGCCATGCACCTGCGCGGTCAACACCACGGGTTTGTTGGCATGCATGCGGTCGGTGACGGTCCAGCCGTTGTGGGCGAAGCTGAAACTGCGCTCGAGGCGTTCGACCCCCAGTTCCGGTCGATATGCGCCGGCCAGGTCGGCGACGATCTCGGCCTGGTTGCGGCCCAGTTTCGCGCGCGTGATGCGGATCCGGTCCAGGCGCTCGTAGGGATAGCCGCGGAAGGCGTCGTGGCCGCCGCCTTCGTTGGCCTGGCCCTGGCCGTCGATCAGCACGGTGTTACTCAGCTTGCTGCTCGGGATGCCGGCGTAGCCCATCGGGCCGGTCAGGTAGGTGCCGCCGCCGTACAGCATGAAGCTGCCCGCGTCCGGATGCGAGTGGCCCATTTCCAGGTGCCAGTCCGGCATCTTCGACAGGATCTCGGCGACGTGGTGGCCTTCCGGCGGGCCGGCGCGGAAGGCGAAGGCGGTGGCCTTGGCCGTCCAGTTGCTGCGCCAGTAGACGGTGTCGAGGTCGTCGAAGTGGTGCCAGGGTTCGATCGCCGACATCGGCCTGGCCGGCAGCGCGGCGTCGTACCAGGCCAGGCTCCAGTAATCCTCTTCGCAGGAGTGGCCGAGCGATTGCAGCCACGCCGCCACGCCTTGCGCTTCCGGATTCTTGAATCGTGCCGCGAGGCGGTACAGCAGGTTGTAGTTGGAGTGCAGCTTGCCGTTCGGGTGCGTACGCGCGGGTTCCTCGCCGACGCGCGAACGGGTGATCGGGCCTTCGAACACGTCGCCGAAGTCGAACACGTCCTGGCCGTTCGGGGTGATCGAGTGCGCGATGTAGAGGTGGGCCTTGCGCAGGCTGGGCTGGTCGTACATGTCGTCGCCGGCCGCGTGGGCGAAGGCGTCGAGCGCGTGGATAATCCACGGCATCGAGAAGATCCAGTACTCCACGCCTTCGTAGAAATAGCCATCCGGCGAAGCGACGTCCAGCACGCGGGTGAAGATGGCGCGCGCCAGTGCCGCCCACTGCGGCGCTTCCGGCGCGTCGTCCCACAACGCGTACGATGCGACGGCCAGGCCGGCGATCGGGATGAAGCAGTGGTTCTGGCTGTAGGAGTAGGACTTGCCCGGCACCGGCTTGAAGTGCGCGAACAGGATGCGCGCCTGGCGAATCAGCTTGTCGCGGTAGCGCGCGCGTTCTTCGGCGCTGAGCACGTCATGCAGGAGGTCGTAGGCGAAGCCCATCCCGTACAGCAGGTGGCCGGCGGCGAGGTCGACGTCCGGCTTGCTGTAGGTGTAGCCCCAGACCTGGTAGCTGACGGCGGCGTCCATGTAACGCCTGGCGGCCGCGAGATAGCGTTCGTCGCCTTCGACCTTGTAGGCGAGGGCGGCGCCCACGATGCCCATCGCGACGGTGTTCTGCGCGCGGCGCTTCTGGGCCGGCGCCGGCGGCGGATCCTCGCGCATCGCGACCAGGCGTTCCAGCGCCTTGGACCACAGCGCCTTGTGGCTGCCGTGGGCGCGCTGGCGCAGCTGCTCCAGCCCGTCGGCGGTGAAGAACACGCGCGGATGGGCGCCGCGCAGCTCGGCGCGCATCGTCGCCGGGTGCGCCTGCATGATGGTCTCCAGCGGGTGCGGTCCGCCGGCCGCCTTGCCGATCATGGTGCCCAGCGCTTCGCGCGCGTCCTGCGCCAGCGCCTGGCGCGTCGCCAGTACCGGGGCGGTGAGGGCTGCGGCGCCGAGGAAGCGGCGCCTGCCGAAGGTATGCGTCATCCTGCTCTCCTAAGCTATCAGTACAGTCCCAGGCCGCCGTTGACCTGGATGATCTCGCCGGCCAGGAAGGCGGCGCGCGGGGAAGCCAGGAACACCACCACGTCGGCCACGTCTTCCGGCTGGCCTTCGCGGCGCGCCGGGGTACGTTCGGCGATGGCCTGGCGGTTGGCCGGGGTGTTGAAGGTGTCGTGGAAGCGGGTGGCGATCAGGCCCGGCGCCACGCCGTTGACGCGGATGCCGAGCGGGCCGACTTCCTTGGCCAGCGCGCGGGTGAAGGTGGCCACCGCCGCCTTCGAGGAGGCGTAGTGCGAGGAGCCCGGGCCGCCGCCGTCGAACGCGGCCAGCGAGGACATGGTGACGATCACGCCGCTCTTGCGCGCTTCCATGCGCTTGAGCGCGGCCTGGCAGATCAGGAAGGTGCTGGTCAGGTTGAGGTTCATGGCCTCGTTCCACAGCGACAGCGGCATGTCGACCACGCGGCAGCGCTGGATCAGTCCGCCGATGTTGGCGAACAGGGTGTCGATCTCGCCGATCGCGCCCTCGGCTTCGGCGTACACGCGCTCGGCGATGTCGCCGTCGGTGACGTCGGCCTTGATCGCGTGGCCCTTGCGGCCCATGGCGCGGATCTCGGCCACCACCTGCTGCGCCTCATCGGCGCTGCTGAAGTAGGTGAGGACGACGTCGGCGCCAGCTTTTGCCAGGGCCAGCGAGGTCGCCTTGCCGATGCCCGATGCTCCGCCCATGACGAGGGCGCGTTTTCCTGCTAATTCCATGTTGTGCTTTCTTCTCTGGTGAGTGGTTATTGTTTCGGGGGCGCCGCGGTGGACGCCCTGACGATCAATTCGGGTGCGAACAATTCGTCGGCCGGGGCCGAGGCCGGGGCCAGGATGCGCTGGACCGCGGCGTCCGCCATCGCCTGGATCGGCTGGCGCAAGGTGGTCAGCGGCGGATCGTGGGCGGTGGCGAAGAAGATGTCGTCGATGCCGATCAGCGACAGGTCGTCCGGGATGCGCATGCCCAGCTGCTTCAGTCCGATGCCGATCCCGATCGCCATCATGTCGTTGATCGCGATCGCGGCGGTCGGCCTGCCCGGCGCGGCGAGGATGCGGGCGGCGGCATTGCAGCCCATCTCGAACAGGTGGGTGTCGCCGTGCGGGTCGGACGGAGAATCGGCGGCGTCGACGATCACCAGCTCGCCGACGATGCCGGCGCGTGCGACCGCATCCTCGAAGCCGCGGATGCGGTCCTGGCGGTTCAGCGTGTGCGGCGGCGGCGTGACCAGCGCGATCGAGCGGTGGCCCTGCGCGGCCAGGTGCCGGACCGCCATCGCGGCGGCGGCCGCGTTATCCATCGAGATGGTGATGATGCGTTCGTGGCGCTCGTCCGAGCGGCGGATGTCGAAGGCGACGACCGGGCAGCGCGCGCTCATCGCGGCCAGGTGCTCGGTGTCGTTCAGCGCCGAGCCGGTGATGATGCCCTTCACGCCGTAGGCCATCAGGTCGGCCATCACCGCGCGTTCGCGCGCCGGGTTGCGGAAGGTACTGAAGGTCATCACGTGGCACTGGTGGCGCGCGGCGGCGGCTTCCACCGCGCAGGCCAGCGAGCCGAAAAACTGGTTGGCGAGCGAGGGCACCAGCAGGCCGACCATCGAGCCGACGCCGGTCTTGAGCTGGCGCGCGGCGTTGTTGGGCCGGTAGCCCAGCTGCTTGATCGCGTCCTGGATCTTGTGCTGGGTCTCGGGCCGCATTTGCCGCATGCGGTTGTTGAGGAAGTTGGACACGCTGGAAGGCGATACGCCGGCCAGCCTTGCCACGTCCTGGATTTTTGCTTCGCTCATATCGGTAGTTCGTGTATCGATTTACTGTAACGTTGCAGCACGGAGGCAAAAAATATCGTTTTATCAAAAGCCGGCGGCGAAAAGGCCGCCAGACGTCTTGGTAAAACGATTTACTGTAACGATTTAGAAGCTTAGCGGAAAAATGTTGAAAGTCAACAGTTTTTCGGTGCGCCGGAACAAAAAACCAACGTCGTCCTCGCGCCGGCGGGGACCCATGGAACGCACGCCGTGCGAAGCGGTGACGCCGCAGGCCAGTGAACTCGGCATGGATCCCCGCCTGCGCGGGGACGACTTGGTGGAGGGCTGCAATGGATCCCCGCCTGCGCGGGACGACGTGGTGGCGGGCTTATGGGAGCGGCAGGAGCAGCGCCGACAACTGTCCCGGATAGTGCTCCAGCAACCAGCGTGCCTTTTCAGCGAACACAGGCTCGCCCTTGTAGGCGCGGGCAGCGGTCAGCATATTGCGCATCGCGTGCTGGTTGTAGCCGTCCGCCGTGCCTTCCTTCGGATCGATCTCCTGGTACGGCCACTTATCGCCATTCACGTAGCGTGCCACGAAGCGGTAGCCCTGCTCGATATTGCGCGCGTCCTGGCCGTGCTCCCACACCTTTTCGCCCGCCAGTTCGCCATAGCGGCCCAGGTTGCCGAAGGCTTCCAGCGCGAAGTTGACATAGCCGGACGGGCGGGTGCGTTCCAGTTCCGCGGTCAGCTTGCCCTCGCGGTCGATCTGGCCCGGGATGCGGCGAATCTTGGCGACCTCCAGCTCGCGCCTGGCGATGGCCGGCTGGCCGGTGTACAGCGCGAACGCCACCACTTGCGCCGAATACCAGGTGCCGTGGTTGTTGTGCGCGTTGCTCTCCTCGAAGCCGTTGCGGCTGTTGAGCAGCCAGTCGAGGTAGTCGCGGTACCACTTGCGCAGTTCCGCGTTCTCGGCGTCGGAGAGCGCACTGGCCGGCTGGATCAGCGCCAGGCTGTCCATCACGTCGATCAGGCTGCGGCTGCTGATGATGCCGATGCCGCGGCCGTCGACGCGCCCCGGAATCGCCTGGCCATAATCCAGGTTGGGGTTCATGCGCGTCTCGGGCGCGAGAAACCAGGCGCGCGCCAGCTCGGCCGCCTTGTCGGCGTATTTCTGCTGGCCGGTGAAGTACCAGGCCAGCGCGAGCACCGTCACGTCGTGCGATAACTTGCCAAGGCGCGTGCTGTCGGTGCCGTTGGTCGAGGAGGCCGGATTGTGCAGGCCGTCCTTGCGGATGTAGGGCAGGCCGTCCTTCTTCGCCGGATCCGGCCACCAGTAGGGGCCGAAGCTGAAGAAGTCGTGCTTGTTGCCGCTGGCCGGCGCCAGGGTCTTGTCGACCACGCTGTAGCGCTTGTGCGTGAGCGCGGCATCGGCCTCCTGCAGCAGCTTGTCGTAGGACGGCTGGTACAGCGGGTCGTGCGCCGCTAACTTCTGCTTCGCGAGCGCCAGCGCCGCCGGATCGTAGGTGTAGAACTGCGAGGGCGCCGCCTGCGCCGCCAGGCACAGGCCGAATCCCGCCGCCAGTGCTGCCGCGCGCAGCTTCTTCGTCAAACCGTTCAAGACTGTCTCCTTGTTCTTGTGTGCAGCGCCTGCGGCGAACGGCTCAGGATGGGTACTTGGGGCCGTTGATCAGGAACTGGCCGCCCTGGTACTTGAGCGTGATGTCTTCGTTGGCCGCATAGTCGACCGCGCCTTGCAAGGGCTCCGGGAACTGCTCCGAGCTGTCCTTCGGCGCGTAGCCGAGGAAGTTGGATTCGCGGTTGTCCCACCAGGCGCCCGGATTGTCCGAGACGCCGAAGGCGATCGTGTGGCCGACGCAGGGCACGGTCAGCGCGCGGCGCAGCAGCTGCAGCAGGTCGTCCAGGCTCAGCCAGGTATTGGCCTGGCGGTGGGTGGCCGGCTCCGGGAAGCAGTAGCCGATGCGCAGGCACACGGTCTCGATGCCGAAACGGTCCCAGTAATAGCGCGACAGCGCTTCGCCCCAGACCTTCGACAGCCCGTAGTAGCCGTCCGGGCGCA
>JAEWEK010000151.1 GCA_023389425.1 Pseudomonadota bacterium | reverse complement strand
GTCCATGGCCGGGCTGCCGTCCGGGCAGGGCATGTCCGAAAAGCGCACCATCGGCGACAACTGGCCAGCGAGAACTTTTTCGTAGAACTGCATCGCCTCTTCGCAGTTGCCGTTGTACGAGAGGTAGGGAATCGGTTGCAGCATCACAGTCTCCTTTCAGGTGTTGGGGTGGCCGACAGTGGCCGTCCTGCTTACTGGTCGAACAAGGCGGCGCGCTTTCGACAGCGGCCGCAAAAATTTTCATTCGCCGATTTGCGCCAGGCGCTGGCGCAGGAAACGGCGCTCCGGTTCCTGCCTGGCCAGCGCCAACGCCGCCTGGTAGGCGTCACGCGCCCTGGACCGGTCGCCCAGCCGGCTGTACAGCTCGGCCCGGGCCGCGTAGGCGAGGTGATAGCGCCGCAGGGCATCGTCCGCCAGCAGCGGCTCGATCAGCGCCAGGCCGGCCGCCGGACCGTCGCGCATCGCCACCGCCACGGCACGGTTCAGGGCGATGACGGGCGCTGGTTCGCGTCGCAGCAATTCATCGTATAGCCCGACAATCTCGTTCCAGTCCGTGTCTGAGGAAGAGGGCGCCTCGGCATGCAGCGCCGCGATCGCCGCTTGCAGGGAGTACGAGCCGAAGCGGCGCGAGAGCAGGGCGCGCCGCACCAGCGTACAACCCTCGTCGATCAGCACGTGGTCCCAGCGGCTACGGTCCTGCTCGTCCAGCGGCACCAGGTCGCCATTGGCGTCGACCCGCGCCGCACGACGCGCTTCCTGCAACAGCATCAAGGCCAGCAAACCGCTCACCTCCGGCTCGGGCAGCAGCTCGTGCAGCAAGCGGCCCAAGCGCAGCGCCTCGGTGGACAAGTCCGGCCGCAGCACATTGTCGCCGGACGAAGCCGAATAGCCTTCGTTGAACACGAGGTAGATCACCCGCAGCACACCCGGCAGCCGCGCCGGCAACTCGTCCGCCCCAGGCACTTGGTAGGGAATGCGTGCGTCGCGGATCTTGTTCTTGGCGCGGACGATGCGCTGGGCCAGGGTTGGCGCCGGCACCAGGAAGGCGCTGGCGACCTGTTCCGTCGTCAGTCCGCAGACTTCGCGCAGGGTCAGCGCGACCCGCGCATCGTCCGACAGGCTGGGGTGGCAGCAGGTGAAGACCAGGCGCAAGCGGTCGTCTTCCAGTTCCTCGCCCGGTTCGGCACTGGCGTTTTCATCGGCGACATTGTCCAGCGACTCATCCCAGGCGGTGAAGCGCTTCTGCCGGCGCAACTGGTCGATGGCGCGGAAGCGGCCGGCCGATACCAGCCAGGCCACGGGGTTGCCCGGCATGCCGTCGCGCGGCCAATGTTCCGCCGCCGCGAGGAAAGCCTCGTGCAGCGCCTCTTCGGCGAGATCGAAGCTGCCGAGCAGGCGCACGAGGGTGGCGAACACGCGGCGCGCATCGCTACGGTAGACCTGGTCCAGGGTGGCGGAGTTCATGGCCGCCAAGTCTAACCGAAGCATGTGGTCATTGCGGCAATTTCATGCCGCCGCGCGCGCGGCCAGGTCGTTGACGACGAGCTTGCGCTTGCCGTTGGCCGCCAGCGGAATGTCGCTCTCTTCCGTCAGGTCGATATCGAAGAAGCCGCCCCAGCGCCGCAGCTGCGCGCCCAGCACGAAGTCGCGCTGTTCCGGCGTCAGGCCGCCGTGGCGCGGCACCACCGCCAGCGTGATCTCGCCGGCGCGCTGCTGGCGCACCTGGTACAGGCGCACGAAGTCCCAGGTTGCCTCGTCGATGACAATGGCCAGCCCGGGAATGTGCTTGCCGTTGCGGTCGATGAGGAATTCCTGCCCGCGGCCGTCGATCGACGCGCAATGTCCTTGCGCGTCGATGGCGCCGTAGTCGCCGGTGCGGTAGCGGATCAGCGGCATCACGTCGTTCCACAGCGAGGTGCCAACGATCTCGGCGCGCTCGCCCTCTATCCGGTTCTCGTTCCAGCCGTACAGGGGCTGGAAGACATAGTCCGACAGGCCGGCCTCGCCATAGCCGGCAAAGGCCAGGTTGGTGCGCTCGGACAGGCCGTAGTTGAGCGAGATCGGGCAAGCGAACAGGCGCCGGATCGATGCCAGCTGGGCCGGCATGGCCGGCTCCGAGGCCAGCAACACGGCCTGCACGGTCACGTCCAGTTCGCCCGGCTCCAGCAGCTCGGCCAGCGCGGTGGCGGAACTGGGGTAGGCGTGCACGAACTGCGGCTGGAAGCTGTTGATGGCCTCGCGGATCGCGGCCTTGTGCTGCTCGTGCACGTGGTAGGGCGACAGCATCAGCCGGTTGCCGACGACCCGCACCGGCTCTTCATGCGCGAGACGGCGGGCATCGGCGCCGATGCGCAGGATGCGCGACTTGTCGAAGGAAAAGCCGAGCTTGCCCCATTCGTAGGTGAAGAAGGCCTTTTCGATGTCGGCCAGGCGTTTGCTGCGCCACAGGCCGATGCCCTGGCCGGACGAGCCGCCGCTGGTCGCGTACATCAGCTTGTGCGGATCGAGACGCTGGTCGAGGAAGTCGCGCTGCTGCGCCATCACTTCCTCCTTGCACAGGTAGGGAAAGCGCTCCAGCAGCTCGTGCACCGGCTCGTGCAGCACCTCGGCCAGGCTCAGGCGGATAT
>JAEWEK010000123.1 GCA_023389425.1 Pseudomonadota bacterium | reverse complement strand
CGCATCGTCCGGCCTGGCCAGGTAAGCCGCAAGGCGCAGCACCTCCCCTTTCGGATCCGTGCGCGGCACCACCAGCGCGACGCCGGGCGTGGCCGCCGTCATCTTGCGGATGGCCTGCGCCTCGGCGCCGAAGCCGCTGCCGGCCGGCAGGATGGCGAGCTGGCCATAACCCTGCTCGAAGGCGGCCTGCTGTTCGATCCGCTGGAGCTGCATCCGCCGGCTGCCGGCAAACAGATCCAGTGCACACAGCAGCAGTGCGATCACGATGAGCGGCCCCATCGTCCGTGGGCGCATCCAGATCAGGTTGCGCAAGGCGAGTTGGGCGGCGTTCATGCGCGCAGGGCCCGGCGGGGCGTGTCGGCGGGGACGCTCACCAGGCGGCCTTCGCTCAGTTGGAGGGTGCGCGCGGCGCGCAGCTGCTGGCGCTGGTCGCGCGTCGCCAGCACGAAGGCGGTGCCGTGTTCGCGCTGGATGGCGGCGAACAGCTCGGCCACCAAGCGCTCGCTGCCGCTGTCCAGGCGCGAAGCCGGCTCGTCGGCCACGACCAGGGCCGGACGCGTCACCAGCGCGCGGGCGATGGCCACCCGCTGGCGCTGGCTGGCGTCGAGCTCGGCCGGATGCCGATGCAGCTGCACCGCCAGCCCCAGCCGCGCCAGCAGTTCCGGCGCGAACTCGGCCGCGGCGCGGTCCGGGCCCGTGCCCAGCAAGACCGGCAGCAGGGTATTTTCCAGCACGGTGAGGGCCGGCAGCAGGGCCGGATGCTGGAACACGACGCCGATGTGTTCGCTGCGCAGCCGCTGGCGCTGCTGCCCGGTCAGGGCGCCGGCATCGACGCCGTCGACGAAGATGCGCCCGCCGCTGGGCAGGTCGAGCAAACCCATCAGGTTCACCAGCGTGGTCTTGCCGTGGCCGCAAGGACCGCAGACGGCCACCATGTCGCCGGCCTCGACGGTCAGGTCGATGTCGTACAGCGCATGGACCACATTGTCCCCGGCGCCATATCGCCGGTGCACGTTCTCCATGCGCAGAAGCGCCTTGTGCTCTTTCACGTCCGCCTCGCTCGGTTGTTTTACTGTGTCCAGTAAATCGCCAAACGCGCCAGCCGGGATTGATGTTGCTCAGTGGAAATATTAGAGCGGGATGCGGGTCTCGAATTTGCTGCGGAAGGTCGAAAAATAGGCGCGCACGTTACGGATATTGGCATGCGTCGCAAACAATCGATGCGCTAGCTCATGGTAAGCCGGCATGTCCCGTACTTGCAGCACGAGCACGAAATCCGGCCCGGGCGCGGTGCGGTAGCACTGCAGGACAGCGGCCTCGTCCGCCACCAGCTTTTCGAAAGCATCCATGCGCTCGGCCGCCTGCACGTCCAGCGTGATCTCGACGATGGCGGTGATGCCCGCGCCCACCTTGGCCGGATCGACGATGGCCACCTGGCGCTGGATCACGCCGCTCTCGGTCAGCTGCTTGACGCGGCGCAGGCAGGTGGGAGGGGAAACGTGCACCCGCGCGGCCAGTTCCGCATTGGTCAGCGACGCGTCGGCCTGGAGTGTGGTGAGGAGGCGACGATCGAGGTCGTCCAAGGGATGATGAATTTCAGGCATGTTTGAAATAATCGGTCAATTATCTCGTCTATTTGAACGAATATATCATCGTGCAAGACGCATGAAATAATCTACCAAAAATAGCTGCGCACTGAAAGCATATTTCATCGCGCCTGCTCTACATTGGAGACCGTACACAACATTCAGTGGAGCCAACCATGTGCGGTATCGTCGCAGCAGTAGCGCAACGCAACATTACACCAATTCTTCTTGAAGGATTGAAACGCCTGGAATACCGCGGCTACGACTCCTGCGGCATCGCGCTGCACATCGACGGCCAGCTGCGCCGCTCGCGCAGCACCTCGCGCGTGGCCGACCTGGAAGCCCAGGTCCAAAGCGCCGAGCTGGCCGGCTTCACCGGCATCGCCCACACCCGCTGGGCCACCCACGGCGCCCCGGCCTCGCACAACGCCCACCCGCACTTTTCGCCCAGCGAAGAGTCCGCCCGCATCGCGCTGGTGCACAACGGCATCATCGAAAACCACGACGAGCTGCGCGCCGAACTGACCCAGCTCGGCTACGTGTTCCAGAGCCAGACCGACACCGAAGTGATCGCTCACCTCGTCGACCACATGTACACCGGCGACCTGTTCGAGACCGTGCAGCAAGCCGTCAAGCGCCTGCACGGCGCCTACGCCATCGCCGTGTTCTGCCGCGACGAGCCGCACCGCGTGGTTGCCGCCCGCCAGGGCTCGCCGCTGGTGCTGGGCGTGGGCAAGGGCGAAAACTTCGTCGCCTCGGACGCGATGGCGCTGGCCGGCACCACCGACCAGATCGTCTACCTGGAAGAAGGCGACGTGGTCGACCTGCAACTATCGCGCTACTGGATCGTGGACGCCGAAGGCCGCCCGGCCCAGCGCGAAGTGAAGACCGTACACGCCCACACCGGCGCGGCCGAGCTCGGCC
>JAEWEK010000118.1 GCA_023389425.1 Pseudomonadota bacterium | reverse complement strand
ATATTGATCTTGCCTTCCATATACCAGTCGACGATCTTCGGCACGTCGGTGCGGCCGCGCGCGCCGCCGAAAGCCGATCCCTTCCACTGGCGGCCAGTCACGAGCTGGAAGGGTCGCGTGGAAATTTCCTTGCCCGCTTCCGCGACACCGATGATGACCGACTGGCCCCAGCCCTTGTGGGTGCATTCCAGCGCCTGGCGCATCAGCTGCACATTGCCGACGCATTCGAAGCTGTAGTCGGCGCCGCCGTCCGTCAGCTGGACGATCGCATCGACCACGTTCTCGACATCTTTCGGATTGATGAAGTGGGTCATGCCGAACTTGCGCGCCATTTCCTCGCGGCCCGGGTTCAGGTCGACGCCGATGATCTTGTCGGCGCCGACCATCTTGGCCGCCTGGATCACGTTGAGGCCAATGCCGCCGAGGCCGAACACGACCACATTGGCGCCCGCCTCCACCTTGGCGGTGAAGATGACGGCGCCGATGCCGGTGGTGACGCCGCAGCCGATGTAGCAGACCTTGTCGAACGGCGCGTCCGAACGGATCTTGGCCACTGCGATTTCCGGCACCACGATGTAGTTGGAGAAGGTCGACGTGCCCATGTAGTGGAACAGCGGCTTGCCGTCGAGGTGGAAGCGCGTGGTCGCATCCGGCATCAGGCCGCGGCCCTGGGTGCTGCGGATCGCCTGGCACAGGTTGGTCTTTTGCGACAGGCAGAATTTGCACTGGCGGCATTCCGGCGTGTACAGCGGGATCACGTGGTCGCCCTGGCGCAGGCTCTTCACGCCCGGGCCCGTGTCGACCACCACGCCGGCGCCCTCGTGGCCAAGGATGGCCGGGAAAATGCCTTCCGGATCCGCGCCGGACAGCGTGTAGTAATCGGTATGGCAGATGCCGGTTGCTTTCACCTCGATAAGCACTTCGCCTTCGCGCGGGCCGTCGAGATCGACTTCCTCGATCGTCAGCGGCTGGCCCGCCTTCCATGCAATCGCTGCCTTGGTCTTCATGTGTTTCTTCCTGTATCTGTTCGCGGCGCCGCCGCAGGATTTGCCATGATATCAATCCTCCGGCACCCCTGCAGCCGGAGGACGGATTGGATAAAATTGATCCTTATTCATTTTTCTCATAAGGACGCTGCGTGAACCAAGCTCCCGCAAGCCGCTTGTACTTCGGCTGGAACATCGTCGCCGCCGCGACCCTGCTGACCCTGCTGACCGTCGGCCTGCGCATGAGCATCGGCCCCTTCTTCATCCCGATGGCGACCAGCCTCGGCATGTCGCGCAGCGAGCTGGCCGGCATCGTCGCCATCGGCATGCTGTTCTACGGCGCCGGAATGCCGCTGGCGGGCTACCTCGCGGGGCGCTTCAGCACACGCTTCGTGCTGCTGGCGGGCACCGCCATCGTCGTCGGCGCGATCTTGTGGACCGTCGCCGCACGCTCCGCGCTGTCGCTGCTGCTGTCCTACGGCGTGCTGCTGTCGCTGGGCCTGTCCTTCACCGGCCAGGTGGCGCTCACGCCCGTCATCAGCCGCTGGTTCACGCGCCAGCGCGGCATGGCGCTGTTCCTGGTGTCGAGCGGATCGATGGCGGGCATGGCCTTGCTGACGCCGCTGTTTTCATTCGCGATCCGGACATTTGGCTGGCAGAACACCCTGCTGGCGTTCGGCGCCGTGCTCGCCCTGGCCACCGTACCGTCGGCCCTGTTCATCATTCGCGACGACGCGCCGGAGCATACCGACCTGCTGCCCGGCCAGATCGCCGCGACGCCTGCCCGGACCGCGCTTGCCCCCAGCCTGACGCTGGGCGAGGCGGTGCGCACGGCTCCCTTCTGGAAAGTCGCGGCAGGCCTGTTCGCCTGCGGCTTCAGCATGAACCTGCTGGGAACGCACGGCGTGCCTATGCTGATGGACCATGGCTTCGACGCATCCACCGCCGCCTTCGGCATCGGCATGATCGGCGTGGTGGCGATCGCCGGCACCCAGATGCTGGCGCGAGTCGCCGACAAGCTGCCGCGCAAAAATATCCTGGCGACGATCTATTTCGTCCGCGGACTGGGCTTCTTTGCCCTGCTGTTGGTGGGGACGCATGTCGAACTGTATGCGGCGGCCGCTATTGGCGGACTGGTATGGGCTGGCAGCGTGGCGCTGTCGTCCGCGATCATCGCCGATGTCTACGGCGTGCGGCTGGTCGGCGTGCTGTACGGCTATGCATACATAGTGCACCAGGTGGGCGCGATGATCAGTTCGTGGCTTGGCGGCTGGGGTTACGAGCACTTCGGCTCGCACTGGATCGCGTTCGGCGCGGCCGGTGCGTTGCTGCTGATTGCTTCCGCTGTCTCACTGAGACTACCGCCGAAAGGTTTCCATCTTGTGAGCAGGCAGGCCGCCCCACGCGCGGCGACCAGCGCTTAATTCAGGTGCAGTCCGGCTGCCCGGCACATCGACATCAAACTGCTTTCAGTCAGCGAGTCGATATCGGAACGAAGCAACATTACAATTTGCTCGATCGGAGCATCAAGCCTTCGCGACGCTTCTTGCCTGCTCCATTGCTGCCGCCTGATATGTTCAACCAGGGCGATCATCAGCACCGAGCGCCGCTCCATCTCGGCGGCGTCCTCAGGGGAATCCTCTATCGCATCCCAGATATTTTGGAACCACTCTATTCGCAAACTCATCGCTTGCCCCCTTTCAAAAACTCCTTGTAGCGCTTGGTCGCAAGGGTTAGGTCTACTCGCGAGGTTCGCGCTGATTTCTTTTGAAAACAGTGCAGGACGATAATATCATTGCCGATTTTCGCGACATAAACCACTCTGAAGGCCCCCAGAGCAGCGGTAATCCTGATCTCGAAAACCCCGGGCCCGACGCTGCGCATCGACTTCCAATCAGTTGCCATTTGACCGTTTTGGACACGGCGAAGTTCCGCTCCGGCGGTTCGACGCGCTTGTCTCGGAAACATCCGCAAGTCATCGCGCGCAGTACCTATAAAGACAAGGCCCTTCACCACGGCCCCTTTAGTATAGTGATTTGCCTGTCGGACGACGGGCGGCACGCAACATTACCCCAGCAGTCCGGGCGCATTACTGTTGCGGCTCAACCGTACAGCCTCTAAGGATCATCCAGACAGGAGCGCGGGGCCCGCCCGGTCATCTATAATGGTTCTTTTCGCCAAATTTACACGCCATCACCATGGAATTAGCCAAGTCTTTCGAGCCAGCCGATATTGAACAGTTCTGGCGCAGCGAGTGGGAGCAGCGCGGATACTTCGCGGGCACCACCGATCCGTCCAAAGAGTCGTTCAGCATCCAGTTGCCGCCGCCGAACGTGACGGGCACCTTGCACATGGGGCATGCGTTCAACCAGACCATCATGGACGGCCTGACGCGCTACTACCGCATGCGCGGCCACAACACGGCCTGGATTCCCGGCACCGATCACGCCGGCATCGCGACCCAGATCGTGGTCGAGCGCCAGCTGGACGCGCAGAAAGTCTCGCGCCATGACCTCGGCCGCGACGCCTTCATCGAGAAGGTCTGGGAATGGAAGGAAAAGTCGGGCAGCACCATCACCGGCCAGATGCGCCGCCTGGGTGCGTCCGCCGACTGGGGCCGCGAATACTTCACGATGGACGAGCCGCGCTCCAAGGTGGTGTCCGAGGTCTTCGTGCGCCTGTTCGAGCAAGGCTTAATCTACCGCGGCAAGCGCCTGGTGAACTGGGATCCGAAGCTGGGCACCGCCGTGTCCGACCTCGAAGTGGTGTCGGAAGAAGAAGACGGCTCGATGTGGTACATCAAGTACCCGCTGGCCGACGGCAGCGCTTCGATCACGGTCGCCACCACCCGTCCTGAAACCATGCTGGGCGACGTCGCCGTCGCGGTCGATCCGACCGACGAACGCTACCTGCCGCTGCTCGGCAAGATGATCAAGCTGCCGCTGACCGGCCGCGAAGTGCCGATCGTGGCCGACTCCTACGTCGACAAGGAATTCGGCACGGGCTGCGTCAAGATCACGCCGGCGCACGACTTCAACGACTATGCCCTGGGCCAGCGCCACAACCTCCCGATGATCAACGTGTTCACGCTGGACGCGAAGATCAACGACAACGCGCCGGAACAGTACCGCGGCCTGGACCGCTTCGCCGCGCGCAAGCAGATCGTGGCCGACCTCGAAGCGCAGGGCGTGCTGGAACAGGTCAAGCCGCACAAGCTGATGGTGCCACGCGGCGACCGCACCGGCGTCGTGATCGAGCCGATGCTGACTGACCAGTGGTTCGTCGCGATGAGCAAGCCGGCGCCGGAAGGCACTTTCAGCCCGGGCAAATCGATCGCCGACGTCGCGCTCGAAAAAGTCGCCAGCGGCGAGATCAAATTCGTGCCGGAGAACTGGACCACCACTTACAACCAATGGTTGAATAACATCCAGGACTGGTGCATCTCGCGCCAGCTGTGGTGGGGTCACCGCATCCCGGCGTGGTACGACGAAAAAGGCCACGTCTACGTCGCCCGCAGCGAAGCGGAAGCCAAGGCCAAGGCCGAAGCGGCCGGCGAATTCGGCCCGCTGCACCGCGACGAGGACGTGCTGGACACCTGGTTCTCGTCCGCGCTGGTGCCCTTCTCCACGCTCGGCTGGCCGGAAGACACGCCGGACTTGCGCGCCTTCCTGCCCTCGTCGGTGCTGGTGACCGGCTTCGACATCATCTTCTTCTGGGTCGCGCGCATGGTCATGATGACCGACGCGCTGACCGGCAAGGTCGCCTTCGACGACGTC
>JAEWEK010000110.1 GCA_023389425.1 Pseudomonadota bacterium | reverse complement strand
TGCCAGCGCTGCGCAAGCGGCCCTTCCTCGGGCGCGGCCTGCGGATCCGGATTGTCGATCAGGTTGCTAATAAGAAGGCTCGCCGTTTAATGATTCTTGAATAAGAGAGCGCTTGCAACATTCGCGGCGTCTACCTTACCATCCATGCTGACCAGCGGTGCGCCGCTGCGCCAGCATGGCGGGCAATTCTACCGCATCGCACGCATGCCGGAACGCATTGTTTTACACTTGGACAGTCAATGAACCCTGCCTCCCCGGCGTCCGCGTCGCGCTTCTACCAACGCTGGCTCGCGGCCGATCCGGCCCGCGCCGGGCAAGTCGGACAACTGGCCCAATTATCGCTGGCTTCCCTCGATTTCGGCGCGGTATTGGATCCTGCCCTGCCCCTGCCGCGCGCCATGCGCCGGCTGCGCAATCTGCTGCTTGCCGCCATCATCCAGCGCGACCTGGAAGGCCGCGCCGATTTCGACGAAGTTGTCACCACGATCACACGCTTTGCCGATTTCGCCATCCAGCGCCACCTGGCCGAGCTGATGGCCGAGGCGGTCGCGCTGCACGGCGAGCCTGTCGGCGCCGAATCCGGCCGCCCGCAGCACATGATCGTGCTGGCCATGGGCAAGCAGGGCGGCGGCGAGCTGAATGTGTCTTCCGACATCGACCTGATCTTCGTCTACCCGGAAGACGGCGAGACCGCCGCGGGACCGGGCCTGCGCCAGCTGTCCAACCATGAATTCTTCGTGCGCCTGGGGCGCAAGCTGATCGCGGCCCTGTCCGAGATCACCGAGGACGGCTTCACGTTCCGGGTCGACATGGCGCTGCGCCCCAACGGCAAGTCCGGCCCGCTGGCGGCCAGCCTCGCCATGGTCGAGGAATACCTGATCGTGCAGGGCCGCGAGTGGGAGCGCTACGCCTGGGTCAAGGCGCGCGCCGTGACCGGCGATCCGCAGGACATCGCGGCGCTGGAAGCGATCGTGCGGCCGTTCTGCTTCCGCCGCTACCTCGACTTCGGTGTGATCGACGCGATCCGCAATATGCACGCCCAGATCCGCGCCGAGGTCGCGCGCCAGGAACGCCTGCACCCGGAGCGCAGCAACAACGTCAAGCTCGGCCGCGGCGGCATCCGCGAGATCGAATTCCTGGCCCAGGTATTCCAGCTGATCCGCGGCGGGCGCGACCCGGCCCTGCGCGAGCGCTCCACCCGGATCACCCTGCGCCTGCTGGCCGAGCGCGAGCTGATGCCGCCCGACACGGTGGACGGCCTGCTGGCCGCCTACACCTTCCTGCGCAATCTCGAACACCGCCTGCAGTACCTGGAGGACGCCCAGACCCACACCCTGCCGGCCAGCGCCGACGACCAGCTGACCGTCGCCCGCATGATGGGCTGGCCCGACGTGGCGGGCCTGATGGCCGAGCTGGAGCGCCAGCGCGCCTTCGTCGCCGCCCGCTTCGACGACATCTTCGCCGACCCCGCCCCGGGCGCGGCCGACACGCCGGAAGCGGCGGCGGTATTGACCGACAGCGCCGACACCGAAGCCATCGCCGCCCACCTGGCCACGCTCGGCTTCGACCAGCCGCAGGAGGCCGCCCAGCGCCTGGCCTCCACCCTGCAGGCGCCGCGCCTGCAGGCGCTGCCCGACGCCAGCCGCCACAAGCTGGCTGCCCTGGTCAACGCGGCGCTGCCGCTGATCGTGGCGATCGTCCGCGATGCCGGCGTTGGCAGCCACGGCGCCACGCTCGGCCGCCTGCTCGATTTCTTCGAGGCGATCGCGCGCCGCGCGGCCTACCTGTCGCTGCTGACCGAATACCCGCACACGCTGGAACGGGTGCTGCGCATGTTTAACGCCAGCGGCTGGGCCGCGACCTTCCTGACCCAGCACCCGATCCTGCTCGACGAGCTGCTGGACGACCGCGGCAGCGCCGCCGACGACATCCCCGAACTGGCGGCGCGCCTCGACGCCGAGCTGGCCGGCGCCCAGGGCGACACCGAGCGCCAGCTCGACATCCTGCGCGAAATCCACCACGCCCAGCTGTTCCGCCTGCTCGCGCGCGACCTCGCCGGCGAGCTGACCGTCGAGCGCCTGGCCGACCACCTGTCGCTGCTGGCCGATACCATCGTCGCCGCCGTGATCAAATACGCCTGGCTGGCGGTCGCCACCCGCCACCGCGAGGTGCCGCGCTTCGCCGTCATCGCCTACGGCAAGCTGGGCGGCAAGGAACTGGGCTATGTGTCGGACCTCGACGTCATCTTCCTGTTCGACGACGACGACCAGGACGCGCCCGGCAACTACGCCAAGCTGGCCCAGCGGTTCATTACCTGGATGACGACCATGACGGCGGCCGGCAACCTGTTCGACATCGACACCGCGCTGCGTCCTGACGGCGCCTCCGGCATGCTGGTGTCGTCGGTGGCCGCCTTCGAGCGCTACCAGGCCCGGTCGGCCTGGATCTGGGAGCACCAGGCCCTGACCCGGGCCCGCTTCTGCGCCGGAGATGCCGTCATCGGCGCGCAATTCGACGCGATCCGCGACCAGGTGCTGCGCCTCGACCGCAGCGCGGATGCCGGCAGGTTGCGCGACGAAGTGCTCAAGATGCGCCAGCGCATCCACGACGCCCATCCCAACCGCAGCGCGCTGTTCGACCTCAAGCACGACGCCGGCGGCATGATCGACATCGAGTTCATCGTCCAGTACCTGGTACTGCGCCACGCCTGCCACTATCCGCAACTCACGGCAAATGTAGGCAATATCGCGCTATTGCACCGATCGGGTGAGTTGGGCCTCATCGATGCCGATCTGGCCGGCGCGACCGCCGATGCCTACCGCGATTACCGCCGCCTGCAGCACCAGATCCGCCTGCAAGGCCAGGACATGGCCCGCGTCGATCCCGCCGTCGCGGCCGCCGACATGGCCGCCGTCACCCGCCTTTGGGAACAATGTTTCCCACCTGCATGACCTAGATGTATTTTCCCTCCGGTAAGTGTTGTTTTCCGTCCATAAATCGGCTCTGTGATTGACAGCAGTCAATACGAAATGATTTGATAGATCCGCAACCCGAGAGATTCTCTCCATTGCGTCATTTGGAGAAAGATCCGGGTTGTTTTCTCGTTTTGCGACACTTTTTATAAGCCCGGCGGCGTAGATCGCCAGGCACACATAAACCCGGAGATTCCATGCAACAACGAACCAAGATCGCAATTGCGGTGGCAATGGCCTTGAGCTCGATGGACGCGTTTGCACAATCGCAAACGACGTCGACCGACAACAACGTCGCCCGCGTCGAAGTGACCGGCTCGCGCATTCGTCAGGTCGACATCGAAACGGCCCAGCCGATTCAGGTCGTGACCGCCGAGCAGATCCAGAAGAGCGGCCTCGTCACTGTCGGCGACATCATCAGCACCCTGTCCTCGACCGGCACCCCGGCCTTCTCGAAGGGCCAGGTCCTGACCTCGAACCGCGAACAGGGCGGCCAGTACGCCAACCTGCGCAACCTCGGCGGCCAGCGCGTGCTGGTGCTGGTCAACGGCAAGCGCTGGACCGTGACGCTGGCCGGCTACACCGACATGTCGACCATCCCGTCGTCGATGATCGAGCGGGTCGAGATCCTGAAGGACGGCGCGTCCTCGATCTATGGTTCGGATGCAATCGCCGGCGTGGTGAACATCATCCTGAAGAAATCGATGGAAGGCGGCCAGATCAGCCTCTACAACGGCCGCAACCAGCTGGGCGATGCCAAGACCACCGACTACGCGCTGACCTACGGCACCGGCAACGACAAGGGTTCGCTGATGTTCGGGCTGACCAACAACTCGCAAGGCAACGTCATGGCCAATGCGCGTCCGGTCACCCAGTTCAGCAACGGTCCGCTGCACTTCAATGGCGGCTTCGGCGCCAGCCCGTGGGGCCGCATCACCAACGTCTCCGCCAGCGGCGGCTCGGGTACCGCGTTCAACCAGATCCTGAACCACACCGGCAGCTACCTCGGCGACGGCACCGGTTCGGCCTCGAACAACAAGGCCAACTACCACGCCTACGCCGGCGCCGATGCCGACGTCTACAACTCGTCGGATGAGATGGAATTCCAGGCCGGCAATCGCCTGACCTCCTTCTTCACCAAGGGCTCGCTGGAACTGCCGCACAATATGCGCCTGACCAGCACCGCGATGTACGCCGAGCGCTTCTCGCCGCGCCAGATCGCCGGTTACCCGTTGACCTCGACCTCGCAGAGCAAGTTCCCGGTCTACGTCGACAAGGACAGCTACTACAACCCGTACGGTAACCAGGGCGTGGGCGTGACCCCGGGCACCGGCCAGGACATCTGGTTCTCGCGCCGTACCATCGAAGTGCCGCGCGTGACCAACAGCACCAACCAGACCGTGCGTATCGACGCCACCCTGGAAGGCGAACTGAACCTGATGGGCAAGACCTGGAACTGGGATATCGGCTACACCCACAGCGCCGTTACCGGCAACGTGCTGTCGACCGGCAACCTGAACCTGGTCAACCTGAAGAAAGCCCTGGGCCCGTCGTTCAAGAACTCGTCCGGCGTGATCCAGTGCGGCACCCCGACCAGCCCGATCTCGCTGGCCGAGTGCGTGCCCTGGGACATCCTGGGCGGCCCGTCGGCCTCGACCCCGGCCGCCCTGGCCTACTCGATGTCGACCGGCCAGGCCACCTTCGGCTCGAAGGTGGACAGCGCCACCGCCAACATCACCGGCGAACTGTTCACCCTGCCGGCAGGCGCGGTGGGCGTGGCAGCCGGCCTCGAGCGCCGTTCGGTGTCGGGCTACGACCGTCCGGGCCAGTTCGAGCAGTCGGGCTATTCGACCGACCTGGCCGGCAACGCCAGCTTCGGTAAATACTCGATCAAGGAAGCTTACCTCGAGGTCAACATTCCGCTGCTGAAGGGCCTGCCGATGGCCGAGCTGCTGTCGGTCGACGTCGCTTCGCGCTACTCCGACTACTCGAGCTTCGGCAACACCACCAACAGCAAGGGCAGCATCCAGTGGCGTCCGGTCAGGGACGTGCTCGGCCGTGCCACCTACGCCCAGGGCTTCCGCGCCCCGACGCTGGCCGACACCTTCGGCGGCGGCGGCCAGACCTTCGACACCTACCTCGATCCTTGCGACAGCCTGTACGGCGCCGCAGCGAGCGACCCGGCGATCAAGGCGCGCTGCACCGCCGCTGGCGTCCCGACCACCTTCCGCCAGAAGAACCAGGCCGGCAACGCGGTCAGCTCGGGCGGCGGCCAAACCCCGACCCCGTTCATGAGCGGCTTCGGCAACAACCTGCTGACCCCGGAAACCGCGACCACCCGCACCGCCGGCATCGTGTACAGCCCGGCATGGCTGAACGGCTTCTCGGCCTCGCTGGACTACTACGATATCCGCATCAAGAACCGCATCGCGGCGATCTCGGCAGGCCAGACCCTGAGCTACTGCTACGTCAGCAACGATCCGGGCTACTGCGCCAAGATCACCCGTGATCCGCTGACCGGCCAGGTCGTCAGCCTGCTGCGCGGCAACGCCAACCTGGGCGAAACCCAGACCAAGGGCATGGACCTGTCGTTCAGCTACCGCTTCCCGCGTACCGCCTTCGGCCAGTTCGCGCTGCGTTCGGAGTCGACCTGGGTCAAGTCCTACCGCATCAAGAGCAGCGCCACCGCGGACTGGACCGAGTACGTCAGCGAGTGGGGCACCCTGCGCCTGAAGTCGAACCTCGGTATCGACTGGAACCAGGGCAACTGGAGCTCGACCCTGGGTACCCGCTACTACAGCGGCGTGCGTGACCGTTGCTGGGCCGTCAAGCCGACCGCCATCGAGTGCAACGACCCGACCGGCACCTACAGCGGCGGCACTGGCGTGAACCGCAAGGCCGGCCAGTTCTTCAGCGACCTGTCGGTGGGCTACAAGCTGCCGTGGAACGCCAAGCTGATGGGCGGTATCAACAACATCTTCAAGCGTAGCCCGCAGATCGTGTACACCCAGGGCAGCTCGTCCTCGTCGGCGATCGACGCGGAACGCCCGATCGACCGCTTCTTCTACGTGCGCTACAACCAGTCGTTCTGATCCTGGCGGGCCCCGGCCCGCTAGCCTGAACGTCCCCGAAAGCCCGCCGGCCCTGTGCCGGCGGGCTTTTTTTCGTCCAAAAAATTCACAATTGAACAGCTACTGACCGAACCGTCAATTGTGGAAATGCGCATCTGCGGGTACTTACGCCCGATAGCAACAATCACCAATTCTCACCGCAAACTCATTTGACAGCATGCGCTCAAGAATGATTCCATTGCAGGTTTGGAAAAATTGCTGAACGTAAAGCCAGTTAATTTATCCAGAAAACGTCGCCACGAGCGATTTCGCGCGTCTGGTTGTGACAATCTCACGCCCCCGTTTTTACCCCTAGGAGTTTGCAAAATGATGGAAAAAATCTTGTCCCGGTCGATCCGCGTGATCTGCCTGGGCGGCATGACCCTCGGTATGCACGCCGCATACGCCCAGGATGCGCAAAACGCGCAGCCGGCGCTGCAGCGCATCGAGGTGACCGGTTCGCGCATCCGCGCGGTGGACCTGGAGACCGCGCAGCCGGTCCAGGTGATGACCCAGGAGCAGATCCAGAAAACCGGCCTGGTCACGGTCGGCGACATCCTCAATACCCTGTCCTCGGCGGGCTCGCCGGACTTCAGCCGCGGTGGCTCGCTGACCTCGAACCGTGAAAACGGCGGCCAGTACATCAACCTGCGCAACCTCGGCTCGCAGCGCCTGCTGGTGCTGGTCGACGGCAAGCGCTGGACCGCCACCGTCGACGGCTACACCGACATGTCGACCATCCCGTCGGCCATGATCGACCGCATCGAAGTGCTGAAGGACGGCGCTTCGTCGATCTACGGCTCGGACGCGATCGCCGGCGTGGTCAACATCATCCTGAAGAAATCGCTCGACGGCGGCAGCCTGAGCCTGTACACCGGCGCCAACCAGAAGGGCGACGGCCGCAACAAGGACTTCTCGCTGAACTACGG
>JAEWEK010000073.1 GCA_023389425.1 Pseudomonadota bacterium | reverse complement strand
GGACAAGCGCGCCCCGCTGGAGCAAGCCGAGAAGATGCGCGAGGCCCTCACCAAGGCCGGCAACGCGCCCGAATGGCTGCTCGCGCCGAACGAGGGCCACGGCTTCTACGACACGGCGAACCGCACGGCGTTTTACGAAAAGCTGCAAGCTTTCCTGGCCAAGAACATCGGCCAATAGGCGCAAAAAAGCCGCGCGGTGCTCGATCCGCGCGGCTTCCAGTTCGAGCCGTAATTCCCGCGAAAGCGGGAATCCCATTCCGTCGCGTGCCACTATCGCCTAACGCTGACTCGTAGCGTGGGAAATGGGGTTCCCGCTTTCGCGGGAACGACGTTCGTAGTACTGCTGACAATCGGCGCAAAAAAGCCGCGCGGTGCTCGATCCGCGCGGCTTTCCGTTCGAGCCATCATTCCCGCGAAAGCGGGAACGACGTTCGTAGTACTGCTAACGCCAGTGGCGCTTACTTCTTCGGATACTTGACCGTCATCTCCCTGATCACGTTATCCGCGTGATCCACCTGCTTCATCACCCACAGCATGTAGCGGATGTCGACGTGGATCGCGCGGGTGATGGCGCTGTCGAAGTACCAGTCCTTGGTGATCGATTCGTAGGTCGAGTCGAAGTTCAGGCCAATCAGTTCGCCGCGCTTGTTCATCACCGCCGAACCGGAGTTGCCGCCGGTGGTATCGGCCGTGGTCAGGAAGTTGACCGGGACCGTGCCCAGCACCGGATCCTTGAACACGTCGTAGCGCTTGCCCTTGATCGCGTCCTGCAGGTTGGCCGGCGCGACGAACGGCTCCTTGCCGGTCTCCTTCTCCATGATGCCCTCGACCGTCGTGAACGGGCCCTTGGTGATGCCGTCCTTCGGCGAGTACGGCGCCACGGTGCCGAACGTCACGCGAAGGGTCGAGTTGGCGTCCGGGTAGACCGGCTTGCCCAGCGATTTCTTCCACTCGATGACGGCGGCCATGTACTGCGGGATGACTCGTTCCAGGTTACCGTCCACTTCCTTGCGCTGCTCCTCGACCGCGTTGGCGGCATCGTGCATGCGCACGGCGAGCTGGATGAACGGATCGTTCGACGTACGGAAGGCTTCCGGATCCTTGCCGATCCAGGCCAGGCGCCTGGCGGTGTCGGCCAGTTCGGTCGACTTGTACATCGCATCGAGCTTGCCGGCGGCCGGCAGCAGAGCGTCCAGGCCCTTCGGGTGGGTCTTGGCATCGAGCTTGGCGTAGCGTGCCAGCGCGGCCGCGTAGCGCGCCTGGTCCACGCCCGGCACGAAGGACTGCTCCAGGCGCGTCAGGCGGGCCTTGATGAAGGACAGGTCGCGCTCCTGGTAGCCGGCTTCGCGCTGCGCGTCCGGCTTCTGGCGCTCCAGTGCCAGCTTGTACAGGGTGCGCGCGCTCTTGAGCAGGTCGCTGTGGGTGGCTTCACCCAGCGCGAACTCCTCGCGCGAGGCGCCCATGTCGGCGCCGATCACGCCATCCAGTTCCGCCAGCAGGGTCTTCGAGCCGGTGCCGTGCTGCTTGTACCAGTTGCGGAATTCCGCGTCCTGGGTGTCCTTGATCGCGGCGATGTCCTTGCGCGCGAAGCCGTCCAGCAGGCCCTTGGTTTTCTTGAGCACGTTGTTGGCGCTCTTGACCACGCTGGCGTAGCGCACGTCGTAGTTGGCGTTGCCCTGGGTAGCGGCGGCGATCACCGACAGGTCGGCGGTGATGGATTCGACCTTGGCCGGATAGTCGACGTCGCGCGCGAAACGGATCTCCGACGGCAGCTTGTAGCGGCTGGTGCGCCCCGGATAGCCGGCCAGCAGGATCGGATCGCCGTTCTTCAGGCCTTCGGCCGACACCACCAGGAAGTCCTTCGACTTGTACGGCACGTTGTCCGGCGACGGATCGGCCGGGCGGCCATCCTTGCCGACGTAGGCGCGCAGGAAGGAGAAGTCGCCGACGTGGCGCGGGAACTCGTAGTTGTCGATGTCGCCGCCGAAGTCGCCGATATGGTTGGACGGCGCGTACACCAGGCGCACGTCGCGGATCATCAGCTGCTTGATGCGGTAGTACTCCAGGCCGCGGTGGAAGGCCGGCACCGAGCAGCGGTAGGCCTTGTCGGTCTCGCACTCGGCGATCAAGGCCTTGATGCGGTTCTCGACCTGCTCGTGGCGCTCCTTGCCCGACAGCTTAGGCGCGAGGCCCTTGAGCACGCGGTCGGTGACGTTTTCCACCTTCTCGGTCACGTACACCAGCGTGTTCGGGCCGCCCGGCAGTTCGTCGGCGCGGGTCTTGGCGAGGAAGCCATTGGCGATGTAATTGTGTTCAGGGGTCGAATTGCGCTGGATCGCCGAGTAGCCGCAGTGGTGGTTGGTGACCACCAGGCCGTCGGGCGACACGAAGGACGCCGAGCAGCCGCCGAGCGAGACGATGGCGCTCATCGGATGCTTCGACAGGTCGGACAGCTGCTGCGCCGGGATGGTGATGCCGATGCGCTTGAGCTCGGACTTCAGCTGCGGCAGCTGGTGCGGCTGCCACTGGCCTTCGTCGGCGTAGGCGACCGCTGCGGCGCCCAGCAAGGCGACCGGGAGGACGATAGATTTGAACAAGATTGACCCCTGAGAGAAAAAAGCCCGCCAACGGGGTTACGGCTCGAGCGGCCGCTGTCCCGTTGGTGAACGTGAAAAACCAAAGGACGAGTATAGCTGCGTTGGGAAACGCTGGAAACGGTTTCCGGTAAAATGAACGGCCTGCCCGGCCCCACCTCCCGTCCCCACGAACTTCGCATGTCCAGTATTTACGCCTCCCTCACCCGCCAGATGCAGCGCTTCTCGGTTGATTCATTCACCATCATGCTGGTGATCGTGGTGACGCTGGCAAGCCTGGTCCCTGCCAGCGGCGCGGCCGCCATCATCTTCGGCAAGGTCACCAGTTTCGCGATCGGCCTGTTGTTCTTCCTGCACGGCGCCAAGCTGTCGCGCGAGGCGCTGGTCGAAGGGCTGACCCACTGGCGCCTGCACGTCCTGGTCCTGTGCAGCACCTTCGTCCTGTTCCCCATTTTGGGGCTGCTCATCAAGCCGCTGGCACTGGCGATGCTGACGCCGGACCTGTACCTCGGCGTGCTGTTCCTTTGCTCGCTGCCGTCGACGGTGCAGTCCTCGATCGCCTTCACCTCGATGGCGCGCGGGAACGTGGCCGCCGCCGTGTGCAGCGCATCGGCATCGAGCTTCGTGGGCATCTTCGTCACGCCGGTGCTAGTCGGCCTGCTGATCGCGCGCACCAGCGCCGCCGGCGGCTCCTCGCTCGATTCGATACTGACCATCGTCGAACAGCTGCTGCTGCCCTTCGTCGCGGGCCAGCTGCTGCGTCCCTGGATCGGGCGCTGGGTGGACCGCCACAAGCCGATGCTGAAGATCGTCGACCAGGGCTCGATCCTGCTGGTCGTCTATACGGCGTTCAGCGAGGCGGTCATCGAGGGGCTGTGGCACAAGGTGTCGCTGGGTACGCTGGCCGGCATCCTCGTCATCAGCGCGCTGCTGTTGACGACGGCGCTGGTCCTGGCCACCGTCGTCTCGCGCAAGCTGGGATTCTCGAAGGAAGACGAGATCACCATTGTATTTTGCGGCTCGAAGAAAAGCCTGGCCAGCGGCGTGCCGATGGCGAAGGTGCTGTTCGCGCCGTCGGCGCTGGGGATGATCATTCTGCCGCTGATGCTGTTTCACCAGCTGCAGTTGATGGTGTGCGCGGTGCTGGCGCAGCGCTTCGCGCGCCGTAAATCGCCAAGCTGACACGTCGTCCCCGCAAAGGCGCGGACGACGCTGTCGAAGGTTTCGACTTATTTGCGGTCGCCCGCGCTGGCATCCCGCGCCGCGCGGAACTCGCTGTCCTGCGACCAGTTCGGCCAGTCGCCGGAATCTGCCAGCTGGCGCCCCGTAGCATACAGCAGCTCCAGGTCGCGCGCACCGCCGGCGAAAGTCCACTCCGGACGGAATTCATCGGACGGCTGGTGATAGTCGTTGATCCGGTATGCCTCCGCATTCGCCTTGCCCGCCGCGAGCCCGCCCTGCTCCCAATCCTGGCCGCCGCGGAAGGAAATCGCCGGCACCCCGCGCTTGGCAAACGAGAAGTGGTCGGAGCGATAGAAATAGCCGGCTTCCGGATTCGGGTCCGGCGAGTAGCTGCGCTTCTGTAGCGCCGCCTGCGCGCTGAGGCGATCCAGCAGGTCGAGCCTGGCCACACCCGAGATCGAGAAATCGCGCGCCGGACCGTTCGGCGCCACGCCGTCCATGTTGAACACGCCGGCCGTCTTCGCCAGCGGATACAGGGGATTGGCCGCGTAGTACTCGGAACCGAGCAGGCCTTTTTCTTCCGCCGTCACCGCCAGGAACACCACGCTGCGCGCCGGCGCCGGCTGCTTGCCGTAGGCGCGGCCCAGCTCAAGCAGCGCGGCGCTGCCGCTGGCGTTGTCCAGCGCGCCGTTGTAGATGCGGTCGCCCTTGGCATTGGCCGGGCCGATGCCGAGGTGGTCCCAGTGCGCGGTGTACATCACGTATTCGTGGGGCCGCTTGCTGCCCGGCTTGATCGCGACCACGTTCTTCGACCTGATGACCTTGGCGTCGACCGCGAAATGCGCGCTCATGCTCAGGCCCTTCAGTTCCACCGGCTTGAAGTCGCGGCTTTGCGCGGCCAGCTTGGCCTGCTCGAAATCGAGACCGGCGCGCTTGAACAGGTCCACCGCGAGGTCGCGCTGGATCCACGATTCGATCGGCGCGTGTTCGGCCGCCGGGTCCTTGCGCACGATGTCGTACTGGACGATGGTGTTGGAGTTCTTCACGGTTGGCCAGCCATACGAGGCCGGCGCGCTTTCGTGCACGATCAGCGTGCCAAGGGCGCCGCGGCGCGCCATCTCTTCGTACTTGTAGGTCCAGCGGCCGTAGAAGGTCATCGCCTTGCCGCCGAAATCGCCCTGGCCGGTTTCGAAATCCGGATCGTTGATCAGCACGACCGCCAGCTTGCCCTTCAGGTCCATGCCCTTGAAGTCGTCCCAGTTGCGCTCGGGCGCGGTCACGCCGTAGCCGACGAAGACCAGCGGCGCGTTGGCGATGTCGACCTGCGACTGGCCGTTCTCGGCCGGGCGGATCGCAATCTCCTGGCCCTGCGTGAGCGCGATGACCTGCTTGCCGTCGCTGATGCTGGCCTGGACCGGGCCGCTGATCTCGAAGCGGCCCAGCGGCACGTCCTGCGTCCACGCGCGCCTGCCCTTGACCAGGTCCCCGCCCGGCTGCAGGCCTGCGGCCTTGAACTGCCTGACGAGGTAATCGACGGTCTTGGTCTCGCCGGCGGTGTTCGGCCCGCGGCCTTCGAAGGCGTCCGAGGACAATACCTTCACATCTTGCAGCATGCGCTGCGGCTCGATCTTCAGAGGGGTCGCGGCCTGCGCGGCGGCGGCGGCGAACATGGCGATGACAAGGGTTTTCTGTTTCACGCGGATGTCTCGATCTGGTGGCTAAGGTAGCGTCAATACGAGTGACGGAACTCGGCAAGAGCGAGCCAAAGTATCGAGCGAAAAAAATCCAGTGTCAAACGTGCGCCTTCAACAAACTCGTCTATAGTGGCCGCTCCGACAGCCCATCCGTATGCCGCACATGACCACGAAGCTTCTCGCCGCCGCGCTCCTGTCCACCCTCGCCTTCGCGGCCCACGCCGCCGGCTACCCGGCGCCGAGCGAACGCGATTTCGTCATCAAGAATTTCCACTTCCAGTCCGGCGAATCGCTGCCCGAACTGAAGATCCATTACCGCACGCTTGGCACGCCGCAGCGCGACGCGCACGGCAAGGTCACCAACGCGGTGCTGATCACGCACGGCACGGGCGGCACCGGCGCCCAGTTCCTGCGACCGGAATTCGCCGGCCAGTTGTTCCGCCCTGGCGGCGCGCTGGACGTGGCGCGCTACTACGTGATCCTCACCGACGGCATCGGCATCGGCGGCTCCAGCAAGCCGAGCGACGGCCTGCACGCGCGCTTCCCGCACTACGGCTACCGCGACATGGTCGATGCGCAGTACAAGCTGCTGACCGAAGGCCTGGGCGTGAACCACCTCAAGCTGGTGATGGGCACGTCGATGGGCGGGATGCAGACCTGGGTGTGGGGCGAGCGCTATCCCGACTTCATGGATGCACTGATGCCGCTGGCCAGCCTGCCGGACCAGATCTCGGGCCGCAACCGGGCCTGGCGCCGCGTGGTGATCGACGCCATCCGCCACGACCCGCAGTGGCAAGGCGGCGACTACACGGCGCAACCGCAAAGCCTGCGCACGGCGGCCGAAATGCTGTTCATCATGGGCAGCAACCCGGTACTGCGCCAGCAGCAGGCGCCGACGCTGGCTGCGGCCGACAAGGAGCTCGACCACTACGTCGAGGGCGCGATGAAGACGATGGATGCGAACGACCTGCTGTACGCGATCGAGGCGTCCTGGGACTACGATCCGAAGCCGGCTCTGGAGAAGATCAAGGCGCCGCTGATCGCCGTGAACACCGCGGACGACCTGATCAATCCGCCGGAGCTGGGGATCCTGGAGAAGGAGATCACGCGGGTCAAGCGCGGCAAGGCGGTGGTGCTGCCCCTGACGCCGGAGACGCGCGGACATGGGAGCCACACGGTGGCGAAGCTGTGGGAGCGGTATCTGAAAGAGCTGCTCTCGGAATAATCGCCGTCCCCGCGAAGGCGGAGACGGCGTCTTCACGCCAACGCTTACTGCGGCACGTGCCAGCCGCCACCCAGCGCCTGGATCAGCGACACCGCCGCCGACTGGCGATCCGCCTGCACCTGCACCAGGCTGCGGCGCGCCGACAGCGCGGTCACCTGCGCGGTAATCACGTCGCTGTAGCTCACCTGCCCCGCCTTGTAGCGGTTCACCAGCTGCTGCTCGACCTGGTCGGCGGCCTCGGAAGCCTGGCGCCGCAGGTCCTGCTGGCTGGCCAGCACGCGCGATGCCGCCAGCTGGTCTTCCACGTCCTGGAAGGCGCTCAGCACCGTCTGCCGGTAGCGCGCGGCGGCCTGGCGCTGCGCCGCCTCCGCGCCCGAAACCGCTGCGCCGGTGGCGCCGGCATTGAACAGGGTCTCCGCCGCCGACAAGCCGAACGACCATACCGCATTCGATGCCTTGAACAGGTCGGCCACCGAGCTGGTCGACGCCGTGCCGTAGCTGGCGGTCAGGCCGATGTTCGGGAAATAGGCCGCGCGCGCCACGCCGATCTGCGCATTGGCCGCGGCCACGCGGCGCTCGGCGGACGCGATGTCCGGGCGCCGCTGCAGCAGCGTCGACGGCACGCCCACCGGCACCTCGGGCACCACCACCTGCCATGCCGGGGTCGGCGCGATCGAGAATTCCGCCGGCGCCTTGCCGACCAGGACCGCGATCGCGTGTTCGAGCTGGGCGCGCTGGCGCACCACGGTCTGCTGGTCGGCTTGGGCGTTGGCGAGCTGGGTCTGGGCCTGCAGCACGTCCGAATGGGCGGCGATGCCGGCCTTGTAGCGGTTCTGCGTGATCTGCAGCGCGCGCTGGTAGCCGTCGATGGTGGTGTTCAGCAGCGCCAGCGTCGCGTCGCTGGAGCGCAGCGAGAAGTAGTCCGCCGCCAGTTCGCCCTGCGCCGACAGGCGCGCCGACGCGAGGTCGGCCTGGCTGGCCTGGGCGCTGGCCTGCGCCGCAGACACGTTGGCGCGCAGGCGGCCCCACACGTCCGGCTCCCAGCTGCCGCCGATATTCAGGTTGTAGCGGTTGCCGTCGCCTGCCGCGCCGCCGCCGGACCGGTTGGCGCCGGTATTCAGCGTCACGCTCGGGAACAGCGAGGCGCGCTGCTGCTGGACCAGTGCGCGCGCCTGGTCGTAGGCGGCGATGGAGGCGGCCACGTTCTGGTTCGAGACGTCGACGCTCTCGACCAGGCCGGTCAGGACCGGGTCGTTGAACAGGGTCCACCACTGGCCGCGTTCGAGCGCGTCCGCGGGGGCCGCCGGCGCCCAGCCCTGCGCTTCCTTGAACGCCGCCGGCTGCGGCGTGATGGGCGTATGGTAGGTCGGCGTCACCGAGCAGCCGGCCAGCAGGGACGCGGACAGGGCCAGCAGGTGCAGGCTGTGGGTCGGTTTGGTTCGCATACGGTTACTCATGGTCAGGTGGACTGTGCTTCTTCGAGCGGATGGCGCACGAGGTCGCGCTCGGATTCGCTGCGCGAACGCAGCTTGTCGAGCAGGACGTACACCACCGGGGTGGTCAGGAGCGTGAGCAGCTGGCTGGCGATCAGGCCGCCGATGATGGCGATGCCCAGCGGCTGGCGCAGCTCATAGCCTTCGCCGAAGCCGATCGCCAGCGGCAAGGCGCCCAGCGCCGCAGCCAGTGTGGTCATCAGGATCGGGCGGAAGCGCAGCAGGCAGGCTTCGCGCACCGCTTCGGTGGCGGACAGGCCGCGCGCGCGTTCGGCTTCCAGCGCGAAGTCGATGATGAGGATGGCGTTCTTCTTCACGATGCCGATCAGGAGGAACACGCCGATCAGCGCGATGACCGAGAACTCCATCTTGAACATCAGCAGCGCCAGCACCGCGCCGACGCCGGCCGACGGCAGCGTGCTGAGCACCGTCACCGGGTGCACCAGGCTTTCGTACAGGATGCCGAGCACGATGTAGATCACCACCAGCGCGGCCAGGATCAGCAGCGGCTGCTGCTGGTTCGACTGCTGCGCCGCCTGCGCCGTGCCGGCGAAGCTGCCGCGCACATTGGTCGGCATGCCGATGTCGGCTTCGGCCTGGCGCACGGCGGCCTGGCCGTCGGACAGGCTGAAACCCGGGTTCAGGTTGAACGACACCGTGGTCGCCAGCTCGCCGTCCTGGTGGTTCACGGAGCTCGGCGTGGCGCGTTCGGCAAAGCGCGAAATCGCCGACAGCGGCACCATCGTGGTCACCTTGCTGGAAATTGCCGAACCGCTGGCCGGGTCGCGCGCCGCAGTCAGGTTGGTGGGCGCGGCGGGAGCGCCGTTGCTACCGGAGCCGGCTGCGCTGGCGGTGGCGTTCGAGGTGCCGGAGCTGGCCGTCTTGGCGGGGGCGCCGGTGCCGGACGAGGGCACATACACGTCCGACAGCGCCACCGGCGACTGCGCGTACTGCTGCGCGACGCCCATGATCACGTGGTACTGGTTCAGTTCCGAATAGATGTTGGCCACCTGGCGCTGGCCGAAGGCGTCGTACATCGCGTTGTCGACGTCGCGCGTGGCGATGCCCAGCCGCGCGGCGCTGGCCTTGTCGATGTCGACGAAGGTTTCGACGCCGTTGTCGGCCTGGTCGGTGTCGACGTCGGTCAGCGCCGGCTGCGCCTTCATGGCATCGGCCAGCTTGGTCGCCCACAGCTTGAGGTCGGCCCGGTTGTCGCTCTTGAGCGTGTACTGGTAGGTCGAGTTGCTGGAACGGCCGCCCATGCGCAGGTCCTGCACCGGGTTCAGGAACAGCTGCACCCCGGTGACCTTGGCCAGCTTGGGCCGCAGGCGCGCGATCACGGCCTGGCCGCTGTCCTTGCGCTGGCCGACCGGCTTTAGGTTCATGAACATGAAGCCGCCGCCGGCGCGCGAGCCGCCTGTGAAACCGACCACGGTGTCGACCGCGGGATCGGACTTGATGATGTCGACCAGCTGGCGCAGCTTGCCCTGCATGGCCTGGAAGGAGATGCTCTGGTCGGCGCGCATTCCGCCGTTGATCTGGCCGCTGTCCTGCTGCGGGAAGAAGCCCTTGGGCGCGGCCGCGTACAGGAACACGTTCAGGCACACCACGAACAGCAGGATGACCATCACCAGCAGCTTGCTGTCGAGCGCCCAGTCGAGCGCATGCTCGTAGGTGCGCAGCACGCGGGCGAAGCCGCGCTCGGCGGCGGCGGCGATGCGGTTCGGCTTCCTGTGCGTCACGTTCCGCTTGAGCAGCCACGCGCACAGCATCGGCGTGGTGGTCAGCGAAATCACCAGCGAGATCAGCACCGCGGCCGACAGCGTGACGGCGAATTCGCGGAACAGGCGCCCCACCTGGCCGCCCATGAACAGCAGCGGGATGAACACCGCCACCAGCGACAGGCTGATCGACAGCACGGTGAAGCCGACTTCGCGCGCGCCCAGCAGCGCCGCCTTCATGCGGTCCATGCCGCTCTCGATGTGGCGGCTGGTGTTCTCCAGCACCACGATCGCGTCGTCGACCACGAAGCCGGTGGCCACAGTCAGCGCCATCAGCGACAGGTTGTTCAGGCTGAAGCCGAGCGCATACATCACGCCGAAGGTGCCCAGCAGCGAAACGATGGTGGCGACGGCCGGCACCACGGTCGCGCGGATCGAGCGCAGGAACACGCTCACCACCAGCACCACCAGCAGCACCGAGATAACCAGGGTCAGCTCGACTTCATGCAGCGAGGCGCGGATCGAACTGGTGCGGTCCGACGCCACCTCCAGCGTGACGTCGCCCGGCAGCTGCGCCTGCAGCGTCGGCAGCAAGGCGCGCACGCCGTCCACGGTCTGGATCACGTTGGCGCCGGGCTGCAGCGTAATGAGCACGATGATGGCGGGCTTGCCGTTGAACAGGCCGAGGGTGTTGACGTTCTCGACGCCGTCGTAGACCGTGGCGATGTCCTGCAGCCGGATCGGGGCGCCGTTGCGCCAGGCGACGATCAGGCCGGAATAATCGGCGGCATAGCGGCCGCCGGTCGGCGTGTTGGCCTGGGTGTAGATCTGCAGGCGGGTCCCGTGGGCCTCGACCGCGCCTTTCGGGCGGTTCGGGTTGCTGGCCTGGAGCGCCGAGCGCACGTCCTCGGACGCCACGCCGTATTTGTTGAGCAGGTAGGGATTCAGGTCGACCCGCACCGCCGGCAGCGAGCCGCCGCCGATCTCGACGTCGCCCACGCCCTGCACCTGCGCCACCTGCTGCTGCACCAGGTTCGACACCTCATCGTAGATCTGGCCTGGGCTGCGGCTGTGCGAGGTCAGCGCCAGGATCAGCACCGGCGCGTCCGATGGATTGGCCTTGCGGTAGGTCGGGTTGCTCTTGAGCGTAGCCGGCAGGTCGGCGCGCGATGCGTTGATCGCGGCCTGCACTTCGCGCGCGGCCGAGTCGATCTTGCGGTTCAGGTCGAACTGCAGCGTGACGCGGGTCGAGCCGCTGCCGCTGTTCGAGGTCATCTCGTTGACGCCGGCGATCACGCCCAGGCGCCGTTCCAGCGGCGTGGCGACCGAGGTCGCCATCGTGTCCGGACTGGCGCCCGGCAGGCTGGCGCTGACCGAGATCACCGGGTAGTCGACCTGCGGCAGCGGCGCCACCGGAAGCACGAAGAATGCCGCCACGCCAGCCAGCGCCAGGCCGAGCGTCAGCAGCACCGTGCCGATCGGCCGGCGGACGAACCAGTGCGACAAATTCATGCGCCGACCTCGCGCGGCTTGGCCGGTTCACGGCCGGACCAGCGGCGCGCCATGCGGTCGAAGGCCAGGTAGATCACCGGCGTGGTGAACAAGGTCAGCAGCTGGCTGACGATCAGGCCGCCGAAGATGGCCAGGCCCAGCGGCCGGCGCAGCTCGGCGCCCTGGCCGAAGCCCAGCATCAGCGGGACCGCCGCGAACAGCGCCGCCAGCGTCGTCATCAGGATCGGGCGGAAGCGCAGCATCGCGGCCTGGTGGATCGCCTCGCGCGGCGCTTTGCCCTCGTCGCGCTCGGCCTCGATCGCGAAGTCGATCATCATGATCGCGTTCTTCTTGACGATGCCGATCAGGAGGATGATGCCGATGATGCCGATCACGTCCAGCCCGTGCCCGGTGACCATCAGCGCCAGCAGCGCGCCGACGCCGGCGGACGGCAAGGTCGACAGGATGGTCAGCGGGTGGATGTAGCTCTCGTACAGCACGCCCAGCACGATGTAGACGCAGACCACCGCGGCCAGGATCAGCCACAGCTGGTTGGTCAGCGAGGCCTGGTAGGCGCCCGAGGCGCCGAGGAAAGTCAGGGTCACCGAGGGCGGCAGCTTGATGTCGGCCGCGGCCTGCTTGATCGCATCCACCCCCTGCCCCAGCTTGACGCCGTTCGCCGTGTCGAAGCCGACCGTGGTGGCCGGGTACTGCGCCACGTGGGTGATCTGCAGCGGCGCCGGCTGTTCCTGCACGCTGGCGATGGCATCCAGCGGCGTCGGCTGGCCGGAGCCGGTCTTCAGCTGCAGGCGCTTGAGCGCGTCGACCGACATCTGGTCGCCCTGGGTCGCTTCCAGGATCACGCGGTACTGGTTGGTCTCGGTGAAGATGGTGGACACGATGCGCTGGCCGAAGGCGCTGTACAGCGCGTCGTCGATGCTGGACGCGGTGACCGACATGCGCGAGGCGCTGTCGCGGTCGATGTTGACGTAGGCCGCCGAGCCGGTGGCGCCGGCGTCGGTGACCACGTTGCGCAGCTGCTTCTGCTGGCGCATGCGCGCGGCCAGCGCATTGGCCCACTTGGTCACGGTGGCGGTGTCGGCGCCCTCGATCGACAGGCGGTACTGGGTCGGCCCGGTCTCGGCGTCGATGGTCAGGTCCTGGGTCGGCTGCACGTACAGCGTCAGCCCGGCCACCTGGGCGACGCGGCGGCGCAGGTCGTCCATCAGCTGCTCCTGGTCGCGGTGGCCGTCCTTCAGATTGATCAGCATGCTGCCGGTGTTGAGCATGGTGTTGTTGGCGGCGTCCACGCCCACGGTGGAGCTGAGCGATTGCACGTCCGGGTCCGACAGGATCTCGTGCGCGGCCTGCTGCTGCAGGGCCGCCATGCTCTCGTAGGAGATGCCGTCGCGGGCCTGGATGCGGGCCTGCAGCTGGCCGGTGTCCTGGGTCGGGAACAGGCCTTTCGGGATGTAGACGTACATCAGCGCGGTCAGCACCAGGGTGCCCAGCGCCACCAGCAAAGTCATGCCGGCGCGGTCCAGCACCCAGTTGAGCATGTAGTCGTAGTGGTAGATGACGCGGTCGAACGCGGCCTGGAAGCGGTGCGCGAAGCGGCTCGAGTGTTCCTGCTCGCCGCTGCGCAGCCAGCGCGCCGACATCATCGGCACCAGCGTCAGCGACACCACCGCCGAGATCAGGATGGTGATCGCCAGCGTCACCGCGAACTCGCGGAACAGGCGGCCGACGACGTCGCCCATGAACAGCAGCGGGATCAGCACCGCGATCAGCGAGACGGTCAGCGAAATGATGGTGAAGCCGATCTGGGTGGCGCCCTTGAGCGCGGCCGCCATCGGCTTCTCGCCCTCTTCGATGTAGCGCGAGATGTTCTCGATCATGACGATGGCATCGTCGACCACGAAGCCGGTGGCGATGGTCAGCGCCATCAGCGACAGGTTGTTCAGGCTGTAGCCGAGCAGGTACATCACGCCGAAGGTGCCGATCAGCGAGATCGGCACCGCCAGGCTGGCGATCACGGTCGCGCGCAGGCTGTGCAGGAAGGCGAAGATCACCAGCACCACCAGCACCACGGCCAGCACTAGTTCGAACTGCACGTGCTCGACCGAGGACCGGATGCCGGCGGTGCGGTCGGACAGCACGCTCACCGCCAGGCCGGCCGGCAGGCTGGCTTGCAGCTCGGGCAGGCGCTCCTTGATCGCGTCCACGGTCTGGATCACGTTGGCGCCGGGCTGGCGCTGCACGTTGAGGATGATCGCCGGCTGCATATTGGCCCAGGCGCCCAGCTTGACGTTTTCGGCGCTGTTGACCACCCTGGCCACGTCGGACAGGCGCACCGGTGCGCCGTTGCGGTAGGCGACGATCAGGTTCTGGTAGTCCGGCACCGTCAACAGCTGGTCGTTGGCATTGATGGTGTAGGCGCGCGCCGGGCCATCGAAGCTGCCCTTGGCGCTGTTGGCGTTGGCGGCGGTGATCGCGCTGCGCAGCGTATCCAGGCCCAGGCCGTACGATGCCAACAGGCCGGTGTCGGCCTGGATCCGCACCGCCGGGCGCTGGCCGCCCTGCAAGGTGACCAGGCCCACGCCTGACACCTGCGAGATCTTCAGCGCCAGGCGCGTGTTGACCAGGTTCTGCACGTCGGTCAGCGGCATCGTGTCCGAGGTGATCGCCAGCGTCAGCACCGGCGCGTCGGCCGGGTTGACCTTGGCGTACACCGGCGGCGCCGGCAGGTCGGTCGGCAGCAGCGTGGTGCTGGCATTGATCGCGGCCTGCACTTCCTGCTCGGCGACGTCGAGCGTCTGCCCGAGGCCGAACTGCAGCGTGATGACGGACACGCCGGCGGCGCTGGTGGAGCTCATGCGCTGCAGGCCGGTCATCTGGCCGAAGTTGCGCTCCAGCGGCGCGGTGACGGTACGCGCCATCACCTCCGGGCTGCCGCCCGGGTACAGCGTCTGCACCTGGGTGGTCGGGAAATCCACCTGCGGCAGGGCCGACAGCGGCAGGAATTTATAGCCGACCAGGCCGGCGAGGACGATCGCCAGCATCAACAGCGCGGTAGCGACCGGCCGGCGAATGAATGGACCGGATGGACTCATGCTTGGTCTGCCTTATTG
>JAEWEK010000060.1 GCA_023389425.1 Pseudomonadota bacterium | reverse complement strand
ACGGGTGGATTACTCAAGCTGAAGAAACTAAATACGTACGTTCCTATCGCTTGTGCGGCTTGTTCCCTCCCTTGTTTGTCCAAATCCCCCAACTCGATTCGTAACCCTGAGGGGTTGCCTGGATGAGTCAAATCAGCCACCAGTTCATTACCCTCCAATCTGAATTTTAACGAAAACTCCATTTAGCTCTCCTCAGTCGTTACGGTATTTGTTCCTTGCCGCGTCGTAGCATTTACTCCACTTCGTAGATGACTTGTCCAGACAGGCCCACCGCTTTTCGTTGGCTTTGCGCAGATCACGCAGCTCTGAAGGCGGCATGATGGCCCCGATCAACTCACCCTCACGTTTCTTCCTGGTGAGCATGGGGCCACCAAACACCGCGTACTCAGCCTCGCACAACTCGTCTTCCACATCCCGGTCCTTGTCGCACTGATCCAGCGCTTCTTCATACCCGTCCCGATAGGAACCGATTGGTAATACATAGGGTCGTTGCTGTGGGGTCCATATCGGGCCGTCGTCTGCCGTCGATGGTGGATCATTCGGCTTCGATCCGCCACAGAATATCCAGTTTATGACGGGCAACCCGCAATACCACGGCTGATCCGGGTTGGCGGAAGGCAGGGTTTGCCCGGTGTCCGGGTCAACACGATTCGGGTCTCGGTGTCCAGTGATGGTGCAAACATTGTTGGTGCTGGAGAAATGGCACTGGCCGTCATCAGCCGCTGGCGGGGGCGCAGGGAAAGGGAGTGCGCTCTGTCCACCGTCATCCCCATTATCCGGGTTTGGGTCGTCAGGCCAATAGCCTCCGCCACCACCGCCGCCGCCGCCATCGCCTTCAGTGCCTTCACAAAAGGCGTAGCCGTCGTCATCATAAAAACAGTCCTCACCACTGCCGCCGGCAGTGATGAGGGTTGGGCGGGGGAGGAGCTTGCCGATGTATCGCTTCATGGCCGTCTTCGTTGCACTTGATTGCGCAGCCCTCAGTGCCGAATTGAATGCCCGAAACGCCGCCTCATGACCGGTTCCTTGGGTTTCGAAACGCAGTAGCGACAGGTCCGAGGCGACTGGCAGCACGGTGATTATGGCCCCTTTGATGAGTGGGACATTAATCTGGCGGCACTCCAATACGCCCTTTGCATTCGATGACAAGTAGCATAAGCTGTACTGGGCATTGGATTTCACCAGCCAGCTCGTGATTGCGTACTTCTGATTGATAAATGGTGCTCGGATCACAACCTGGGGCTTGCCGGTTGACTTCGGCATCAGTTTTGTCACGCAAGTACCGGCCTTGCAGAACTCCATTTTGGATCCGCCGCGCCACCTCATCATCATGTCGCTTCCCGGAAGGGACATCGTGATGCCGGGTGGAAGTGGGGGCTTCACGGAGACTTGCTTTTGTTGCGCTGCGCCCGGTCTGAACCATTGCATGCCGGTTGGTGGAGTTAAGGCCGTCGCGGACTCCACAAAATTCGAGGACCAGGCTGCAGCCAGCGAGGATGCCGCCGCGGTCGCGAAAACAATATGCTTTCTCATTTGCTTACCTTCGTGTTAGTTGATCGACTTTTTCTAGCACGACAGATGTAGCTGCTGATGGGGGGCAATCTCCTTCGGTTGTGAAATCGTCTTTCAAATATCCGAGGTATCGTGCCTTGAAAGCATTGCGCTCGAGTTGAGGAAAACAGGTGAGGCCGCATATTGGTTAGGCGCAACGGGACCTGCATCTCGTGATGCGCTAACGGCAAGTAGGGGAAGGTTGGGAGAGCTTGCGACGGCGCTTAAGTGCGCACGGACGCTACCTGGCCTTCACGACCAGAAGGAATCAGGCCGCCGGCAGGGTGATGGTCAGCCGCGTGATGCCTTCGCCGGTATCCATCGCCACGTCGCCGCCCTGGACGGCGGCCATCAGCCGGATCGAGTAGGTGCCCAGGCCGTTGCCGCCGACCTTGTCGGAGGGCGCGTATTTGTCGAAGAAATGCGCGCGCATCGCCGGCGCGACTTCGCCGCGGTTCTCGATCACCACGTGGGCGGCGCCGTAGCCGGGCGCGAGGTCGACGCTGACGGCGGCGGCGTCGGGCGAGGCTTCGGCCGCGTTCTTCAGGGCGTTGCTGAACAGCGAGTAGCACAGCAGCGGCTCGCCGAGGCAGCGCACCGCGTCCGCCGGCGCGTTCACCTGCACCCGGATGCCGCGCGCGCCGAAGGCCAGCTCGGCCTGCCCGGCCACCTTGCGCAGCAGCGCGGCCAGGTCGAACTGCTCCAGCTGCGGGCGGTACTCGCCCTTTTCCATCTTGTACAGGTCGAGCGTGCGGTTGATCATTTCCAGCGCGTTGCCGGCCGCCTGTTCGATCATCTGGGCGCTGTCGCGCTGGCCGTCCGACAGCTCGCCCGCCAGCAGCGACTGGGCGCCGTGCATCGCCACCGCGATCGGGCTCTTCAGGTCGTGGCGGGTCATGCGTTCGACATCCTCGCGCAGGTGGGCGGTCTGCACCAGCAGCGCGTTCTGCTGCTTGAGCTCGTCCATGGCCGCGGCCAGCGTCAGGTGCGCCGACAGCCGCGCCTTGAGGATGGTGGGGTCGGCCGGCTTGGACACGTAGTCGACCGCGCCCAGCTTGAGGCCGGCCACCACGTCCTCCACGCCGTCGCGCGCGGACAGGAAGATGATCGGGATGTGCGCCGTCTTCGGGTTGGCCTTGAGCTGGCGGCAGACCTCGAAGCCGTCCATCACCGGCATCATGATGTCGAGCAGGATCAGGTCGACGTGGAAGGCATTGGCGATCTCGAGCGCCTTCTTGCCGTTGATGGCGACCTTGATCGCGTATTCTTCCTTCAGGGTGCCGGCCAGCACCTCGATATTGGTGGCGATGTCGTCCACGATCAGCACGGTGCACTTGCGCAGCCGTTCGGCGATGGGGGGCGCCAGGCCGATCACGTCGCCGCCGGCGGGCGCCGGTGCCGCCTCGGGCGCCGGCACATAGGCCGGCGCGGACGGCGCATCGCCCTCCAGCATCGGCCCGACCATCGCCATGAACTTGCTGGCGAAGCTGTGCACCGTGAACGGCTTGATCATATAGGCGTTGACGCCGGCCGCCAGCGCGGTGCGCACCGAGGCCGGGTTGGCTTCGGCGGTCAGCATCATGAAGGGCGTGGCCGCATGCTGCGGGTCGCGCCGCATCCACTTGAGCAGGTCGATGCCGCTCATCACCGGCATGCCCCAGTCGCCGACGACGACGTCGATGCGCTGGCGCTGCATCAGGTCTTGCGCCGCCTTGCCGTTGTCGGCCTGGAATACATTGGTGAAGCCGAGTTCGGCCAGCACCTGGCGCACCGCGGTGCGGATCAGCAGGTAGTCGTCGACGATGAGGACGGCGGCGGTCTTGTCCATCTTTAAAATATCCTGGTCTATAGTGTGAGCTGAATATTTACCAAAGATAACATGCGAACGCGACGTTTCCGATCCCTGGCCGCTGCCAGCGGCGCCCATGCGCTGCACGACGGCCTGACCGACCTCATCTACGTGCTGCTGCCGGTGTGGCAGGCGCAATTCGGGATCGGCTATGCGCAGGTGGGCCTGCTGCGCGCCAGTTATGCGGGAACCATGGCCGGTTTCCAGCTGCTGGCCAGCCGCGCGGCGCGGCGCTGGGGACGGCGGCGCATGCTGGTCGGCGGTACGGCGCTGGCCGGCGCGGCCTTCCTGCTGGCCGGGCAGGCGGGCGGGATGGCGGTGCTGCTGGCGGCCCTGTTCCTCGGCGGGCTGGGCGCCAGCGTCCAGCATCCGCTGGCCTCGTCGATGGTGGCCGACGCGCACGAGGAAGGCGGCGGGGTCAAGCAGGCGCTCGCGCAGTACAACTTCGCCGGCGACATCGGCAAGACCCTGCTGCCGGCCGCCGTCGGCCTGCTGCTGGTGGTGCTCAGCTGGCGCGCCGGCGTCACCCTGATGGGCCTGCTCGGACTGGCGACGGCCGGTCTGCTGGCATGGCTGATTCCGCCCGGCGGCGGAGTGGCGGCGAAGGCGCCCGATGCCGCGCGGGGCGGCGCCCAAGGGCTGGGCAGCGGCCTGCTGGCGCTGCTGGCGACCGGCGCGCTGGACAGCGCGGTGCGCATGGGCTTCCTGACCTTCCTGCCTTTCCTGCTGAAGAGCAAGGGCGCCGGCACCGCCGGCATCGGCGTGGCGCTGTCGCTGCTGTTCGTCGGCGGCGCCTGCGGCAAACTGTTCTGCGGATACCTGGGGGCGCGCATCGGCATGATGCGGACGGTGTGGGCCACGGAATCGGCCACGGCGCTGCTGATCGTGCTGGCGCTGTGGCTGCCGCTGGGCGGCGTGATGGCGATGCTGCCCTTGCTGGGCATGGTGTTGAACGGCACCTCGTCGGTCTTGTACGGCGCGGTGCCCGAACTGGCGGCGCCGGGGCGGCGCGAGCATGCGTTTGCGCTGTTCTACACCGGCACGATCGGCGCCGGCGCGCTGGCACCGGTGCTGTTCGGCAGCCTGGGCGACGCGGCCGGCATCCCGGCCGCGCTGGCCGCGCTGGCGGCGCTGGTGCTGCTGACCTTGCCGCTGGCATGGCTGGTGCGGCACAGCCTGGCGCGCCAGGCCGCTAGGAGTAGTGCCTGAGCACGGTATACCGGCCGCCGCGCGATTCGACCAGGCAGTAGCTGCTGACGGGCCACGCGAGCGCGGGCGCGGTGGCGGGAAGCACCGCCTGTGCGGCGCGGCGCGCCATCGTGACGTGGGGCTTGTAGGCGCGCGCTTCCGGCGCCAGGTCGAGGTCGAGCAGGGCCATGCCGAGATGGCGGTGCAGCCGCAGCAGTTCGGGCGGCTGGTGCAGCGGTTCCAGCACGGCGATGCCGCCATTCCACACGGCCGGCGTGCCGAAGTGCAGCTTGAAAGGCGTGAACGGGACCGCGAAACCGTCCGTCAGTTCCTGCAGGCGCGCCGTGGGAAGGTCGCCCAGGAAATGCAGGGTCAGGTGCAGCTTGTCGGCCGTCACCGGGGCGGCCCCGCGCGGCCAGGTCCACAGGTCGCGCCAGGCCCGCAGCGCGTCGCGCGCGTCCGGCTCGGGCCACAGCGCGAGGAAGAGGCGGGAGCTGGCCGGGCGCGGGTCCATGGCGGTCTAGAAGCAGTGCTCCTGCGCCGGGAAGCTGCCGTCCTTGACCGCGGCGACGTAGGCGCGGATGGCGGCCTCGACGCTGGTCTGGCCGTCCATGAAATTGCGCACGAAGCGCGCCTTGCGGCCGGGGAAGACGCCCAGCATATCGTGCATCACCAGCACCTGGCCGGAACAGTCCGGGCCGGCGCCGATGCCGATGGTCGGGATCGCCAGCAGCGCGGTGGTTTCCCTGCCCAGCGCGGACGGGATCGCTTCCAGCACCACCAGCGCGGCGCCCGCTTCCTGCAGGGCCAGCGCGTCCTGCTTGAGGCGTTCGGCCGATTGTTCGGTCTTGCCCTGCACCTTGTAGCCGCCCAGCTGGTGCACGAATTGCGGGGTCAGGCCCAGGTGGGCGCACACCGGCACCGCGCGCTCGGCCAGGAAGCGGATGGTCGGCGCCAGCCACGCGCCGCCCTCGATCTTGACCATGTGGGCGCCGGCCTGCATCAGGATCACGGCATTGGCCAGGGCCTGCTCGGGCGTGCCATAGCTGCCGAAGGGCATGTCGGCGACGATCATCGCGTTCTTGCTGCCGCGCGCCACCGCCGCCGTGTGGTAGGCGACGTCGGCCACCGTCACCGGCAGCGTCGAATCGTAGCCGGAGCACACCATGCCGAGCGAGTCGCCGATCAGCAGCACGTCGACGCCGCAGCGGTCCATCAGGGACGCGAAACTGGCGTCGTAGCAGGTCAGCATGCCGATCTTCTCGCCGGCCGCACGCATCGCCAGCAGCGAGGGAATGGTCACTGCCTTGGCCACCGGCGTGACGGGGGCCGGCGCCGGTACGTTGCCACTTGCCATGTCCTTGCCCTGCAGATATCCGCTCATACAAATCCTTCCATTGAAATCCGACGGCGTAGTGTAATGCCGCCGCCAAAATCTTGCCGGAAGCCGGTGCACGTCCGGCAAGCACGTTTGTTAAGATGAGATATGGCCACGACTATCCTCATCATCTTCCTCATCGTCTATCTCGGCATGATCCTGGGCGGGCTGCCCTATCTCCGGCTCGACCGGACCGGCGTGGCGCTGCTGGGCGCCATTGCGCTGGTCAGCATCGATGCCTTGAGCCTGCGCGAGGCGGTCGACGCGATCGATCTGCCGACCATGACCTTGCTGTTTGCCTTCATGGTGGTGTCGGCGCAGATGCGGCTCGGCGGATTCTACGACTGGATCACGCGCAAGCTGGGCGTGATGGCGCTGGGCCCGGCCGCGCTGCTGGGCGTGCTGGTCCTGGTCGCGGCGGCACTGTCGGCCGTGTTCAGCAACGACATCGTCTGCCTGGCGATGGCGCCGGTGCTGATCGACGCCTGCCGGCAGAAGAAGCTGGCGCCGGTTCCTTTCCTGCTGGCGCTGGCGTGCGCGGCGAATATCGGTTCGGCCGCGACCCTGATCGGCAATCCCCAGAACATGCTGATCGGGCAGACGCTGCGCCTGCCTTTCTACGGCTATTTCCTGGATGCGATCCTGCCGGTCGGCCTGGGCCTGCTTGCGAGCTGGGCGCTGATCGTGTGGCAGACGCGCGGGCGCTGGGACGATGACGGGCCCGCGGCGGGCGATACCGCGGAGGCCGGCGGCGTTCCCTTCGACGCCTGGCAGACCACCAAGGGCCTGGCGATCGCGGGCGCACTGCTGGTGGCCTTCCTGGTGGCGCCCTGGCCGCGCGAACACATGGCGCTGATCGGCGCCGGCGTCTTGCTGATGAGCCGGCAACTGCGCTCGCGCAATATGCTGGGGCTGGTGGATTGGGAGCTGCTGGTCCTGTTCATGAGCCTGTTCGTGGTCAACCATGCGCTGCAAGGGACCGGGCTGACCGAACAGGCGATCGCCTGGCTGGCATCGCTCGGGGTGCGGCTGGACCAGCCCGGATCGCTGTTCGCGGCGAGCTTCCTGCTGTCCAACCTGGTGTCCAACGTGCCTGCCGTGATGCTGCTGCTTCCCGTCGTGCACGGGATCGGCGGCGTGCTGCTGGCGCTGGTCAGCACCTTGTCGGGCAACCTGCTGATCGTCGGCAGCATCGCCAACATCATCGTGGTCGATGCCGCGGCCCGGCGCGGCGTCGCCATCGACTGGAAGCGCCATGCGCGCGTCGGGGTGCCGGTCACGCTGGCGACGCTGGCGGTCGCCGGCGCCTATCTGGCGCTGCGGTTCTAGGACAGGCGCTCGATCGCCTGCGTGGCGACGGCGCCGAGGCGCGCGCGCGCGGGGCCGTGGCCGGGCACCGCGATGTCCGGTGCGATCTCCAGCAGCGGCGCCAGCACGAAGGCGCGCTCCAGCATGCGCGGATGCGGCACGCTCAAGGTGGGTGAAGCGATGATCGCGTCGCCGTACAACAGCAGGTCGAGGTCCAGCGTGCGCGGCGCGTTGCGGTAGGGGCGCTCGCGGCCGTGGGCCAGTTCGATCGCCTGCAATTCGGCCAGCAGGGCGTGCGCGTCCAGTTCCGTGTCGAGGCTGGCGACGGCGTTGATGTAGTCCGGGCCGGAGGAATCGATGGGCGCCGTGCGGTAGCTGCCGGAAGCGCTCAGCAGGCGCGTGTGCGGCAGGCGCGCCAGCCGTGCGATCGCATCCCGCACGTTGGCGGCGGCATCGCCGAGGTTGGCGCCGATGCCGATGTAGGCGATCATTCCTCGCCTGGTGCGGTTGCGGCGGGTGCTTCGCCGCCTTCGCCGCTGCCGCGTTTCCTGGAGCGGCGCGGCGCGCGCTTGCGCTTGGCACCGCCGCTGCTGCTGGTATTGCTCTGCAGGCGCTCGCGCTCGGTGTTGTCGCCGTCGACGAAGGCGCTCCACCAGTCGCCCAGCTCGGCATCGATCTCGCCCGACTCGCAGCGCAGCAGCAGGAAATCGTAGCCCGCGCGGAAGCGCGCGTTTTCCAGCAGCTTGTAGGGGCCCTTGCCGGTGCGGCGCTCGAAGCGCGGCTGCATGGCCCAGATGTCGCGCATGTCGGACGCGATGCGGCGCTGCAGGGCCAGGTTCTCCGTCTGCGCTTCCAGCACGTCGTCGGCAGCCAGGTGCAGGGCCGGGATCGGCGACTCGCCGGCGGCGCGGTAGGCGTTCCACTTTTCCAGCACCTGGTGCCACAGCAGCGAGGCGAACAGGAAACCGGGCGACACGCCCTTGCCGGCCTTGACCCGGTCGTCGGTCGATTCCAGCGCCAGCGTGACGAACTTCATGCCGATCGGCTGCTCCAGCACCACGTCGAGCAGCGGCAGCAGGCCGTGGTGCAGGCCGGCGGCGCGCAGCTGGTTCAGGCAGGCCATCGCGTGCCCGCTCATCAGGAGCTTGAGCATTTCGTCGAACACGCGCGCGGTCGGCACGTTGTCGATCAGGGTCGCCATCACCGGGATCGGCGCGCGCGTGGCGGGCTCGATGGTGAAGCCGAGCTTGGCGGCGAAGCGCACCACGCGCAGCATGCGCACCGGGTCTTCGCGGTAGCGCGCTTCCGGTTGGCCGATGATGCGCAGCACCTTGTCGCGGATGTCGGCGGTGCCGCCGTGGTAGTCCAGCACACTCTGGGTGGCCGGGTCGTAGTACATGGCGTTGATGGTGAAGTCGCGCCGCGCCGCATCCTCGTGCTGCGGGCCGAACTGGTTGTCGCGCAGGACGCGCCCGTGCTCGTCCTTGGGCGCGTTGTCGCTGCCGTTGCCGCGGAAGGTGGTCACTTCCAGCAGCTCCTGGCCGAACATCACGTGCACGATCTGGAAGCGGCGGCCGATGATGAAGGCGCGCCGGAACAGGCGTTTCACTTCTTCCGGAGTGGCGTCGGTGGCGATGTCGAAGTCCTTCGGCTTCACCCCCAGCAGCAGGTCGCGCACGGCGCCGCCCACCACGAATGCCTTGAAGCCGGCTTCCTGCAGGGTGTGGGTCACGCGCACCGCGTTGGACGAGACCAGCCTGGGGTCGATCCCGTGTTCGGCGGGGCCGAGGATCAGGGGTTCGGTCGGATCGCGCTGGTCTTTCACGCCAAGAATCTTACGGAAGAATTTTTTAATCATTGAACAGGAGGAGTAAAGGCCAGCCTTGCGCGTTCGCGTGTTCCTTCAGGCGATCGCTGGGATTGGTCGCGACCGGATGGGACACGACCGACAGCAGCGGCAGATCGTTGTGCGAATCGCTGTAGAAATGGCTGCTTGCAAAGCTGTCGAACGGCGTGCCGAGGCGGCCGAGCCATGCATGCATGTGCTCGACCTTGCCCTGGCCCTGGGTGGGCGTGCCGGCCAGCTTGCCGGTCAGGTTGCCGTGCTCGTCCTCTTCCGGCTGCGCCGCGATCAGGTGTTCGACCCCGAATGCGTGCGCGATCGGCGCGGTGACGAAGCGGTTGGTGGCGGTGATGATGGCGACCAGGTCGCCGGCATCGAGGTGGCGCCGCACCAGTTCCACCGCTTGCGGGCGGATGGCGGGCGTGACCACCTCGTGCATGTACTGCTGGTGCATCGCGTCCAGCTCGCGGCGCGGGAAGCGCGCCAGGGTGCCGAGCGCGAATTCGAGGTATTCGACCGGATCGAGGGTGCCTGCCTGGTACTGCGCGAAGAACTGGTCGTTGCGGCGCTTGTATTCGGCGGCGTCGACGGCGCCGGTGCGCACCAGGAACTGGCCCCACTCGTAGTCCGAATCGATCGGCAGCAGCGTATGGTCGAGGTCAAACAGCGCTAACTTCTTCATTCCTTGGGTTCCGCAGGTGGATTCGGGGTCCCTTGAAGCAGCAGGTCGCGCAGCAGCGGCAGCGTGACCGGCCGCTGGGTCTCGAGGGAATACTGATCGAGTGCATCGAGCATCGTCGACAGGGAGCGCATGTCGCGCTTGAAATGGGACAGCAAATAGGGTAACACGCTGGCCGACAAGGTCAAACCGCGGGCCTCGGCGGCGCTCGTCAGGGCGGCGATCTTCTGGTCGTCGGACAGGCCCTGCACCTGGTACACCAGGCCCCAGCCCATGCGGGTGCGCAGGTCCTCGCGCACGTGCAACACGCCGGGCGGCACCGGGCCGGTCGAGACCAGGTAGCTGCCGTGCTCGCGGATCTGGTTGAACAGGGCGAAGGCGTCGATCTGGCGCCCGGGCGAGAGCAGGTTGCAGTCGTCCAGCAGGTAGAGCGTGGTGTCGGGGCTGTGGGTGAAGTCGGCGGCTGCGGCGTCGTGCGCGATGTAGCGCGAGGCCGGGGTGGCGGCCAGCGCCTGCAGCAGGTGCGACTTGCCGGCCCCGGTCTCGCCCCACAGGTAGGCGAAATGCTCGCGCGAAGTGCGCTCGGCGAACAGGTGCATCATGTACGCGAGCTCGGCATTCTCCCCGACCTGGAAGGTCTCGAGGCTGTGTGCCGGTTCCGCGCCCAGGTCGAGCACCAGTTGTTTCATGCCGATGTTCCCACTGCTAAAAAAGTCATACACATCAGGCATTATAGAAGGTGCTGCGCAGGTAGTGGCGCCGCAGGTGGCCGAAGCCGACCATCAGGACCGCCGACGCCGGCAGCGCCAGCAGCACGCCGGCGAAGCCGAACAGCTGGCCGAAGGCGAGCAGGGCGAAGATCACGGCCAGCGGATTCATGCCGATGCGCTCGCCCACCAGGCGCGGCGTCAGGAAGAAGCCTTCGATCACCTGGCCGGCGCCGTAGATCACGGCGACGTAGGCCAGGCCGGTCAGGCCATTGAACTGCAGCACGGCCGCGATCAGGGCCAGCGCCAGGCCCAGGCCGAAGCCGAGGTAGGGGATGAACACCAGCAGCCCGGTCAGGATACCGACCGGCAACGCGACATCGAAGCCGGCGCCGGCCAGCGCCGCCGAGTAGTACACGGCCAGCACGAACATCACCAGCAGCTGGCCGCGCAGGTACTGGCCCAGCAGGGCATTGACCTCGCGCGCCATCGCCACCACGCCGCCGACCCAGCGGCGCGGGATCGCGCCCTGCAGCAGGGCCAGCATCGCGTGCCAGTCCAGCAGCAGATAAAACAACACCACCGGCACCAGCGCCAGCGTCGCCGCCCAGCCGAGCAGGGCGCTGCCGCCGATGCGGGCGCCAGCCAGCACGCGTTCCCACAGGGCGTCGCCGCCGCCGGCAACTTGTTGAGTTAGCAATTCCTTGATGCCTCCGCCGTCCAGCCTGACGTGGATGCCCAGCTGTTCCAGCCGGGGCGACAGCAGGGCGTCGAGCTTGACCAGGAAGGCCGGCAGCTGGGCCACCAGCAGCGGGATTTCCTTCTCCAGCACCGGCACCACGGTCAGTGCGAGCGCGCCGAACAGGCCGGCGAACAGCAGCATCACCACCAGCACCGCCAGCGCGCGCGGGACCTGCCAGCGCCGGATCCGCACGCGGCACAGGCGGTCGACCGGCCCGTTCAGGGCGTAGCCGAGGATGGCGGCGATGATGAAGGGCGTCAGGACCGGGCCCAGCAGGTAAAGCAAGACCGCGAAAGCCAGCCATAAGACCCACCAGAAGGTGGCCTGTTTCTGCTCCGGCGTCAGGGAAAAGGGCATTCTAATTATTGTTCTGATTGGCTGGCGGGGTGAAAGACAGGCCGTTTTGCTAGAATAGCGGACTAGCCTACCTGGCATTTCCGCTTTCTATTTTACCGCCTCCGCTGCCAAATACCATGAGCCAACCTTCCAATGTTTCCCTTTCCTACCGTGACGCGGGCGTCGACATCGATGCCGGCGACGCCCTGGTCGAAGCAATCAAGCCGTTCGCCAAGCGCACCATGCGCGAAGGCGTGCTGGGTGGTATCGGCGGCTTCGGCGCGCTGTTCGAGATCAGCAAGAAGTACAGGGAGCCGGTACTGGTGTCCGGCACCGACGGCGTCGGCACCAAGCTCAAGCTGGCATTCGAGCTGAACCGCCACGACACGGTCGGCATCGACCTGGTGGCGATGAGCGTGAACGACATCCTGGTGCAGGGCGCC
>JAEWEK010000345.1 GCA_023389425.1 Pseudomonadota bacterium | reverse complement strand
GAAGCGGGAATCCCATTTTCTGCGCGTATCTGCTACGTCAAACGTTGCTGCAGCGCTTGCAAAATGGGGTTCCCGCCTGCGCGGGAACGACGTTCTTTCTTAGCTCTCCTGCGCCCCGTGGCACTTCTTGTACTTCTTCCCGCTCCCGCACGGGCAATCGTCATTGCGGCCGACCTTCGGCTCTTCGCGCTTGACGGTTTCCACGGCCGGCTTGCGGCGCGGGACCCAGAACTTGTGGATCGCCGGCAGGTTCGCCTCGATCTCGAGCGCCAGCTTGTGTGCGTTGCGCGGGTTTTCCACCTCGGGCAATTCGTCTTCCTCGATCTCGTCCGCGCCCAGCAGGTAGATCGGGCGCATCAGCTCGCCTACTTCGGAATCCCAGATCTCGTCCCACGAACCGGGACGCAGCTCCATGCCTTCCCAGAAGCCCCAGCACCAGGCTTCGGCGTCGATCAGGGTCTCGCCGTCGACCTCGTGCTCGCAGTACAGCGGCTCGAATTCCTTGGGCGCGACTTCGAAGGTGACCAGCACTTCGTTCATGAAGCGCATCACGAGGTTGACGATGCGCTCCTCTTCCTTGCCGTTCTTCCACTGCGGCGCGGCGCCTTCGCCGCCCCACACCTTCGGCAGCCATTCGGCCGGCATGATGGTTTCGGGGCCGATCGCGATGGCGGTCAGGTAGCCGTGCAGGCTGTCCATCGTCATCGCATCTTCCGGGCAGCGGTCGGACAGCAGGAAGCGGTCGAGTTCGTCGAATTCTTTGTCGGTCAGGGGCTGGTCGAGTTGCATAATAGGTCTTGTTGCGTTGAAGGCGTCAGTGTAACGCCTCGGACCTCTCGAACGCACGAAAATGTGGCCGGAGACTTACAATGCGCGCATGAACGAGTTAACTCATGGCCAAGATTCGGCCTCCCAGCATCCCTATGAACGGCTCGGGCCGGAGCGGGTCCTCGACGCCGTGGACAGCGTCGGCCTGTACGGCGATGGCCGCCTGCTGGCGCTGAACAGCTACGAGAACCGGGTCTACCAGGTCGGGCGCGAAGACGGGGCGCCGGTGGTGGCCAAGTTCTACCGCCCCGGGCGCTGGAGCCGCGAGCAGATTCTGGAAGAACATGCCTTCGTGGCCGAACTGGCCGCACGCGAAGTCCCGGTGGTGGCGCCGCTGGCGCTGGGCGGCGCCACGCTGCACGAATTCGATGGCTTCCTGTTCGCCGTGTTCCCGCGCCGCGGCGGGCGCGCCCCGGAGCTGTCCGACCCCACCGCGCTGGAATGGCTGGGGCGCTTCATCGGCCGCATCCATTCGCTGGGCGGCACCGAGGATTACCGCACCCGGCCGGCCATCGACATCGACACTTTCGGCCGCCAGCCGCGCCACTTCCTGCTGGAGCACCGCTTCATCCCGCCCGACGTGCTGCCGGCCTGGACCAGCGTGGTCGACCAGGCGCTCGACGGCGTGGCGCGCTGCTATGAGCGGGCAGGACAGGTGCGGCGGCTGCGCCTGCATGGCGACTGCCACACGGGCAATGTCTTGTGGACCGATGATGGGCCGCACTTCGTCGACTTCGACGACAGTCGCATGGGGCCGGCGGTGCAGGACTTGTGGATGCTGCTGTCCGGCGAGCGGCAGGAGATGGTCGGGCAGATGGCCGACATCCTGGCCGGCTACGAAGACTTTTGCGAGTTCGATCCGCGCGAGCTGTATCTGGTGGAGGCGCTGCGCACCTTGCGGCTGATCCATTACTCAGGATGGCTGGCCTCGCGCTGGCATGATCCGGCTTTCCCGGCCGCCTTCCCCTGGTTCAATACCCAGCGCTACTGGCAGGACCGGATCCTCGAATTGCGCGAACAGATTGCCCTGATGGACGAGCCGCCCTTGTGGCCGGTCTGATGCCCACGGTTTCATGAGCGAACGGTGTTGCGTCCCGCATGCTTGGCGCGGTACAGCGCCTGGTCTGCCCGGCGTACCGCTTCGTCCTCATTCGAATCGGCGGCCAGTGCGGCGCCGATGCCGATGCTGAGCGTCACTTGCCCGACCACGGGGAAGGTGCGTGCGTCGACGGCCTGCCTGATTTTCTCGGCGCCTTCCAGCGCGCCGGCGGCATCCGTATTGGGCAGGATGACGAGGAATTCTTCGCCGCCAAAGCGCGCCACGAAGTCGGTCTGGCGCGTGATGCCGGCCAGGATGTCGCCCATGTGCCGCAGGACGTGGTCGCCCGTCTCGTGGCCGAAGGTGTCGTTGATTTTCTTGAAGTGATCGACGTCCATCATCAGGACGCTGTACACATTGCCGGTCCGCTTGAGACGCAGGAATTCGAAGCGCAGGCGGTCGTTGGCCGCCAGGCGGTTCTGCAGGCCGGTCAAGGCATCGTGGTGGGCAAGCCGTTCCAGTTCCCTGTTCGCCGAGGTCAGCGCCTCGGTGCGCTCCGCGACCTGCTGCTCCAGGTGGCGCTCGTGGCTCCTGTGCGATTCCTCCAACGCCGCTTCGGCGTCTTTGCGCGGCTGGATGTCCTCGATGACGACCACGAAGTAGTCCGCCTCGCCATTGCGCTGCCGCACCAGGGACGGCGTGATGTTGACCCAGTTGGTGGTGCCGTCCTTGCGGATGTAGCGCTTTTCCAGGCTGTAGCTGCGAATCGTGCCCGCGAGCAGTTGGTCAACGTAGGCCAGGTCTGCGTCGAGATCCTCGGCGTAGGTAATTTCCTGGAAGGTCAGGCCGAGCAGGGCATCGCGATCGTAGCCGACGATGGCGCATAGTCCCTCGTTCACCTGGATGAAGCGGCCGTCCAGCGACACCCGCGAGATGCCGACGGCGGCCTGCTCGAAGGTTGCGCGGAACCGTGCCTCGCTTTCGAGCAGCGCGACTTCCGATTCCTTGAGCGACCGGTTGCTGGCCAGCAGCGCGGCCGCGCGTTCGCTCAGCTTGCGCGACGCTTCATCCATGGCGTCGGCCACTTCCACCGCCTCCCGGATGTGCAGGGCAGGGCGCGCCAGGGTTTCGCCCTTGCCCAAGGCCACTGCGGTGGCGGTCAGCGCGCGCACCGAGCGCGCAATGCAACCGGCCCAGAACCAGGCGAGCAGAATGCCCAGCGCGAACAGCACCAGCATGCCGGCAACAAATAGCCAAAGCGACTTTCGCAGCCCTGCTTCGAGGGTCGAGCGCGGGATGCCGATGCCCACGCTCCAGCCGGTTTTGGCCGAGCGGCTGAATACCGAGAGAGTCGGGATGCCTTCCCGCGTCGTGCTTTCCATCGATCCTTCGCCTGTTTCC
>JAEWEK010000326.1 GCA_023389425.1 Pseudomonadota bacterium | reverse complement strand
CCGCCTTGGCCAGGGCCAGGCGCGAACGCGTCTTCACCACGGTAACCTTGGCCGCGGCCTCGGTCTCGAGCTGGTACGAGGTCGCCGTTTTCGGCACGGCCAGCGTGGCGGCAGCCTTCGCCGCCGGCTTCTTCGCCGTCAGGGTCAAGGTCTTGGCAGGGTTTTTCATCATCACTCTCCAATCGCGGCGGGATGCGCGCCAGCGAGGTCAATAATCGACCTGAGCCGCAGCCGCGACTCGGTGCATACTTTGGTTCAGGGGAAGCGCCCTAACTAGGGGCGGACAAGCCGCAAATCAAGCAGTTTCGCCACGCGCCCTGGCGATCTGCCTGGCGGGCTGGTGTGGCGGCAATGTGCTGTGATGGAAGTTGCGGTGTGCATGTCGGAACGAAAAAAAGCCCGTCGATAGCAAACGGGCTTGAATCTATTTTCTCAAGGAAGATAGAGGAGACAGGCAGCATTATGCCGCAAGGCAAATATTTGCGATAATTGATAGTTCCGATAACGGATATCACGGTATCGCATAGCTTGGGTTGCCTGCCTTCCCTTTCCCTTCTGCGCTGGCGCAAGCCGAGCGCGAGGCAAGCGGCGGATCATACACGATTTCGCCACAGGCCGCTGGCGGCAGGCGGATCGCAACCGCCGGTCGGCGCCCGCGCACAACCAGAGGTATGCGCGCTGCCCTGTCACTTGAGCCAGCCGCCATGCTATCCTTCGGGTTCCAGTTCTTACAATGAAGTCAATGAATACCACCAGCACCGCCGCCGAGTCCCAGGAAACGCAAACCGCCGAGCCCGCAGTCGCCCCGGCACCCACCCAGCCCGAGGCGGCGGGGCAAGCCCCGCAATTGTCGCCGCGCGCCCTGCTCAAGCAATTGCAGCAGGATTTTGCCGCCTTCAAACAATGCCTGCCGCTGGCCATCGGCGTCGATAAGCAATTGCTCGCCCGCATGCCCAGCCTGAACCGCAAGGTGATGCGCGCCGCGCTCGGCATCCACACCGGCTCGCTGCGCTATTTGAAGGCGATGGAAAAGGCCACCGTCCGCTACGACCTCGACGGCCAGCCCGGAGAGGAAGTGACCGACACCCACCGCGCCCACGCCCGCGAACAGCTGCAACAGCGCTTCAAGAAAGAGGCCGAACGCAAGCGCGCCGAGCGCCAGGCCGCCGAGGCGGAAGAACAGGCACGCAAGCGCCAGGAAAAGCTGCAGGCCCTCGCCACCAAGTTCTCGCGCCATTGACCGGCGCATGAGCGATTCGCACGACGAACTGCTGCCGCCTTACGACGGCATCAAGCTGGACGACGTGCGCCTGGTGAAAACCGCGGCGGACGCACAACAGGCCCTGGCCGCGCTGTCCGCCAGCGACGTCATCGGATTCGACACCGAATCCAAGCCGACGTTCACCAAAGGCGAAGTGTCGACCGGGCCGCACCTGGTGCAGCTGGCGACCGACGACCTCGCCTACCTGTTCCAGATCGGCCGGCCGGAGGCGCTGGCGCCGCTGCTGGACACCTTGCGTGCCGTGCTGGAATCGCCCGCCATCCTGAAAGTCGGCTTCGGCCTCGCGGACGACCTGCGCCGCGTGCGCGACAAGCTCGGTATCGACGCGCAGAACGTGCTGGACCTGTCCACCGCGCTGCGCATCGACAAGAAGCACACGCTGGGCGCGAAGGCCGCGGTGGCGCGCTACTTCGGCCAGGCGATGCAGAAGTCCAAGCGCATCACCACCACCAACTGGGCCCAGCCCGTCCTCACCGACAAGCAGATCCTGTACGCGGCCGACGACGCCCACGTGGCGCTGCGGGTGTACCGGCGCACGCGCGGGCTGAAGGGCTGAGGATGCCGCACTGGCATAGAGTGGGCGGTGCGCACTTCAAAACCACCCCACCAAGATTAGGGCCAAATCTGCACTCTTCGGGCCGATTTAGCCATTCCTTCCTGTGAGGCGCGGCCGAACTCTAACGAGGAGCGAGCGATTCCTCCCGAAACGTGGTCGACAACGTGTGATCGGCGCAAGATTGCCGACGCGTAGCTCCAAATTGTGAATCGTGTAGCGTTCGGACGTAATCGAATGCATCTCGACCGCTATCATGCGCTCGTCGTGAAAGTCGACTGCGATGCGCGATTCTCCGGTCGGAATCGAAAAGTGGGCTGGAACCCGCATGAATGCTAGAGTTTGCCGATTTCCCCTGCAGAGATACCGCCAAAACTACCGCGAAATCTTCGCGTAGCTACGGCGGGCCCGGTACACGCTTCCAGACTTATACCGAGCGCTTCGAGGCAGGTTGATGCAGAGGATTGTCGATTATCTACATCGAAATGGTGATTGATAACCTGGACTAGATATCACCCGTGCAGCCGTTGCGGAAACTGTGGCAATGCTCCCCGCTTTAGACTTTGCCGAAAAAACTTTGAGCTTTTCTACGCGCCAAAAATTTTTGAGGGTTGGCCGATGAATAATCAAGAGGCCGGGGGGAACTGGCGCCTCCCCTCGGGCGTGGACCGCCTGCGTGGGCCTGAGCGGCTCGACGGCGTGTCGCAGTCGGGCCGGGGGCGAAATGTGCGCATGTGTGTGCCCAAACGGCGTTACCGCTGGAAGTGTTGTCTTGCCGAACTTTATCATCATAGATTGACGTGGTAAGCTCTTTCCAAATAAAAAATTAGTAAGGAGTTTTATGGCCGCGCTTGGCTTTCTCGGAGTATTGAAGACTGTACAGTGGTCGGAGGTCATTACCAGCGCGCCACAGGTGGTAGCTGGCGCACGACAATTATGGGATGCGGTAGCTAACAGATCGCAACGCGTTATCCCGAATGAACCGTCGGAAACGCCGGTAATGGAAACAGTAGCTAAAATTGATGCGACGATGAGAGTACTGCAAGACCAAGTACTGTCGGCTTCTGAAATCATCGCTCAGCTCGCTGCTCAGAATGCCATGTTGATTGACAAAGCCGAGAAATTGCGCGTTCGGTTGCTGTGGATCTCAGTTGCAAGAGGAGCATCTTTGCTAACCGCTGTGGCATCTTTGATTGTCACGTTAACGTAAGGCAAGAAGAATGAAATTTTTTATTCCGTTGATAGCAATATTGGCGATATTCACCTTTGTCAATTTCGCTGCCAGGGGTAAAGGCAAGCTAAGTGAACCTGCAAACAAGTCCATTGGCGCACTGGCGAGCTGCTTGCGTTTTGTGCTTTACGGCGTTCTCCTATATATCGGCTTTTTGACTGCATTGTTCATTCATTCTCAATTTTTTAAATAAAGGCTGGTAGCGCTCTCAAGCGCCGACGCCAAGGGATCCTGCGTGCGATGGGTCGAAGCATGATGAGATGAAAATCCCGATTTCCTCGAGAATTCTGGGAAAAATCATGGACACCCCCTGGCCCCTACCTGGCCAACCACGCCCCCAACATGTGAACAGTCTGGCAAGGTATGATGTGCGCTGGTACTGCTCCCGAAGTGACGTATGCGCCTTTTCGCCCTGACCGTTGTCGCGTTGTTGCTGTCCACCGCCGCACGCGCCGCGCCCGAAGCCGTTCCGGACACGCTGGCCCAGCGCCTTGCCGCCTGCACCGCCTGCCATGCCCGCAAGGACCCGCAGGGCGTGCCCGGCACCGAGCGCTACTTTCCGCGCATCGCCGGCAAACCCGCCGGTTACCTGTACAACCAGCTGCTCAACTTCCGCGACGGCCGCCGCCAGTACCCGCTGATGAGCTATATGGTCGATCACCTGCCGGACGCCTACCTGCGCGAGATCGCCGATTACTTCTCCAGGCAGCACCTGCCCTATCCGGCGCCGGCCGCCGCGGACGCTTCCCCTGCCGTGCTGGAGCGCGGCCGCCAGCTCGCGACCAAGGGTGACGCCACGCTGAAGGTGCCTCCCTGCATGTCCTGCCACGGCGCGCGCCTGACCGGCGTCGCGCCCGCCATCCCGGGACTGGCCGGCCTGCCGCGCGACTACATCAACGCCCAGCTCGGGGCCTGGCGCAACCGCACGCGCCAGGCCCACGCGCCGGACTGCATGGCCACCATCGCCGCGCGCCTGACGCTGGCCGACGTCGCCGCCGTCTCGGGCTGGCTGGCGGCGCAAGCGGTGCCGCAGGACGCCAGTCCCGCCGCATCGATCGACCGTCCCCTGCCGCTGGCTTGCGGCAGCATGCCGGAGGCGGCGCGATGAACAAGTTTTTCTTATTCATGGCGATCGCCGTCGCCTTGCTCGGCGCCGCCGTGTACACCAGCTGGCCGCGCGAAGACCTGGTGCCGGGCACACCCGCCGCCTGGGCCGCGACGGCGGACAACATCGAACGCGGCGCCTACCTCGCGCGCGCCGGCGACTGCATGGCCTGCCACACCGTGCGCGGCGGCGCGCCCTACGCCGGCGGACGCGCGCTCGACACGCCCTTCGGCCGCGTGGTCTCGCCCAACATCACGCCCGACGCCGCGACCGGCATCGGCAACTGGAGCGCCGACGATTTCTGGAACGCCCTGCACAACGGCAAGGCGCCCGGCGGCCGCCTCCTGTACCCGGCCTTCCCCTACCCCAACTACACCAGGATCACGCGCCCCGACAGCGACGCCCTGTACGCCTATCTGCGCAGCGTCGCCCCGCAGCGCCAGCCGCGCCGGCAGCACGGCCTGCGCTTTCCCTACAACCAGCAGCTCGCGCTGGCCGTCTGGCGCCTGCTGTATTTCAAGCCGGGCGTCTACCAGGCCAACGCGAGCAAGCCGGCGGAGTGGAACCGCGGCGCCTACCTGGTCGAAGGACTGGGCCACTGCAGCGCATGCCACAGCAGCCGCAACGGCCTGGGCGCCGCCGAAGCCGGCCTGTCCGGCGGCCTGATCCCGCAACTGGGCTGGTACGCGCCCTCGCTCACGGCCGACAACGAAGCCGGCCTGGGCAGCTGGGACCGCGCCCACATCGTGCAGCTGCTGCGCACCGGCGTGTCGCCGCGCGCCACCGTGTTCGGCCCGATGGCCGAAGTGGTGGCGCGCAGCCTGCAGCATTTGTCGGAACAGGATGTGGATGCGATGGCGGCCTACCTGCAGGCCCAGCCGGCCACGCGGCCCGCACCCCAGGAACTGCCGCCGCCACCGCAGCTGGAGCCGGTGCTGCGCCAGGGCGAGGCGCTGTACAAGGAACACTGCGCCGAATGCCACGGCGCCGGCGGCCAGGGCAAGGGCGGCGTCTATCCGCCGCTGGCCGGCAACCGGGCGCTGACCATGCGCGAGCCGGTCAACGCGATCCGCGTCGTCCTGAATGGCGGTTTCGCGCCCGGCACCGCAGGCAATCCGCGCCCCTACGGCATGCCGCCCTACGGGCCCTTCCTGTCGGATGCGGAAGTGGCGGCCGTGGTCAGTTTTCTCCGCGCCAGCTGGGGCAATCGGGCGGCGCCGGTGACGGCGCAGGAAGTGAACCGCTACCGCACGGTGCCGCTGGACTGATCAGATCATCTCGGCAAAGCCGATGCGGTCGGTGGTGGCGGCGCGCGCCGCGTCCACGCTCACCTTGTGCGAGGCCAGGAACTGCTCCAGCATCGAATTCATCGTGTGGCTTTGCGCGACGCGGCCCGCGTTCAGGTGCTCGCGGATCGCGCCGAGGTCGCCCTGCTCCAGCATGCGCGCCACCCCCGGCTCCATGGTCAGGCACTCTGTGGCGAGGTGGTAGCGGTTGCCTTCGAGCGAAGGCAGCAGCGCCTGGCACAGCACGCCGCGCAGCGCGTGCGCCAGCGCCTGGGTCTGGGCGCCGTCGTTGCCGAGCAGGCGCATCATCTTCTGCAGTCCCAGCTCGGTCGAGCGCGCGTGCAGCGAGGCCAGCACCAGCGGGCCGGATTCGGCCAGCGCCAGCGCCTCCTGCGCGGTCTGGGCATCGCGGATCTCGCCGATCACGATCACGTCCGGACGCTCGCGCAGCGCATCCAGCGCGCCCAGGTAATAGCTCTCCACGTCCGCATCCACGCCCACCTCGCGCTGGGTGACGATGCAGCGGCGCTGCGGGATCAGGGTCTCGACCGGATCCTCGATGGTGATGATGTGGCCCGAGCGGTGGCGGTTGATCTCGTCCAGGATCGAGGCGATGGTGGTCGACTTGCCCTGGCAGGTGTCGCCGATGATCAGCACCAGCCCGTTGGTCAGGCGCGAGAACTCCTGCTCGTCGCGGTGCAGGCCCAGTTCCGGCAGCGCCAGCGGCTCCTTCGGGAAGCGCCGGATCACGCAGCCGAGCCGCTTCTTGCCCTGGAAGCTGAAGCAGTTGGCACGGATGCGCGCCGTGTGCAGGTCGATCGAGCGGTCGAAGGCGCGCTCCAGGATGCGCTCGGCCCAGTTGGGCTCGATCACCTCGAAGAATTCCTCCAGCTCCTCGCGCGTGATCGGCGAATCGGTCACCGCCACCAGCCCCTTCGGCTGGCGCAGCATCAGCGGGCTGTTCTGGTGGATGATGATGTCCGAGAACACCAGCCGCGAGTTCAGCAAATGCAGGATCTGCTCGACCAGGGTGCCGAATACCGGATGGTCTTCGTTCTCGATGTACGAAAGGGTGGGAATCTGCGAGGACGTCTGGTGTTCCATGGCGGCGGTGGGCGTGGGTCTGCGATTGCCAGATTATAAAACCAGCGCCGCCGAATAGTTGCATCTTTGAAAGAAAAATGTGCGGCGTGACATCCTCGCAACGAGGGCGGCGGCGATTGCAAAGCGTGGGCGACAGTGGCAGGATGTTTACCAAACATTCCTGGGCGAGACGATCATGCGCTATCTCTTCTCCTTGCTGGCGGCCCTCCTGCTGCCGGGCCTTGCCATGGCCGCCGACGATTTCGCCGCGCGCTGCGAACGCGACATGAAGCCCGTGATCGAGGTCCAGGCGCACGAAGCCAATTTCGACCTGAGCAGCAGCGTCTCGAGCAAGGTGCTCAATACCAAGGGCAGCTACGCCAGCGTCAACCAGCTCACCCTCGGGATGACCTCGGGCACCCACCGCACCGAGATCACGGTCGACGCCCCCGGCCTGCGCGACGGCGCGAGCGGGCGCGAATGCGTGTCGCCCCACATCTACGTCGACCTGGCTTACAAGCCCCTGCAGGTATTCGTGGCGCGCGAATTCCACCAGCAGTCCTGCGCCTACCGCACCGTCTACGAGCACGAGATGCGCCATGTTCAGGTGTACCGCGACAACCTGCCGATCCTGGAGAAGAAGGTGCGCGAGGCGCTGGTGCAACGCTATGGCGGCCATCCGATGTATGTACCTGCCGGCACCGGCATCGACAAGCTGCAGGCCGACGTCGACGACTGGCTGCGCCCCTACATCAAGGGCTTGCTGGCCGATGTCGAGCACCAGCAGACCCTGCTCGACAGCCCGGAGGAAGTGTACCGCCTGTCGCACGCCTGCCTGGGCGAAATCGAACGCGCCATGGGCAGCAGCTTCTAGCGGCTGGTTCCGCGCTTTTACGCTCTACCCCGCGCAGCGTGCAGTTCGTCGCAAAGCGCCGCCCTCTTGCGCGGCGCAGGAATAATCTGTCGTTCGTCTTCACTATTTCGAAGGAAACGACATGAACAAGAACATCGCTCCCGCCCGCCGCCACCTGTTGGCCGCCGCTGCCGCCCTCGCGCTGGCGGCGCCCGCCTTCGCCTGGAATTTCGGCGGCGAAAACATCCAGGGCAGCGGCAAGGTCCGCACCGAAGCGCGCAAGGCCGACCACTTCTCCGGCGTCGACCTGTCGGTGCCCGGCGAGGTCGAACTGCGCCTCGGTTCCGGCGAAGGCGTCAGCATCGAATCCGACGACAACGTGCTGCCGCTGATCGAGACCCGGGTCGAGAACGGCACCCTGCAGATCCGCCCGGTGCGCGACAACCTCAACCTGCATCCGCGCACCCTGCGCATCACCGTCAACGCCCGCGAGATCGACCACCTGAACCTGGCCGGTTCGGGCTCGATCTCGGCCGACACCCTGCGTGCGCACAGCTTCAAGGCCTCGCTGGCCGGTTCGGGATCGATCAAGGCCCGCGCCATCGAAGGCGACAGCCTCGCGATCCGCCTGGCGGGCAGCGGCGACCTGGCCGTCAACGGCGGCAATGTGAAGGACCTCAAGATCGCCATCCTCGGCTCGGGCGACGTCGACGTCGGCAAGCTCAAGGCCACCGACGTGCGCGTGAAGACTTCCGGCTCGGGCAACAGCAAGGTATGGGCGAGCGGCACGCTGGAGGTGTCGGTGGCGGGCTCGGGGGATGTCGACTACTACGGCGACCCGCGCGTATCGCGCTCGGTGGCGGGCTCGGGCGAGGTGACGCGCCTGGGCAGCGCGCCGCGCTGACCAGCCGGCCCGGTTGAAGCAGGTGGATTACTTCGGCGGCTGGTACGCAATCGACTTGACCGCCACCTCCACCTTCAGCTCTTCCCGCTTCTTGCCGGCATCCTCGACCACCAGGGTCAGCGGCACCGTCTCGCCTTCCTTCAACTGCTGCTTCAGGCCGAACAGCATCACGTGATAACCGCCCGGCCCCAGCTTCACGGCCTGGCCGGCCGGCAGCGCGATCGACGGCACCTGGTGCATCGACATGTTCTGCCCCTGCATCTGCATCTGGTGCATCTCGGCCTTGGCCGCGGCCGGCGTGCTCACCGCGACCAGGGTCGCCGGCTTGGCCGAACGCAGCTGCATGAAGGCGCCCGCGGATTTCTGCTGCGGCACCGTGGCGCGGACCCAGGCGTCGCTCACCGTCACCTGCGCCAGCGCGCTCGTGGAAAACAGGGCGCCGGCGGCCAGCGCGATCAGTAGTCTGCCCATCTCTTTCCTCCTGTGCATGCAATCGCCCGATTATAGAACGCGTCAGCCTTCGCCGTACCAGCGCTCGCGCTCGACCAGCACGGTGTCGGTGCCGTCGGTCACCCACACCTGGCCGTCCTGGATCGTGATCTGCAGCTGCATGCCGCGCTTGGCCATCTTCTCCAGCGCGGCACTGGTCTCGGCCGGGATATTGATGATCGTGACCTTGTCCGCCCGCCCCAGTTTGTTGACCAGACCCTTGAACCATACCTGGCTGGCCGCGCTGTAGCTGTACACGAACACTTTTTGAGCGCGCGACGAGGCCTGCTTGATGCGCTTCTCGTCCGGCTGGCCGACCTCGATCCAGGTCTGGATCGCGCCGGTCAGGTCCTTTTCCCACAGGTCCGGCTCGTCGGTGTCGAACAGGCCCTTGGTGAAGCTCAGCGCCTCGCTGGCGTGCAGCGCGAACGCCAGCACGCGGATCATCACGCGCTCGTCGGTTTCCGACGGATGGCGGGCGATGGTCAGGCCGTGTTCCGCGTAATAGTGGCGTTCCATGTCCGCGATCTGCAGGTCTGCCTTGTAGATGGTTGCTTTGAGGGCCATTGGAATATGTGGTGAGGTTGCAGCCCGCTATTGTCGCATTCCGCACACGCCTTGAGCAAACCGCTTGCATCGCGCAGGCCGTGCGAACTTCGGGCCGCAAACAGCGTCTATCCGTTTCGCTCCATTCATTCCCCCACAGAGGCAACCATGCAAGCATCCCCGGCCACCAATCCGGCCTTGCGCTCGCAGCTCGAAACCCAGGTCAATTTCCTGACCGAGCTGTCGCACCGTACCTACGAGTCGGTGCGCAAGGTGAGCGAACTGAACATGCATTTCACGCAACAGCTGATCGAAGATTCGATGCACTTCGGGCGCGAGCTGATGAACTGCTCCGACCCGTTCCAGGCGACCTCCACCGCCATCGGCCAGCTGCAGCCGGCCACCGAACACCTGCGCAACTACCAGCGCCAGCTGATGGGCGTGCTGTCGGGCGTGCAGGCCGACCTCGGCCACATGGCCGACACCATCCCCGAGGCCACGCGCCAGGCCAGCGCCATGGCCGACCAGATGGTGCGCAGCGCGGCGGGCAACGGCGGCGCCGCCCGCAACCCCAGCTAAGGAAGCACCTTCTCCGAATGAGGCCGGAACCTATCGCAAAAAAGCGCTCTCTAAACCCACGAGCGCGTCACGCCGCGCTCGCGGCTTTCACCTTTGACGAACCGGGCACCCAAGGAGATCGACATGGCGACAAACAAGGAAGGCGGCAAAGGCGCGGGCAGCTCCAGCGGCAGCGCGCAAAAATCCGGCGGCGGCAGCACCCAGGGGCCGGCCAAGCGCGGATTCGCCGCGATGGACCAGGCCCAGCAACGTGAAATCGCCAGCAAGGGCGGCCAGGCGGCGCACCAGAAAGGCACGGCCCACGAATTCGATTCCGAAGAAGCCCGCCGCGCCGGGCAGAAAGGCGGCGAGGCCGTCAGCCGCAACCGCGCCCACATGG
>JAEWEK010000273.1 GCA_023389425.1 Pseudomonadota bacterium | reverse complement strand
CCACCCGCGTTTAAGGTATCTGGCGCACGTGCAAATGGGGTTCCCGCCTGCGCGGGAACGACGGGTTTCTGCCATTTTTAGGGTATCGTGGCAATGCCATGAAAACCCCCATCCTCGAATCCGTCCTCACCTGCCCGTCCTGCAAGCACGCGACGGCCGAAACCATGCCGGTCGACGCCTGCCAGTGGTTCTACGAGTGCCCCCATTGCCACACCGTGCTGCGCCCGAAGGAAGGCGATTGCTGCGTCTACTGTTCCTACGGCACCGTCCCCTGTCCGCCCGTGCAAGAGACCGGCAGCTCGTGCTGCTCGCGCAAGCCCTGATTTCCAATTATGGGCAGGCGGTCTGGCCTCAGGCATCAAAGGGACGCGTGCCCAATACTTCGATCACGTGGTCAACGAAGCAGGTGATGCGCGCGGCCAGCGCGGTGTTGCGGTAGTAGACCGCGTTGATCGGTTGGAGGACGTCCAGCGTCTGCCCGGGCAGCAGCTGTACCAGCCGCCCGTCCGCGCGATCCTCGCGCGTCATGAAATCAGACAGGCAGACGATGCCGAGGTCGGCCAGCGCCATCTGGCGCAGCGTCTCGCCGCTGGATGAGGCAATGGTCGGCCGGATGCGCAGTGTGCCGCCATCGGCATCGCGCAGCGGCCAGTCATTCAGGGTCTCGGGCTGGGTGAAGCCCAGCAGCACATGCTGCGCGAGCTCGGCCGGGTCGGCCGGCACGCCATGGCGCTGCAGGTAGCCGGGGCTGGCCAGCACCCGGATGCGGCTCGTCCCCACCGGCCGGGCGTGCAGGGTGGAATCCTTCAGCACGCCGATGCGAAACGCCACGTCCGTGCGCTTTTCTATCAGGTCGGTGATTCCTTCGTTCGAGTTCAATTCCAACTCCACGTCCGGGAAGCGGGCGCGGAAGCCTTCGATCAGCGGCACCAGCACATGCAGCATGAAGGGCGTGGCGGCGTCGACCCGCAGCCGCCCGGCCGGCCGCATGCGCCGCGCTGCCATCTGTTCCTCCGCCGCATCGACGGAATCGAGGATGGCGCGGGCATGTTGCAGAAACGTTGCGCCTTCCTCGGTCAGCTCCAGGCGCCGCGTCGTCCGGCGCAGCAAGGTCGTCTGCAGCTTTTCCTCCAGGCGGCCCAGGGCGCGGCTGGTGGCCGAGATGGTCAGCCCCAGCAGGTCCGAAGCGGCGGTGAGGGAACCCGTGTCCACCACGGCCACAAAGGCTTGCAATTCGTCGAGCGTGGTCTTCATTGTTGATCTGAACTCAAAAGTCTTTGGCCGATATGGGTCTTAATCCGCAAATATAAACCAAGGACAATGCATCCATTGAAAAACCACGTCTTCAAGGAAGTTGAAATGAAATCCTCCACTGCATTATTGGCCCTGGCGATCGGCGCGTTCGCCATCGGCACCACCGAATTTACGCCGATGGGGCTGTTGCCGGTGATCGCCGACGGCGTGCACGTCAGCATTCCCAGCGCGGGCATGCTCGTGTCCGCCTATGCGATCGGCGTGATGGCCGGCGCGCCGGTGATGACCCTGCTGTTCAGCCGCTTCGGCAAGCGCGCGGCGCTGATGTCGCTGATGCTCATCTTCACAGCCGGCAATCTGCTGTCGGCGTTGGCGCCGAGCTACACCACCCTGCTGCTGTCGCGCCTTATCACCAGTCTCAACCATGGCGCCTTCTTCGGCATCGGCGCCGTCGTCGCGGCCAGTGTCGTGCCGAAAGAGAAACAGGCAAGCGCCATCGCTGCCATGTTCATGGGACTGACCGTGGCCAACGTCGGCGGCGTGCCGGCGGCCACCTGGATCGGCCAGCAAGTCGGCTGGCGCCTGGCCTTCGGCGGCACCGCCGTGCTGGGCCTGGTGACGATCGCCGCGCTGTGGCTGGCGCTGCCCAAGGGCGAGCCGGGCCAGCGTCCGGACGTGCGCCGCGAACTGGCCGTGCTGACCCGCCGCGAAGTCTTGCTGGCCATGGGCACCACGGTGCTCGGCTCCGGCGCCATGTTCGCGCTCTACACCTACGTGGCGCCGATGCTGGCCGAGATCACCCATGCCAGCCCCAGCTTCGTCGCCTTCGCGCTCGTCCTGATCGGCATCGGCTTCACCATCGGTAACAGCCTCGGCGGCCGCCTGGCGGACTGGTCGCTGGACGGCGCCACCAAACTGATCCTGGCATCGCTGGCGGTCGTGATGGTGTTGCTGCCGCTGCTGTTGCAAACCCATGCCGGCGCGGCGATTGGCCTGGTCGTGTGGGGCGCCGCAGCCTTCGGCATCGTGCCGCCGGTGCAGATGCGCGTGATGCAGGCTGCGGCGCAGGCGCCGGGCCTGGCGTCCTCGGTCAACGTCGGCGCCTTCAACCTCGGCAATGCGGTGGGCGCGGCGCTGGGCGGCGTGGTCATCAGCCAGGGCTTGGGTTACGCGGCGGTTCCCTTGGTCGGCGCGGCGCTCGCTGCCGGCGGCCTCGGCCTGGTGTGGCTGGGCAAGGCCGGCCGCCAGCAAGTCGCGGCCTGCACTTCGTCTTCCATCTGATTTCATCAAGGAGTTACACCATGAGCAGCATCCCTTCCTTCGGCGTCGGCACCTTCCGCCTGACCGGCCAGGCCGTCATCGATTCGGTGCGCAATGCGATTGACCTGGGCTACCGCGCGGTCGACACGGCACAGATCTACGGCAACGAGAACGAAGTCGGCCAGGCTGTGGCCGAGAGCGGCGTGAACCGTTCCGAATTGTTCCTGACCACCAAGATCTGGACTGCCAACTATGCCAGGGACAAGCTGGTCCCCAGCCTGCGCGAAAGCCTGGAGAAACTGCGCACGGACTATGTAGACCTGGCACTGATCCACTGGCCGGCGCCGGACAAGGGCGTCGGGCTGCCGGAATACATGGAAGCGCTGGCGCAAGCCAAATCGCTGGGACTGGCGCGGCGGATCGGCGTCTCCAACTTCAACATCGCGCTGACCAGGCAGGCGATCGACGTCGTCGGCAAGGAAGAGATCGCCACCAACCAGATCGAGCTGAGCCCGTATCTGCAGGGCCGCAAGCTGACCGGTTTCCTCAAGGAGCAGGGCATCGCCGTCACCTCGTACATGACGCTGGCGTACGGCAAGGTACTGAAGGACCCTGTGCTGGCGAAGATCGCCGACAAGCACCAGGCGACCGTGGCGCAGGTGGCGCTGGCATGGGCCCTGCAGCTGGGCTATGCGGTGATCCCGTCGTCGACCAGGCGCGAGAACCTGGCCAGCAACCTGCGCGCCCGCGAGCTGAAGCTGGATGCGGACGACATGGCGCTGATCGCATCGCTGGAGCGCAACGGCCGCGAAGTCAGCCCTGAAGGCCTGGCGCCGGTGTGGGACTAAAGCGAGGGCAGGACGGCGTCGCGCCGGGCGAGATTGCGCGGAAGGCGCGTCGGCGTGTTCAGGAGCTCGGCCCTGATGTTGGGCCGGCTCGGTAAAGGTTCAGCCATGTTTGGTTTCCCGATGCTCGCGATCGCTTGCGAAGTCGCTGGTGGCCACCGTTCCGGCAACCGACGCGTCGCGGTGCGCCGCCGGATACAGCCAGCAGAACTCGCTTCCGCTGTATCTTGAAAGTCAGTCGCCACTGGTCATTGATACGCACATGCCAAGCACCTGCGAGCGCGCCGCGTCAGGACCGTTACGAATCGAGAACTCAAGTATCTCAAGTTTGCTACGGAACGACCGCCTTCGCTTCGACCACGGGACGCCCATTCTGATCACTGGGGGAAGTGCTCCGTTAATATCCCAATGGCTTCGAACCAGTTTGCATGTTCGAAAAAGCACATCGTTGAAAACTAGAGACATAAGTCCTTCCATCGCAACCGCTCCCCTCAAAGAAGAACCCAAAATTATTGGTTCTTCACGGATTTCCGGGAAACGCGGCTTTGATCTTCAGGAAGAAGAAGTCGCTATCGCGGTAGCCGTACGCCATCCGCTTCATCACCTTGATGCGGTTATTGATGCCCTCAAGCTGGCCGGT
>JAEWEK010000258.1 GCA_023389425.1 Pseudomonadota bacterium | reverse complement strand
CACGTCTTCCTGCAGCTCCTTCTTTTCCTTGTGCAGGTCTTCCCACTGGTGGTAGTTGGCCACGCGCAGGCGCAGGCCTTCGAGGTTGGTGCGCGAGGCTTCCAGCTCGGATTCGAAACGCTTCAGTTCCGTCTCGGTGTCGCGCTGGTGGCGCTTGGCTTCGTCGTAGGCGTCCAGCACTTCCTTGTCGCCGAAGACCTGGAACACCAGGTCAAGCAGCTGGCGCGGCGCGTATTCGCACAGCTTGTCGGTTTCGCCCTGCTCCAGCGCCAGCACCTTGGCCATCGCCGGCGACAGGCCGGCCTGCGCCAGGCGCTTCTTGTAGTTCTCGACGCCGAGCCAGTCGGTTGCCTCGGTCACTTCCTCGATGTCGATATTCCCGGGTCGCATGAGGTACATGCGCTTCCAGTCGCCGCCGTTCTTCTGCACCTGGCAGAACAGCGTCACTTCGTCGTCGCTGAAGAAGCCGGAGTTGCGAAACGGGCGGTTCGACAGCTGTTTGCCGACCGGCTTGTTGTCGACCACGGCGCGGATCCATGCGCTCTGCTGGCCGGAGTGGCGCGCGTAGTGCTTGTAGGTGCGGCCCATCGAGCAATCGAGGCCGAACAGGGTGCGCAGCGCGTCCAGCAGCGTGGTCTTGCCGGAGCCGTTCTGGCCGGCGATGGTGATGATCTTCGCGTCCAGCGGGATGTTCTTGATGCGCTGCCAGTAATCCCAGTGGACCAGTTCGAGTGATTTAATGTGAAACATCGCTACCCTTAGTTCTGGATGTCGGTGGGATCGGCCGCGGCATCGGTGGCCGCTGCGGCATCGGCCATCGTTTCCGCTTCGACGGCGGCAGGCTCGATCTGCGGATCGTTGGCGCTGCGGCGGGTCGGCGCGATGGCCAGCGGCGCGCGCTTGAACACGTCGGCCAGCGCGCCGTTGATGATGCGCTCCTTGAGCAGGTCGGTGTCCATCATCAGGTCCAGCAGCGGGCCTTCCAGGATCACGTCGCCGCGGCGCTCGATGAAGCCGAGCTTGGACAGCACGCCGAGGTTCATGTCCATGCGCGTCTTCTTGCCCAGCTTGTCGCCGAAGTCGGCCAGCAGCGCGGTGTACGAGATGCCGATCGAGGCGTCTTCCGCGCGCGGGATCGGGTTGTCCTTGTCGAACATGTCGCTCTGCGAATCGTCGACGTGGTGGGTCTCCTGGCGCTCGCGCTTGGGCAGGATGATCTGCGCCCACAGCACCACCAGCAGCGCCACGCCGTCGCGCGTGAGGCCGAAATTATTGTTCTGCCAGATGTCCTTGGCGCCGAAGATCTTCGGTTCGACGGCGCGGTGCAGCGCCAGCGTCACGTGGTCGGCGTACACGTTGTCGAGCAGCTTCATGCCCGACTCGAGCAGGCGCTTATCGAGTTCGGCGCGGAACTGGTCGTCCGACAGCGCGCGCTTGACCAGCTTGTCGTCGCGGCGCAGGGTCTGGTGCGTGAGCAGGCGCGCGATCAGGATTTGTGCGTCGTCATTCATCTTGTTGCGAGCCGCTTTCTAGATTGAGTGTGAGGGTGGCGACCGACATCGCGGCCACCTCAGGATCGTCCAGCTCGATCATCGCGTCGGTGGCGTCGAAGCTGATCGGCAGGCGCGCCAGCTGCGCGGTCGCGCCCTGCAGGCTGGCCTCGGCCGCATCGCCCAAGAGCGGCAGCAGCGAGGCGCGGTACGACGCCAGTGCGAAGGTGGCCGGCAGCAGCGAGTCCTGGATCGGCACCTGCTTCGGGCTCTCGTCGGTGAACTCCGGGAAGGTGCCGAGGTTGGCGAAGTCGGACAGGCGCGAGATCCAGGTATCGAGCTCCATCTGGATCTGTGGATTGTCGTTGATGGTCAGCGGCGCGTCCTCGCCGCTCGGCAGGCCGGCCGGGCCCACGTTCACCGCGCGTTCGGCCAGCAGCTCGGTCTCGGCCACGTCGATCATCTCGGCCGGCGTGATGAAGATCGGGACCACCGGGCGGTCGATCGCGCCATCGGCCAGGCTGGCCAGGTCGTCGTGCGCGAGCAGCCACAGTTTGACGTCGGTGGTCGACAGGCCGGACTGGCCGAGGTGCACGCGCTGGCGTTCGATCTGGTTGAGGGCGCGCGAGAACATGCCCTGCATGTTCAATAGCGCGCTCTGGGCGCGGCCGATGGCCTGGGCGGCGCGGTGCGTGGCCGAATCGGCGCGCTCGTCGCTGGTGATCGCGCGCAGGATCAGCGAACCCTTCTCGACCCAGTCGCAGGCCGTGTGCCACTTGTCCTGCGAGGTGCGCAGCTGGAATTCGGAGCCCGAGGCGATGGCGTCGCGGAATTCGTCGGTGAGCTCGGTCAGGCGGCCCAGCAGGTGCTTGAGCTGGTCGACGGTGACGCCGCCGACCGCCTGCGCGCCCGCCACCTGCGACAGCAAAAAGCCCATGTCGGCGTCTTCCTCGTCGGCCTGGCCGAGCGAGAACAGGGTGTCGAGCGCGGCCAGCACATTGCGCGCCATCGGCGTGATGCGGTAGACCGCGGCCGGCGCGTCCCAGGCCAGCAGGCCGTGGGTGCGCAGGCGGTTCACCACCGTCTCCAGGCTTTCCGGGATCAGGTAGGCAAACTTCGTATTGATGTCGGCGCGCGAGAAGGCGGCGGACGCGGTGTCGGCCGCCAGTTCGCGCAGGACGAGCAGGCGCAGGGTCACGCTGTCCTGGCCGCCGTGGAACAGCGCGGTGAATGCCTGCAGCATCGGCTGCGCGCGCTTCAGGTGGTAAACCTGTCCGATTTCCTCGGGATTGAGCCCGGCGTGGAAGTGCGCCTGCAGCGGATCCGCTTCGTCCAATGCTGGTATTTGTTCTGCGGCCAAGGCCGCGCCTGCCAGTGTGTCGATCATCGTGTTCCGGTAGTTGCTGGGGCGACGTGCCGCCGCGCCGTAAGGGCGGGCCAGACTCGTCCGCGGGGGCGCCAGTATACCAGTTACAGCCCGGCAAAAGACCGAAATGGCGGGGGCGGCGGTCTTTTCGGGGGATCCGCAACATTTCTCGGCTAGAATCAAATATTGCATGTAGAACAAGCAGGAGGGCATATGTGGTCGATCCGGAATGCTTGCCTGGCAATGGCAGCCCTGGTGCTGTGGACGGCTGCTTCGGCGCGGCAGGAGCGCGCCGAGACGCCAGCCGGCGACCCGGCCTTGCAGAAGGTCTTGCTGGAGCTGCGCGAACAGGACCAGAACGCCCTGCGCCAGAATTTGCCCGAACCGGCATTGCGTGAAATACAACATGCCACCAAGGCGAAGCTGCAGGCCATCGTCCGCCTGCGCGGCTGGCCGACATTGTCGATGGTGGGCAACGACGCGGCGCAAGGGGCATGGCTGATCGTGCAACATGCGGATGACGACCTGGCGTGGCAGCGCGACATGCTGGCGCGAATGGAGGCCCTGATCCCGAGCGGCGAGGTACGCAAGTCGGACATCGCCTACCTGCGTGACCGGGTGGCTCACAACGAGCATCGAGCGCAATCCTACGGGACCCAGGGGGCATGCGTGGCGAAAGAGGAATGGAAGCCGTTCGAGATGATCGATCCGGACCACCTGGCGGAACGGCGCGCGCAGATGGACATGATTCCGATGGAAAAGTACCTGACGATGACGGCGTGGATGTGCAGGAAGTTCGACCCGGCGAAGGAGAAGACCGCAAAGTAATTCACGGCTCAGGCGCAAACCGCGGGCCTCATGGTATGCGGACAATTGGCAATATGTCAGCCGGAAGCAGCCGTAGGACCCGGGGGCCCCGCCCCCGCGCTATTTCTTCGTGATCGTTTCCACCGCCTGCTCGACGTAATCCTTCCCATCGTCGTTAAACAGCAGCTTCACCGGATACCATTCCTGGCCCGGCGCCAGCCAGATATCGAGCTTCTGCCCTTTCACGGCCTCGGTCTCCTCGCGCACCACGTGCCAGGCATCGAAGTCGCCGGCCGGGGTGCTGACCTTTTCACGCTTGACGAAGCGGAAGATCCACGGATCCGCATCATGCCGCCCGGCGACGAAATACGCCCACTGCGTGCCGGGCTTGAGCTTGTCGCCGGCGGCACGCGCCTGCGCCGCCAGTTGCCAGGTGACGGAGTTACGATCCTGCTCCCCTCCCTTCAACTGGTAGGTCTGGTCGCCATCGGTAAAGCGCAGGATCCTGGTCGCGCGGTCGAAAGTGCTGGTGGTCGGGTCGTGCCGGAAACGCTTTTCGTAGAATTCGGCAGGCGCCAGGCCGTAGCTGTCGATCGCGCCCTGGCTGCGGTTCTCGGTGATCTTGCCGAGGATCGACACGCGCGATTCGGCCGTGGTCACATACTTGCCGTCGCCGGCGCGCCAGGTAATCAGCGCCTTGCCGCTGAGCGAGAAACCGCTCTGGCGCGCGCTCAGCCGGTAAGTCAGGTCGGCATTGGGCGGCAGGTCGAAGGCGCGCTTCTGGGACGGATGATCGTCCTGTGCCGACGCGCTTGCCAGCGTGGCGGCCAGCACGATGCCCAAGCCAGCCTGTGTCAACAAATTACGTCGCATATCAACTTCCTGTCATCAAAATCTTGTTTGCGGTCTGGGTCGTCAGCGCCCCGCTCGCTTCCGTATTGAGGATCTTAACCGGATACCAGCCCTGCTCGGGCGCGAGCCAGATATCCAGCCGCGAGTTGTACGAACCCGGCTTGGGCGGGCGCGTCAGGTGCCAGGTGTGCAGCTTGCCCAGCCTGGTGTCGATGTCTTCCTCGCCCACCAGCTGGAAGTGGTACACCGAGGCGTCGCGGTCCTCCGCCACCAGGATGTCGACGCCGCCCTTCAGCTGGCCCGGATCGGCGCGGGCGATCGCTGCCAGTTGCAGCGGCACGCTCGCCTTGTCCTGGGCGCCCGCGACCAGAGCGTATTTATTCTGCGACGCCGAGAACGTGATCGTTTCATCCGGATGGTTGAAATGCGTGGCCGTCATCGAACGGCTGCGTCGCTTCTCCGTCATCAGCACCGGCGCGAAACCGTCGTCGCCGACCTGGCCTTCGCTCGTGAGATCAAGCAGGCTGATGTAGGCGAACAGGATACGGATGCCGACCTTGAACTGCACGCGATAGCCGCCGGCGCCCAGCTTCCAGTTGAAATCTGCCTCGCCGGTCCAGTGCGTGCCGTTGGCGTCGATGCGGTCGACGTCCATCGCCATGTCGGCCGAGGGCGGCATGTCGACGCGGTAGCCAGGCACCGGCGGCGCAACCGGCGCCGGCGCGGGTTCAGCGGCGGGCGGTGGCGTCGATTGTACGACGGGCTCCGCCACGGGAGCGC
>JAEWEK010000254.1 GCA_023389425.1 Pseudomonadota bacterium | reverse complement strand
CAGGTCCCAGCCGATGATCCAGGCGACCAGTTCGCCGAGGGTGACGTAGCTGTAGGTGTAGATCGAGCCGGCCACCGGCACCGTCGACGCGAATTCCGCGTAGCACAATGCGGCGAAGCCGCAGCAGATGCCGGCGATGACGAAAGACAGCGTCAATGCCGGGCCCGCCGTGAGGGCGCCGGTGCCGGTGAGGACGAAGATGCCGGTGCCGATGACGGCGCCGATGCTCATCAGGATGAGGTCGAAGGGCCCGAGGACTTTCTTCAGGCCGCCGGGCTGGCGGCTGGCCGCCACCATCTGGTCGAGGTTCTTGGTTCTGAACAGGCTCACTGCACGTCCCCCTTGTCGTCGCTGCGTTCGCACCTCTTGCGAGCAATGCATTATCGCACCGAAAACCCCGGGGCCCGGACACGCTTGCCGGGCTGCTCCGTCAGAAACTGCGGCCCCAGCCGCCGCCGCCCGGCTGCTTGCCGCCGCCCATGCCGCCGTCGCCATGGTCGTCGCCGCGCGGGCCGTTGAACATGTCGCTGCGGCGCGTGCCGCCGTTGCGGATGCGCGAATCGCCGGTGACGCCGCCGAACTGGTAGCGCAGGCCGATGTTGAACACGCGCGGCTGGCGGATGGTCAGCGAATGCAGGCGCAGGATCTCGTTATCCGTGTCGCTCACCATATTGCCGACCTTAAACACGTTATTCACGTTCATATTCAAGGTCAGCTGTGGCGAGAAGCGATGCTGCCAAGAGAAATTGGTCATCGTGAAGGCCTGGTTGACGCCCTGCCCGCTCAGCGTCGGCCCCACGTGGTTGACCATCAGCTGCAGCGATTCGGTGCCGATCTGGTAGGCCAGGCGCAGCTTGGCGCTCTCGCGGTGGATCGATTGCGCGACCATCTGGGTCGTGCTCAGGTTGAACAGGCGCTCGCGGTGGTCGTTGCTGATCGTGGTGCCGAGATTGGCCGACAGGCCATCCAGGAACAGGCGCCGCACATTGAAGTTCAGGTCCACGCCCACCGAATCGTTGGCGCCGAAGTTCACCGGCGAGGTGACGATCACGTTCGAGTCGGACGACAGCGGATAGCTGCGGTTGCTGATGACGGGCGACTCCACGCGCTTGAACAGCGTGAAGCTCGAATCGACGCCGACGATGCGCTCGCGATAGGCGATCTCGTACAGGTCGTTGCTGACCGGCTGCAGGTAGGGATTGCCCTGGCGCGCGCTGAAGTCGCTCAGGTAGACCAGGTTCGGATTCAGGTCGCGCTCGTTCGGGCGCGCGATGCGGCGGCTGGAACGGAACTGCAGCATGCCGGTGTCGCTCAAATCGTAGGTGGCGTACAAGCTGGGCAGCCAGTTCATGTAGTGATACCTGTTCTCCTGGCCCAGCAGCGGCTGGCGCACGTTCAGCTCGGTGTACTCGCCGCGCAGGCCGCCCATCACCGCCAGCTTGTCCATCGGCTTGGTCGACAGGATCGCGTACAGGGCCGCATTGCGGTCGTTCGATTCGAAGTCGCTGATGCGCGACGCGACCGGCTCGTAATTGCCGGTCAGCGGATTGAAGGCGAGGTAGTTGGTCGGGTTGCTGTTCTTGCTGTCCGCGACCTTGCCGCCGGCCTTCAGCTGCCAGCTGTCCCACACCACGCGGGTGTAGTCGGTGCTGATGTCGAGGATGCGGTTGCGGCGGCCCGTCTCGCGGTGGTTGTTGTTGGTGTAGCGGGTCGGGCGCAGTCGGTAGTCGTACCACACGTCCGAATCGGAATTGTTGTTCTGGCCGGTGTAGCGCAGGTCGAACTTCAGGTCCTCGCCCGGCTCGCCGCTCTTGTGGTCATACGAGGCACCGAGGCCGAAGTTCTGGGCCGGGGAATCGCTGTGCGAGCGGCTGCTGAAGTCGGCCGTCGGGGCGAGATTGGCGCCGTAGCGATAGGTATTGCCGCTGCTGTCGCTCGAATTCTGCAGCTTCGAAAAGCTGGCGGTGGCGCCGGCCTGGTCGCGCTCGCCCACATTGTAGGTGAAGGTGGTGGCCATCGACAGCGACTGGCGCGGCGCATGCGAATCGCTGACCGAGTTGGAGCCGCCGGTGACGTTGCCGGTTTGCGGGTCCAGGTCCTGGCGCTGGGTTTCCCGATGGGTGGTGCGCAGGTCCTTGCGGATGCCGATATTGCCGCTGATCGAGTACGGCCCATCCGCATGCTCGCCGCTGGCAAACGCGTTGTAGCGGTCCTCGCTGCCCTTGTTGGCGGACAGGTTGCCGCGGGTGCCGGCCTTGCGGTTGCGCTTGAGGATGATGTTGATGATCGGGCCGCTGCCGCCCTCGTTGCCGAACTCGGCGCCCGGCACGTTGATCACCTCGATCGATTCGATGCTCTCGGCCGGGAAGGCATTCAGGGCGTCGCCGCGGTTCTGGCCCTGGAACTGGGCATCGCGCTTGCCGTTCACCATCACCTGCACGTTCTGGTTGCCGCGCAGGGCCAGGTTGCCGTCCTGGTCCACCGTCACCGAGGGCACGTTGTTCAGGATGTCGGCGGCGGAGGCGTTACTGACGCTGATGTCGTTCTTCAGGTCGTAGACGTCGCGGTCCACCTTGTTGGTCGGACGCGAGGCGACGACCTCGATGGTGGCGATGGCCTCGTCGTCCTTGGCCGGCTCAGGCTGTGGCTGCGCGGTCGTGGCGGGGGTGGCCGGCGCCGGGCTCGCGGGTGCCTTGGCCGCCGGGGGCGTCGGCTGGGCCGGTACGGTGGTCTGGGCCATCAGCGATTGGCTTGCGAAGCAACCGAGGATCAGGGCGGGCAAAACGTTCAGTTGGAAACGGGTGCGGCGAGCTGCTGTCATGATGTTGCGTTAGTGATATATCAGTAAACTTGTTCGACTGTAACATCTTCGCGGCCCTGCCGACAGCCATCGCCCAGCCCAACTGGTGAAAAGAAACGTAAAAGTCCCGCGCGAGGCGGGACCCGGACTTGCGCACGGTCGTTCAGATCTGTACGCCGCGCGCCTGCAGGAAGGCCTTGCTGATCGCGGCCGACTCGCGCGGCGTGCGGCCCTTGTCCGGTACCCGGTCGAGTTCGATCACGGCCCAGCCCTTGAAGCCGACCCGTTCCAGCGCCGCGATCACCGAAGCGAAATCGACGCGTCCGCGACCCAGTTCGACGAACTGGAAAGGATATTTGCCCTTGGTGTCGGCCGGCAGGTCGACCACGTCCTTCAGGTGCAGCAGCGCGAGGCGGTCGTGGTAGCGCTCCACCAGTTTGGCCGGATCGGCGCCGCCGGCCAGCGCGTGCGCCGTGTCGAGCTCGAACTTCACGTAGCGCGGATCGCTCGCGGCCAGCACGAGCTCCAGCCCTTCCGGCTTTTCGCTGAGGGTATCCAGGTGGTTGTGGTAGCAGGCGGTGATGCCGATGCCGGCGACCGCCTTGCCGATCTCGGTCAGCAGCCGGCCCAGCTTCTCGCAGCCGGCCTTGTCGACCGGGCGGCCGTAAGGCCCGAGCTTGTCGAGCAGCTGCAGGTACTGGCCGCCGCAGGCCTTCAGGTAGCGCGCATTGTCCAGGTGGCGCGCCAGCTCGGCCGCCGGATCGGCATCGATGTCGACCGTGCCGCTCGACATCGCCGCGAACGCCAGCCCCTTCTGCTGCAGCAGCGCGCGCAGATCGTCCGGCTTGAACTCCTGCACCACGTTGTTGCGGAACTGGATGCCGGCGAAGCCGAGGGCGGCGATGTCCTCGATCGCCTGGCGGTCATCCTGGCCCCAGGTCATCGCCGTGTAGCCGAAGCGCACGCCAGCCAGTGCCGCGGCGCGCGCCTGCAGCGGCAGCGCGGCGGCGGCGCCCATCATGCCCAGCAGCGCGAGCGCGCGGCGGCGGGAAAGGGAGATCGTCATGCCGCGCTCACTCGTAGACATTGGGCGGCGGCGGCGCGTCCGACGGTGGCCGCGGCTTGCCGTCGACGGTGTGCGGCTCCATCACTTCCACCCGGCTGCCGTCCGGATCGAAGATGTTCACCTGGCGCTTGCCGTTGCGGCCGGTCGCCACCTCGAGCTTCTGCGAGTAGTCCTTGAATCCGGGGCGCGCTTCCAGCGTCGCGACCACCGCCGCCGCGTCCGGGACTTCCAGCGCGACGTGGTTCTTGGTGCCGTAGCCGTTGGGCTTGAGCGGCAGGCGGTACAGCATGAACTCGACGTAGTCCTGGCCGTCCGGCACGCGCATATTGATCCAGCTGAGCTCATTCGGGTTCGAGCCGCCGCGCCAGGTCTCCTGGAAGCCGAGGATGCGGCCGTAGAAGTCCATCGACTTCCTGGTGTTCCCGACCAGGAAGCCGACGTGGTAGATCTGCGAGGAGACGCGCGTGGCCGGCGCGAACTTGCCGGCCGCCTTGGCCTCGACGCCGTCCGGCAGCGACTGCACGAATTCGACCAGCATGCCGTCCGGGTCCTTGATCATGAACGCATGGTCGCCGGCCTTGGTCTTGCCGCCGGAGCCGCCCGGCACCGTGA
>JAEWEK010000240.1 GCA_023389425.1 Pseudomonadota bacterium | reverse complement strand
GGGTTCGCGTAGCGGTTGGCCTTGCTTTCCTGGACCCACCATACGATCAACAAGATCCAGCCGATCACCGGGACCAGCAACAGCAATTGCAGCCAGCCGCTGCGGTCGGTGTCGTGCAGCCGGCGCGCGCCCACCGCAAAACTCGGCACCAGGGTCGCGAGCGAGAAAATAAAGGACGCAATGCCGCCGCCAAAGAAGTTAATCATCATCGACGCGACCCAGCAGAACAGTGTGAACCACCAGAACTCGGAACGCGGGGCAATCCCGTTGAAATCCGCATATTTCGAAAAGCAGGATTGAATGGATTCGGACAAGGTCATCTCGTAGTCTCTCCTCTTGAGTTGGCACGGTCGAGCCCTCTTCGGAGCTCTGCTCCCATCACGGGGTGTTACCCGTTTGGCAAGCCGAGTGTACGCGGCAAAGTTCGCGATGTCCATCTATCCCCCTTCCAGCTTGGCGTCCTCCTTCTTCGCTTCCTCCATCGCCTCCGGTTCGAGCTCTTCGGCGGCCCGATTGAATTTGATAAACGCTCCCCAGGCCGCAAGCAGCAAGGCGGTGGCGGCCAGCACGGTGGCGGCGGCAGGCAGCATCGCGGGATTTTCGTGCAGCGACTTGAAGGTGCCGACCATGCCTTCGACGGCCAGCGCCACCACCAGCACCACCAGGAAGCGCGACAGGTAACGACGCAGCCGCGTCGGCGCGCTGATGTGGGCGTCGCGGATCACCTCTTCCTCGGTGATGGTCTGGGCGATCTGCAAGGACACCACGGCGATCGCCAGCAGCCCGATCGCCTCGATCGCCACGTTGGCGCTTTCCAGCGGCGCCTTGCCCACGGCGGCCCAGCCGGTGCGCGCGGCCTCGACCAGGAACAGCAGGGACACCAGCGTGAACAGCACCGCGATCAGCGCATGCACGGTCGAGAAGAAGCGGATCAGGAATTTCAAGCGGCCTCCATGCGGTGCCTGTTCCTGCGATTGTGCCTGAACGCAGGGGACGCACTCGCACCGTTGGCGCGGGCTTTTTCTACAGCAAGCGCTGCCAGTATCCGACGTCGATCCAGCGGTCGAACTTGCGGCCGACCTCGCGAAACATCGCGACCTGCGCGAAGCCGAACTTCTCGTGCAGTCGCACGCTCGCCGGATTCGGCAGCGCGATGCCGCCGATGGCCGCATGTACGCCGAGCGCGGCCAGTTGGCGCAGCAACTCCTCATATAGTGACGATGCGATGCCACGTCCGTGCGCTGCGGCGTCGAGATAGACCGAGCATTCGACCGAGCTGCGGTACGCGAGGCGTTCGCGCCACTTGCTCGCGTAGGCGTAGCCGGCCAGCTTGCCATCCAGCTCCGCCACCAGCCACGGCAGGCCGGCCGCCCGCACCGCTTCGATCCTGCGCGCCATGTCGACGGCGGTCACCGGCTCCAGCTCGAAGGACACGGTGGTGGTGCGGACATAATGGTTGTAGATCGCGACAATTGCGGCGGCGTCCTGCGCGTGCGCTTCCCGAATCACGGCCGATCTCCCAAACGATGTGTTGTACGGCATTGTCGCACGATGATTTCCCTTGCATTAATTCGATACTTCCAATATTATCAAATTAATGATTCTAGAGCGGCTCGACCATGGACCATTCAACCGTTGTGGCAGCACTTGCCGCCCTCGCCCAGGAATCGCGGCTGGCGGTGTTTCGCCTGCTGGTGCAGGCTGGGCCGGACGGCATGGCGGCCACCCGCATCGCGGAAGCGCTCGGCATTCCGCCGTCCTCGCTGTCCTTCCATCTGAAGGAACTGACCCACGCCGGGCTGGTGCACCAGGCCAAGGCCGGCCGCTCGCTCATCTATTCAGCCAACTTCGCGGCGATGAACGGCCTGATTTCCTTCCTCACCGAAAACTGCTGCGGCGGCACGCCTTGCTCGCCCAGCCCTTCCACCTGTTCAACGCAAGGAGAATGCGCATGAAACGCTTCCACGTCCATGTCGCCGTCGACAATCTGGCGGACAGCATCAAGTTTTATTCCGGCATGTTCGCCACCGAGCCCAGCGTCGTCAAACGGGATTACGCGAAATGGATGCTGGACGATCCACGCATCAATTTCGCGATTTCGGTGCGCGACCGCGCCAGCGGCGTCAATCATCTGGGCATGCAGGTCGAATCCGGCGACGAACTGGCGGAAATGCAGGCCCGCCTGTCGACGCTGCGCACCGGCCTGGTCGAGCAGACCGGCGCCGCATGCTGCTACGCGAAGTCCGACAAATATTGGGTGCAGGACCCCAGCGGCATCGCTTGGGAAACCTTTCACACCCTGGACAGCATTCCAGTATACGGCGAACAAGCCGGCTCCGGCGAGCGTCCGGACCAAGCAACGCCTTGCTGCGTGCCCGCGATCGACGCCGCCCCCTCCTGCGGCCCCAAAGGCAATTGCTGCTGACCATCATGATCGACAAACAATACAAGGTGCTCTTTCTCTGCACCGGCAATTCCGCCCGCAGCGTCATGGCGGAAGCGCTGGCGACGGTCATGGGCCGGGGACGCTTCACCGGCTACAGCGCCGGCAGCGCGCCGACCGGCAAGGTGAATCCGTTTGCGATCGAAAAGCTGGACGCGATCGGCTACCCGTCCGCTCAGCTGCGCAGCAAGAGCTGGGACGAATACGCCCTCCCCGACGCGCCGCGCATGGATTTCATCATCACCGTCTGCGACAATGCCGCCGGCGAGGCCTGCCCGTTGTGGCCGGGCCATCCAGCCACCGCGCACTGGGGCTTCGAGGATCCTGCCGCGGTCGAGGGCAGCGACGATGACAAGCGCGCCGCGTTCGAGCACGTGTTCCAGCAAATCCGGGCGCGGATGCAACTTTTTGTCGACTTGCCATGGGATCAGATTGCCGATGACTCGGCACGCGCGGCCGTGCGCAGGATCGGGGAGACAGCAGTATGAGTGTTGAACGCCGCCTCGTCGCGGAAGGAGTTGGGACGGCAATGCTGCTCGCAGTCGTGGTCGGCTCCGCCACCATGGGCGACAAACTTGCCGGCGGAAATGTCGCGCTCGCCCTGCTCTGCAATACGCTGGCGACCGGCGCCGGCCTGCTGGCGCTGATCCTGACCTTCGGCACCATCTCCGGTGCGCATTTCAATCCCATCGTCACTTTATCCGAGGCATGGCAGCGCAATGTGCCCAGGCGCGAAGTGCTGCCTTATATCGTCGTGCAGGTGATTGGCGCCTTCGCCGGCGTCGCGATCGCGCACCGGATGTTCGGCTTGCCCTTGTTCGAGGCATCGCAGCACCTGCGGGCGGGACCGGCCTTGTGGTGGAGCGAGTTCGTCGCAAGCTTCGGCCTGATCGCCGTCATCATGGGCTGCTCGCGCAGCCGGCCGTCGCTGACGCCGTTCGCCGTTTCCGCCTACATCGTCGCGGGCTACTGGTTCACCTCCTCCAGCTGTTTCGCCAATCCGGCGCTGACGCTGGCGCGCATGGCGACCGACACCGTTGCCGGCATCCGTCCTGTCGATGCTCCCGGCTATGTCATCGCGGAACTGCTGGGTGCCGCGGCCGCCACGCTGCTGTTCAGCTGGCTCTATCCGCCGGCGCCGGCCGGTGCCACGGTCGCCGGCACCGTCACGCCGGGCGAGTTCGCCAACACGGTCGATTGAGGGTTCACGCCGCCCAGGATTTGGCGGCTTCCACCGCGCGGCGCCAGCTCGCCATCAGTGCCGCGCTCCGTTCGGGCGGCATCGCCGGTTCGAAGCGCCGGTCGACATGCCACTGCTCGGCGATTTCATCGCGCGACTGCCAGAAGCCGACGGCCAGGCCGGCCAGACAGGCAGCGCCCAGCGCCGTCGTTTCGGTGACCTGCGGACGCACCACCGGCACGCCGAGCAAGTCGGCCTGGAACTGCATCAGCGAATCATTGCGGGCGGCGCCGCCATCGGCGCGCACCTCGGCCACAGGGCAGTCGACATCTTTCTGCATTGCCTGCAACAGCTCGGCGCTCTGGTAGGCAATGGCCTCCACGGCGGCGCGGGCGATATGGGCCGCGGTGGTTCCGCGCGTCATGCCGACAATGGTGCCGCGCGCATACGGATCCCAGTGCGGCGCTCCCAGCCCTGCAAATGCCGGCACCAGCATGACGCCGCCAGTGTCGGGCACGCTGGTCGCGAGCGCCTCCACGTCCGACGACTGCTTGATGATGCCGAGGCCGTCGCGCAACCACTGCACGGTGGCGCCGCCCATGAACACGCTGCCTTCCAACAGATAGTCTGTGCGCCCATCGATCCGCCAGCCGATCGTGGCGAGCAGCCGGTTATGCGATTGCGGCGGCTGCCCGCCCGCGTGCATGAGCATGAAGCAGCCGGTGCCATAGGTATTCTTGACCATGCCCTGGCGGTGGCAAGCCTGCCCGAACGTCGCGGCCTGCTGGTCTCCAGCGATGCCGGCAATCGGAATCGCGCATCCCAGCCATTCGACATTCGTCATGCCGATTTGTTCCGAACTCGACACCACTTCGGGCAGCATGGCGGCCGGCACGCCGAACAGCGCGAGCAATTCCTCGTCCCAGCGCAGCGTGTGGATGTTGAACAGCATGGAACGCGAAGCATTGCTGACGTCGGTCACATGCCTGCCGCACAGTTTGAAGGCGAGCCAGCTGTCGATGGTGCCGAAGGCGAGTTCGCCGTTCCCGGCACGCGCCCGTGCGCCGGGAACATTGTCCAGCAGCCAGTTCAATTTAGTCGCGGAAAAATAGGCATCGAGCTCGAGCCCTGTCTTGCGCTGGATGAGTTCGGCCCTGCCCTCGATGCGCAATTGTTCGCACGCATCTGCGGTGCGCCGGTCCTGCCAGACGATGGCCCGTGCGATGGGTTCGCCGGTGACGCGGTCCCAGACGACGGTGGTCTCGCGCTGGTTGGCGATGCCGATCGCCGCGACCTGCTGCGCGCCGATGCCGGCCTCGCGCAGCACCGCGCGCGCGCAGCCGAGCTGGCTGTTCCAGATGTCGCGCGCGTCGTGCTCGACCCATCCGGGCTGGGGGAAATGCTGGGGAAATTCCTGCTGCGCGATGGCCACCACGCGGCCGTCGCGATCGAACAGGATGGCGCGCGAACTGGTCGTGCCCTGGTCGAGGGCAAGGATGAATTGCCGCATCAATGCCTCCGGGGCCGCCGGCGCGCCGGCGTGAATTCAATGTAAAGCAGGCCGATAGGCCGGATTCTGTTACGGCGGTTGCCCGCTATGACAGCCATTCCTCTAGGCGCCGAATTACTCCGGCGCTCAAGCTTCCTACCCGCACGCTCCGCGAGCAACATCAACGCGTGCCTATTTGGAATTGCTCCAGGTGGAGGTTACCGCGTTTCACCGTAACTTAATACGCTCGTCTCTGTGGCCCTATTCCTCGCCTTATATTCCCGAAGGAACTTTCGACGGACGGCCGTTAACCGTCACCCTGCTCTGTGGAGTCCGGACCTTCCTCCCGCCGGCACCTTGCGGTGCCGGCCAGCGGCTGCCTGGCCTGCTTCACCCCGGCATTGTAACCGATGGGGGACCGCGGCCGCCCCGTTTTATATAAATTGGTGTCGCCATTTCAAAAGCCGCTACGGATCGGCTCGCATAGAATCGCCGGATGCCAAATCATCAAGGATGACCGAACCATGACGCACCCAACCCGCTCCGGCGGCCAGATCCTGGTCGACGCGCTCAACGTCCACGGCGTCGAGATCGCCTTCGGCGTGCCCGGCGAAAGCTACCTGGACGTACTGGATGCGCTGCACGATTCGGACATCCGCTTCATCATCAACCGCCAGGAAGGCGGCGCGGCCTTCATGGCCGAGGCCTACGGCAAGATGACGGGCAAGCCGGGCATCTGCTTCGTCACCCGCGGACCGGGGGCGACCAATGCGTCGATCGGCGTGCATACTGCCTACCAGGATTCGACGCCGATGATTTTGTTCATCGGCCAGGTCGGCACCGACTTCATGGACCGTGAAGCCTTCCAGGAAATCGACTACCGCCGCATGTACGGCCAGATGGCCAAGTGGGTGGCGCAGATCGACCGCGCCGACCGGATTCCGGAATACCTCGCCCGCGCCTTCCAGGTGGCGACCAGCGGCCGGCCCGGTCCGGTGGTGCTGGCCTTGCCGGAAGACATGCTGGTGGCCAAGGCGGCCGTGGCCGACACCCGCCGCTACCAGCCGGTGCAGGCCTCGCCGTCGGCCGCCCAGATCGACACCCTGCGCGCCATGCTGGCGCAATCGACGAAACCGATCCTGCTGCTGGGCGGCGCCACGTGGACGCCGCAAGCCTGCGCCGACGTCCAGCGCTTCGCCGAGGCCAACCACCTGCCGGTGGCCTGCGCCTTCCGCTTCCAGGACCTGCTGGACAACGACCATCCGCACTACGTGGGCGATGTCGGCATCGGCATCAACCCCAAGCTGGCCGCGCGCGTGCGCGAGTCCGACCTCGTCATTGCCTTCGGCCCGCGCCTCGGCGAAATGACCACCAGCGGCTACGCGCTGCTGGAAGCACCGGTGCCGCGCCAGCGCCTGGTCCACATCCACACCGATGCCGAGGAACTGGGCAGCGTCTACCAGGCCGAGCTGATGATCGCCAGCGGCGCACCGCAGGCGGCGGCGATGCTGGCCGCGATGGCGCCGGTGGACGCGAGCGCCTGGCGCCACACGGTAGCCGAAGCGAAGGCGGAACTGGCCGCGTGGCAAGTGCAGCCGCCGATCTTCGGCGACGGCAATGCCCCGCTCGACCTGTGGCAGCTGGTGCAGCAGCTGATGGCGACGCTGCCGCACGACACCATCATTACCAATGGCGCCGGCAACTACGCGACCTGGGCGCACCGCTTCTTCCGTTACGGCGGCATGCGCACCCAGCTGGCGCCGACCAGCGGCGCGATGGGCTACGCGGTGCCGGCCGGCGTCGCGGCCAAGATCATCGACCCGGAGCGGACTGTGGTGACCTTTGCGGGCGACGGCGAATTCATGATGACCGGGCAGGAACTTGCAACCGCCGTGCAATATCGCGCGGGCACGCTGATGATCGTGTTCAATAACAATATGTTCGGCACCATCCGCATGCACCAGGAACGCGAGTATCCGGGCCGCGTATCCGGCACCGGCTTGCACAACCCGGACTTCGCGGCGCTGGCCCGGGCCTATGGCGGGCACGGCGAAGTGGTCGACAAGACGGCCGATTTTGCGGCCGCCCTGGAGCGCGCGGTGAAGTTTACCCGCGAGCAGGCGCTGCCGGCACTGATCGAGTTGCGCTATGACGGCAACCTGATTACGCCGAACGCGACCCTGGAGACGATCCGCAAGAACGCCGCCGCGGCGAAGCAAGCCCGGTAAGCCGACAAGCCCGCTGGAATTACTTTAGGCCAATTTCAGGCATCGGCAAGGGCTTGTCGAAAATACTGGGCGGGTCGGATGGCACGGTCAGGAAGGTGGCCACCAGGGCGATGAACAGCCAGACGATGACGTTGCGCACGGCGGCGGCGCCGCCCTCCGGGTGGTCGCCGGTAATGAGCCGCCTGAAAAAATCGGAAGGTTTCACGATCAGTCCCTCACTCGCCATTTTTGTTCTTGTTAGTTCCCAATCTATACCACTCCTATCGTAATTTCCAGCGCCGATACGGTTGAGTTGCGACCTACGTTGGATGCTGGTCAGTTCAGTTAGTTCTCAGGGACCGGTTCGCTGCCGGCAGGAATCAATGTCCTGCTCTGGTAAAATACGCGCGACCCTGTTCCGGCGCCCCTCATGATGGTGGCGCGCGCAGTACCCGCCTTCTCACATTCCAATGTTCAGTTTCTTTAAGCGTAAAAAATCGGAAGAGCCAACCGTCGAGGCCAGCGCGGCCCCGGAAGCGCCTGCCGAGCCGGCTGCGGCCGAGCCTTCCTTCCTGCGCCGCCTGTTCGGCGGTGGCGCCGAACCCGCCCCGACGCCGGAACCGACGGCCGCGCCGACCGTCGCGCCGACACCTGCGCCGACCTTGGCACCGGCGCCGGCACCGACGTTTGCCCCAAGCCCGGTCCCGACTGCCGCGCCGACTTTCGCTCCGACGCCGGCGCCGACCCTGGCCCCGACGCCTGCGCCGACCGTCGCTCCGACCGCGGCCCCGACGCCCGCACCGACCGTCGCTCCGACCCCGGCCCCAACGCTCGCACCGACCGCGGCACCAACGCCTGCGCCTACCCCGGTGCCTACCCCGGCCCCGACGCCCTTCCCCGCCACCGCGCCGGTAGCCGAGCTGTTCCCCGAAACCGCCGAGCGCCCGACCACCGAAGCGGAAAAGAAGACATCCTGGATGGCGCGCCTGAAGGCGGGCCTGGCCAAGACCTCCAGCAACCTGTCGCTGCTGTTCGTCGGCGCGCGCATCGACGAGGACTTGTACGAAGAACTCGAATCGGCGCTGCTGATGGCCGACGCCGGCATGGACGCGACCGACTTCCTGCTGTCGAACCTGCGCCGCAAGGTGAAGGAAGAGAAGCTGCTGGAGGCCGTGCAGGTGAAGGCCGCGCTCAAGGAGCTGATGACCGAGATGCTGCGCCCGCTCGAGAAGCCGCTGGAACTGGGCCGCTACGAGCCGCTGGTGATGATGATCGCGGGCGTCAACGGCGCCGGCAAGACCACCACCATCGGCAAGCTGGCCAAGCACATGCAGCGCTACGAACAATCGGTGCTGCTGGCCGCCGGCGACACCTTCCGCGCCGCCGCGCGCGAGCAGTTGCAGGTCTGGGGCCAGCGTAACAACGTGACCGTGGTCTCGCAGGCCTCGGGCGATCCGGCCGCCGTCGCCTTCGACGCGGTCCAGTCGGGCAAGGCGCGCGGCATGGACGTGGTCATGGTCGATACCGCCGGCCGCCTGCCGACCCAGCTGCACCTGATGGAAGAACTCCGCAAGATCAAGCGCGTGATCGGCAAGGGCATGGACGGCGCACCGCACGAAGTGGTGCTGGTCATCGACGGCAATACCGGCCAGAATGCGCTGGCCCAGGTGAAGGCCTTCGACGACGCGCTGCAGCTCACGGGCCTGGTCATCACCAAGCTCGATGGCACCGCCAAGGGCGGCGTGCTGGCGGCGATCGCGCGTACGCGGCCGGTACCGGTGTACTTCATTGGCGTGGGCGAAAAGCTGGACGACCTGCAGCCCTTCAAGGCTGACGAATTCGTCGAAGCGCTGCTCGGATAAGGACCTATGATCGAATTTGCGGCCGTCTCCAAAAAATACTCCACCGACGCTTTCGCGCTGCGCGACGTCTCCCTCAATATCGGCAAGGGTGAGCTGGTCTTCTTGGCCGGCCCCTCCGGCGCCGGCAAGTCGACCCTGCTGAAAATGATCGCCGCGGTCGAGCGTCCCACCTCCGGCCGCGTGATCGTCAACGGCCAGGACGTCGGCAAGCTGAAACGCGCCGGCGTGCCTTTCCTGCGCCGGAACCTGGGCCTGATCTTCCAGCAGCAGCGGCTGCTGAACGACCGCAGCATCCTCGCCAACGTCATGCTGTCGCTGCTGGTGACTGGCGCATCGACCTCGGAAGCGGAGCAGCGCGCCCGCGCCGCGCTGGACCGCGTCGGCCTGCTCGAGCGCGCGCATGCGCATCCGATGGAGCTGTCCGGCGGCGAGCAGCAGCGCGTGGCGGTGGCGCGCGCCATCGTCAACCGCCCGCAGATCATCCTGGCCGACGAACCGACGGCCAACCTGGACCGCGCCGCCGCCGACCGCGTGATCGACGCGCTGCGCGCCTTCAATTCGGTCGGCGTGACCTGCATGATCTCGACCCACGACGACATGGTGCTGGGCGCGGCTGGCCGCGTGATCCGGCTCGAACAAGGACAGATCGCGGGAGGCGCGCAATGAATACCTGGCTGCGCCAACAACGCTTCGGCATCAAGGCCGCGCTGGGCCACGTGCGCTCGGCGCCGGGCAGCTTCCTGTTCAACGTGCTGGTGGTGGCGATCGCGCTCACGCTGCCGTTCGCCGGCGTCACCCTGCTCGACAACGTGAGGCCGATGTCCGAGCAGCTGTCGGTCGATCCCGAGATCAGCGTGTTCATGAAGAGCGAGACGGCGCGCGAACAGTCGCAGGCCCTGGCCGGCAAGCTGCGCTCGATCAGCGGCGCCAATGCCAAGATCGTGTTCGTCCCGCGCGAGAAGGCGCTGGAAACGCTGAAGGACAAGAGCGGCCTGACCGACGTGCTGGGCGCGCTGGGCGAGAATCCCCTCCCCGACAGCTACGTGCTGCAACTGCAGAATGTGACCAGCACCAGGGACGCGGCCCACGTCGACCAGATCGCCGACTCGCTGCGCGCGATCCCGGAAGTCGACACCGTGCAGGTCGATTCGGCCTGGGTCAAGCGCCTGGCCGCCCTGCTCGGCGTGCTGCGCCTGATGCTGCTGCTGCTCGCGCTCACGCTCGGCACGGTGGTGATCGCGGTGGTGTTCAACACGATCCGGCTGCAGGTGCTGACCCAGCGCGAGGAGATCGCCGTGTCCAAGCTGCTGGGCGCGACCGATGGCTTCATCCACCGGCCCTTCTATTACACCGGCGCCCTGCTCGGCCTGTGCGCCGGCGCGGTGGCCCTGGGCGCGGTCGCGCTGTCGCTGCATCCGCTGAACGCGGCGATCGCGGAATTCGCGCGGCTGTACGCGTCCGAGTTCCAGCTGGCCGCCCTGCCGCCGATCGATATCGCGGCCCTGCTGGCGATCAGCGCCGGCCTGGGACTGCTTGGCGCCATGCTGTCGGTACAGCGCCACCTCTCCCGTCTCTCGTAATCCGACCGTCGTTCCCGCCGCCGCGGGAACGAACGTTTCTCCAAACGGCCCACCTTCCCCATCAATACTTAAGCCAGCCTTAAAAACATGCGCGCAGGTAGCATGTTTATGCTAGACAGTGTATAGTTAGCCCTTGCAAATCAACAGCTTACGGAACACGCGAAAACGTGCGGCATCCAACAGATAGCCGGAGTAGGACGCCGTAAGCTGTGCATCATCCAAATTCAGAACGCGCACGGTTGACGTAAATCAAGCGCACCGCAATTCCCTGCTCTACAGTAAGTCCGTCACTTCAGAAGTTCCGTAGAGCAACACATAACGCTATCGCAGCGATTAATTTGGTCGATTGGCACTCACCGAGCGAGAGTGCTAATATATGACGACAGCCCGGCCAAAGCATAAGCCGGGCCAGCATGCAAGCAAGTAAGCAACCGTAACAGTCGTGCCTGCGGGGCGCTGTCCACGGTAAGTTGAAGTCGCAGCACCGATTACTCAAGAGGGAATTGACTATGTCCGCACAATCCGCACTGGTTCCAGTTGGCACTCGTGCACTGGGACTGGGTTTCACCGGCAATCTCGGCAACATCGACGCGTATATTTCCGCGGTCAACCGTCTGCCGATGCTCTCCCATGAGGAAGAAGTTTCGCTGGCCACCCGGCTGCGGGAACAGAACGACCTCGACGCCGCGCAAAAGCTGGTGCTGTCGCACCTGCGCCTGGTGGTGTCGATCGCGCGCGGCTACCTCGGCTACGGCCTGCCGCACGCCGACCTCATCCAGGAAGGCAATATCGGCTTGATGAAGGCGGTCAAGCGTTTCGACCCGACCCAGGGCGTGCGGCTCGTGTCGTACGCAATGCACTGGATCAAGGCCGAGATGCACGAGTACATCCTGAAGAACTGGCGCCTGGTCAAGGTCGCAACCACCAAGGCCCAGCGCAAGCTGTTCTTCAACCTGCGTTCCAACAAGCAGGGGCTGGACACGATGTCGCCGCAGCAGGTGGACGAGCTGGCGAAGATGCTGGACGTGAAGCGCGAGGAAGTGATCGAGATGGAAACCCGCCTGTCGGGCCACGACATCGCCCTCGAAGCGCCGAACGACGACGAGGACGACAAGTTCGCCCCGATCGCCTACCTGTCGTCCGAGAACAGCGAGCCGACCAAGGTGCTGGAAGCGGAACAGGTCACCCGCCTGCAATCCGAAGGGCTGGAGACGGCGCTGTCCAAGCTCGACCCGCGCTCGCGCCGCATCATCGAGGCGCGCTGGCTGGCCAACGACGACGGCTCGGGCGCCACGCTGCACACGCTGGCCGAGGAGTTCGGCGTGTCGGCAGAGCGCATTCGCCAGATCGAAGCGGCGGCGCTGAAGAAAATGAAGGGCGCGCTGGCCGCTTTCGTGTAAGCCTGCGCTTCGCCCCGGCAGACGGCGGCATCGATGAGATGTCGCCGTTTTCTTTTATGCGGCTTTTTCAGCACCACTAGCCTTAATACGTCGTCCCCGCGCAGGCGGGGATCCATGCTGAGCTTGCGTTGCGATTGCTCGTGCTGTCTATGGGTCCCCGCCTGCGCGGGGACGACGGAT
>JAEWEK010000125.1 GCA_023389425.1 Pseudomonadota bacterium | reverse complement strand
GTATCGACCTGGGGACCACCAACTCCTGCGTCGCCATCATGGAAAACGGCCAGCCGAAGGTGATCGAGAACGCTGAAGGCGCGCGCACCACGCCGTCGATCATCGCTTACCAGGACGATGGCGAGATCCTGGTCGGCGCGCCGGCCAAGCGCCAGGCCGTCACCAATCCGAAGAACACCCTGTTCGCCGTCAAGCGCCTGATCGGCCGCAAGTTCGACGAAAAAGAAGTGCAGAAGGACATCAAGCTGATGCCCTACGAGATCATCAAGGCCGACAACGGCGACGCCTGGGTCCAGGTGCGCGACAAGAAGCTGGCCCCGCCGCAGATCTCGGCCGAAGTGCTGCGCAAGATGAAGAAGACCGCCGAAGACTACCTCGGCGAAGAAGTGCTGGAGGCCGTGATCACGGTGCCGGCCTACTTCAACGACTCGCAGCGCCAGGCCACCAAGGACGCCGGCCGCATCGCGGGCCTGGACGTCAAGCGCATCATCAACGAGCCGACCGCGGCCGCGCTGGCTTTCGGCCTGGACAAGACCGAAAAGGGCGACCGCAAGATCGCCGTGTATGACCTCGGCGGCGGCACGTTCGACGTGTCGATCATCGAGATCGCCGACGTCGAAGGCGAGAAGCAGTTCGAAGTGCTGTCGACCAACGGCGATACCTTCCTCGGCGGCGAAGACTTCGACCAGCGCGTGATCGACTACATCATCGACGAATTCAAGAAGATCAACGGCCTGGACCTGTCGAAGGACCCGATCGCCCTGCAGCGCATCAAGGCCTCGGCCGAGCGCGCGAAGATCGAGCTGTCGTCGTCGCAGCAGACCGAGATCAACGAGCCCTACATCGCGATGGCCAACGGCGCCCCGGTCCACCTGAACCTGAAGATCACCCGCGCCAAGCTGGAAGCCCTGGTCGAGGAACTGATCGAGCGCACCATCGAGCCGTGCCGCACCGCGATCAAGGATGCCGGCATCAAGGTTTCCGACATCGACGACATCATCCTGGTCGGCGGCATGACCCGCATGCCGAAGGTGCAGGAGAAGGTCAAGGAGTACTTCGGCAAGGACCCGCGCAAGGACGTCAACCCGGACGAAGCCGTCGCCGTCGGCGCGGCGATCCAGGGCTCGGTGCTGGCCGGCGACCGCAAGGACCTGCTGCTGCTGGACGTGACCCCGCTGTCGCTGGGCATCGAAACCCTGGGCGGCGTGATGACCAAGATGATCCACAAGAACACCACGATCCCGACCAAGTTCTCGCAGGTGTTCTCGACCGCCGACGACAACCAGCCGGCCGTGACCATCAAGGTCTACCAGGGCGAGCGCGAAATGGCTGCCGGTAACAAGGGCCTGGGCGAGTTCAACCTGGAAGGCATCCCGCCGGCCCCGCGCGGCACCCCGCAGGTCGAAGTGACCTTCGACATCGACGCCAACGGCATCTTGCACGTCGGCGCGAAAGACAAGGCCACCGGCAAGGAAAACAAGATCACCATCAAGGCCAACTCGGGCCTGTCGGAAGACGAGATCCAGAAGATGGTGAAGGACGCCGAGCTGAACGCGGCCGAGGACCACAAGCTGAAGGAACTGGCCGAGTCGCGCAACCAGGGCGACGCGCTGGTCCACTCGACCCGCAAATCGCTGGGCGAATACGGCGACAAGCTGGACGCCGGCGAGAAGGAAAAGATCGAAGCGGCGATCACCGACCTGGAAGGCGCCCTGAAAAACGGCGACAAGTCGGACATCGACGCCAAGATCGCGGCCCTGACCACCTCGGCACAGAAGCTGGGCGAGAAGATGTACGCCGATATGCAGCAGCAACAGGCGGGCGGCGCCCAGCCGGGTGCGCAGGCAGGCGGCGCCGAGCAGGCTTCGCAAGCCAAGCAGGACGACGTGGTTGACGCCGAGTTCAAGGAAGTCAAGGACGCGAAGTAATGTCCGGCGGAACGGCTGCGGCCGTTCCAGCGTAAAATGCCGAGCCGAAGCAACCGTCTGGTGTTCGGCTCGGTTTTTTTGCACATAACGTTTGGTTAGTAGATAGACAGCAAGGTGCCCGCACATGGCAAAGCGTGATTTTTACGAGATCCTCGGGGTCGCGAAGACTGCCTCGGAAGAGGACATCAAGAAGGCTTATCGCAAACTGGCGATGAAGTACCATCCTGACCGCAATCCGGACAACAAGGAAGCGGAAGAGAAGTTCAAGGAGGTCAAGGAAGCCTACGAGATGCTGACCAACCCGGAGAAGCGCGAAGCGTACGACCGCTACGGCCACGCCGGCGTCGATCCCAACAGCGTCGCGGGCGGCTTCGGCGGCTTCGGCCAGGGCGGCTTCGGCGATGCCTTCGGCGACATCTTCGGCGACATCTTCGGTGGCGGCGGCGGCCGCCGCAACGCCGGTCCCCAGGTGTACCGCGGCGCCGACCTGCGCTACAACCTCGAAATCACGCTGGAACAGGCGGCCCACGGCTTCGATACCACCATCCGCGTGCCGAGCTGGGACAAGTGCGACACCTGCCACGGCAGCGGCGCCAAGCCGGGCAGCGCGCCGGTGACGTGCACCACCTGCCACGGCCACGGCCAGGTGCGCATGCAGCAGGGTTTCTTCAGCATCCAGCAAACTTGCCCGAAATGCCACGGCAGCGGCAAGATCATCCCCGAGCCCTGCGCGGCCTGCGGCGGCGCCGGACGCATCAAGCGCAACAAGACGCTGGAAGTGAAGATCCCGGCGGGCATCGACAACGGCATGCGCATCCGCTCGACCGGCAACGGCGAGCCGGGCACCAACGGCGGGCCGCCGGGCGACCTGTACGTGGAGATCCACATCAAGCCGCACGAGGTGTTCCAGCGCGAAGGCGACGACCTGCACTGCGAGATGCCGATTTCCTTCAGCACCGCCGCGCTGGGCGGCGAGATCGAAGTGCCGACCCTGTCGGGCAAGGTCTCGTTCACCGTGCCCGAAGGCACCCAGACCGGCAAGACCTTCCGCCTGAAGGGCAAGGGCATCAAGGGCGTGCGTTCAGGGTATACTGGCGACCTGTTCTGCCACGTCGCCGTCGAAACGCCGGTCAAGCTGACCGACAAGCAGAAAGACCTGCTGCGCGAATTCGACCGCCTGACGAAGGAAGGCGGCGCCAAGCATAGTCCACAGAGCAAGGGCTGGATGGACAAAGTGAAGGACTTCTTCGAATAAGTCCGAACCGCTGGATGGCGCGAGTCTCCGGCGGTTTTTTTTGCATGAACCGTTAGCTCTCAAGCAACGTCGTCCCGGCGCAGGCCGGGACCCATGGACAGTATGCAGGACGCGCTGCGGCGCATTGCCGCCATCGCTCCCGGGAGCCTCAGCATGGGCCCCGGCCTGCGCCGGGGCGACGGTACGTAGCGTTAGCAATAGAAGGAAGCAGATGCCAAACTCAAAACCCATCACCAAGGAACTGTTCGCGCGCAACCGCGCCTGGGCCGATTCGGTCGTCGCACAGGATCCCGACTTCTTCAAATCGCTGGTGGCGCAGCAGGCGCCCGAGTACATGTGGATCGGCTGCTCGGACAGCCGGGTGCCGGCCAACGAACTGCTGGGCATGCTGCCGGGCGAGATGTTCGTCCACCGCAACGTCGCCAACGTGGTCGTGCACTCCGACCTGAACTGCCTGTCGGTGCTGCAGTTCGCGATCGAGGTGCTGAAGGTCAAGCACGTGATCATCTGCGGCCACTATGGCTGCGGCGGCGTGGGCGCGGCCCTCACCGGGCGCCGCGTCGGCCTGACCGACAACTGGCTGCGCCATGTGCAGGACGTCAAGCACAAGCATGGCCGCTACCTCGGCTCCGTGCTGCCGAGCGGCGCCGCGCACGACCGCCTGGTCGAGCTGAACGTGGCCGAGCAGGTCATCAACTGCGCCCAGACCACCATCGTGCAGGATGCATGGGAGCGCGGCCAGGACCTGACCATCCACAGCTGGGTCTACGGCCTGAAGGACGGCCTGCTGCGCGACCTGGGCATGACGGTCTCGAGCGGCGACGAACTTGCCGAGCGCTACGAGAAACTGCTGGCGCGCTACGCCGACGGCTGGACCCCGGCGTGAGCGAGCTGGCGCGGCTGCGCGCGCTGATACGCGTCTTCGTCGACGAGCGCGACTGGGACCAGTTCCACACGCCGAAGAACCTGGCGTCGGCGCTGGCGGTCGAGGCGGCCGAGCTGCTCGAGCATTTCCAGTGGCTGCGCGACGGCCGGCCCGGGGAACTGGGCGAGGCCAAGCTGGTCGAGGTGCGGCACGAGATGGCCGACGTGCTGGTGTACCTGGTGCGGCTGGCCGACAAGCTGGACGTCGACCTGGCCGCCGCGGTGGAAGAAAAGATGGTGATCAACCGCGCCAAGTATCCTGCCGACCTGGTGCGCGGGGACGCGCGCAAGTACCACGAGTACAAGCGCGACGAGAAGAGCTGAGCAACTCAGATACCACGTCGTCCTCGCGAAGGCGGGGACCCCATTTGCGTGCGTGACCGCTAACGCTGAACTGATCGGCTACGCGGAGAAAATGGGGTTCCCGCCTGCGCGGGAACGACGGTCAATTTTTTTGCGAGCGCCCGCGCTTACGCAGCCAGCGCGAGGCCGCGTCCACTGCCGCCCGCCCTGCGCGGCAGCGCGTGCACACTCGCATCCTGCTCCAGCTGGAACACGCTGACCACCTGCTCCAGCTGCTGCGCCTGCTCGCGCATCGCCTCGCTGGCGGCGGCCGCTTCCTCCACCAGGGCCGCGTTCTGCTGCGTCATAGTGTCCATGTCGCTGATGGCCTGGCCGAGCTGGTTGATGCCGGCCTCCTGTTCGGTGGTGGCCAGCGCGATGTCCTGCATCAGCGTGCTCACTTCGCGCACGCTGGTGACGATTTCCTGCATCGTCGAGCCGGCCTTGTTCACCAGGCCGCTGCCGTTGCGCACTTCCTGCACCGACACCTCGATCAGCGTCTTGATCTCC